>DASYIL010000001.1:0-4312 GCA_035997545.1 Pseudonocardiaceae bacterium
TCGAATCGTCGACGACTGCTACGAGCAGGCCGTCACGACGCCGCGCGGGCACCCGCGAGCACTGATGATTACTGATTGCGTACGAATGAAGGACCTGTTTTCCCCACCTGATCTCCGGCAGGTGTAGCGTGCGCCATGGCCGGCAATTGGTGCGAGTCGAGTAGGAGGTACAGATGACTGCTGCGGCTGAGATGCTCCGGACTTATCCAGCAGACCTGGGTGAGGTGAATCGCGACACTCTAGTTCGCTGCATTGAGCAGTGCGTGTTCTGCGCGCAAGCGTGTACTGCGTGCGCGGACGCCTGTTTGTCCGAATCGGATGACCAGCTCGCGATGTTGCGTAAGTGCATTCGCTCCGACGAAGACTGCGCTGACATCTGCACCATCACGGCGCGCGTGTTGTCCCGGCACACCGGCTACGACGCCAACGTCACACGAAGCATCTTGCAGGCCTGTGCCACGGTCTGCGGTTCCTGCGGCGACGAGTGTGAGCGTCACGCGCCTCGACATGAGCACTGCCGAGTCTGCGCCGAGGTGTGCCGCCGCTGCGAACAGGCATGCCAGGAACTGATCAACGCGCTCGGCTGACGGGGAGCACAGTGCATGCGATCGATCTCCTCTGCTGCTCGCCGGGTGATCAATGGCTAACCCTCGGTGGCCAGGGTTGTGTTGTGTGTTCTTTGGACATCGGTCATGGTCAGCCCCGCCCTGGAGCAGCTGGCCAAGGAGAAGGCCGGCCAGCTCAAGCTGGTCCAGGTCGACATCTACCGAGCGCCGAGGCTGGCGCGGCGCTTCTCGATACAGGCGGTCCCGACCCTGATGGTGCTGGACCGGGGCGAGGTGATCGCGCGCCAGCCGGGGCGGCGCGAGGGGAAGTATGCGACCCACCGAGCAGGACATCCCGCTGTCCAAAGATGTCTGGTTGGCGACCATCGGGGCATCGCTGGTCATCGACGACCTGCTCGGAGGGGGTCGCCGGTCATGACCCGGGCGCATTCGGATCCGCACCTGCGGATGGTGCAATCCGTCGTCCCGCGCACCCCGCAGGGCTGCCATTGGTATTAGCATGAACGGCTCCCTGCAGGAGGGAGCGGAACCGGCGAGCGAGCGGAACGTCCGGAAGCGGTCTCCGGGGAACCCTCGCAATTCGCGCAGTGCTGCACGATGGGGTCATGAAGGCATGGCGCTTGACAATGTCGGGCCCGTCGCTGGAGCTTCAGGATGTTCCCGATCCGTCGCCGCGAGCCGGCTTGGTGCTGCTACGGGTGCACGCCAGCGCACTGGTGAGCTACCTGCGGGAGTACGTCGAGGGGAGCTTACTCGGATACAACCCGCCTGCGGACCCGTTCACTCCCGGGACCAACGGGCTCGGGATCATCGAGGCTGTCGGTGAAGACGTGTTCGGGCTGCACGCCGGGCAGCGCGTCCTCGCGACCGGGTACGTCGTCGCCGCCGAGAACGTCGCGGATCCGGCCCAGGCGCTGCTGTCCATGACCGCGTTGCCCTCCTTGGCACCCGCCGAAGAGGCATTCCGCTGATCTGAAGTGCGCCGTCGACGGTTACCTGCCTATCGGCGATGACAAGATCCGTCAGGCGCGAACGCTCGGCTCCATGCCGATAGTACTGCCGCCACTTGCCGTCCAATCGGTCGCCGCTGAGGTGCTCGGCGCACTTAATGAGAAAGATCGCCGTTTATGACCAGATTAGCAGAACTACAGCAGCACTCCGTGACTCGTTGCCGCTTCTTCTGGCCGGACCAGTAGGGACTGGGTTGCTGTGAATGCTGGGCGGCGTCATCGACCTCCGCCACAAGCCTCACCGAGCGGCCGGCGGTGTCAGCCAGTGGAGCAACCGAGCTGGATGGGTCATGACCCCGGACTCACACGTGGTGCTTCATACGTGGTGGACAGGGAATCGATGCGGCGGGTCAGAAGGTAGGTCGGGAGTGCGGACACCGCGACCATGAGCGCGGCGTACGGTGCGGCGGCGCCGTAGGCCAGACCGCTGGTGTAGACCCAGAACTGGGTAGCCAGGGTCTGCAGGCCAGTGGGGCGCAGCAACAGGGTGGCGGTCAGCTCGGTGGTGGTGGACAGGAACACCAACGCCGCCGCGGCCGCCAACCCTGGCCCGAGCAGCGGCAACGTGACCCGCACCAGCACGGCGATCGGGCGCCGGCCGAGACTGCGGCCCATCTCGGCGAGCCCGGGTGGGATCTGTGTCAACGTGGCGCGCAGCACGATCAACGCCAGCGGCAGGAACAACACCGCGTAGGCGAGAACTAGCAACGGGGCACTCTGGTAGACGATCGGCACGTAGTGCAGCGCGAAAAATACCAACGCCAGCGCCACCACCACCCCAGGCAGGGCCCGGGCCAGGTAGGTGCTGCGCTCGAGCAAGATGGTGAGCCGGCCGCGGTGCCGTACCGCGAGCAGCGCCACCGGCAGCGCCAGCAGCGTGGCCGCTCCCGCGGCCGCCGCCCCGAGGGCGAGGGTGTGGACGGCGGCGGCCCAGATCGACGCCGGGGGCAGGGTGGTCGACCCGCCGCGGATCAGCCAATAGCCCAGCGAACCGATCGGCACCCCCAACGCCAGCGCTGCCAGCCCGGCGAACCCGGCCAGCACCAGCGGGGTCAGCCGGCCCAGCCGCACCAGTGCCGCGGTGTGGGGGGCGCCGCCGCCAATTCTGGCCTGCCGGGCGGTACCGGTCAGGCGGGTCTCTCCGCCCAGCAGCGCCACGCACAGCACCACCAGAACCACCGACAGCAGCGCCGCGGCGGCCGGGTCGAACCCAAGGTTGTACTCGGTGAAGATCTCGGTGGCGAACGTCGGGTAGCGCACGATCGCGAACGCCCCGTACTCCCCGAGCAGGTGCAACCCTACGACAAGCGCCCCACCGAGCATCGCAGGGCGGATCTGCGGCAACGTGACCCGCCTGAACACCGCCCTCGGTCCCAACCCCAGGGATCGGGCGACGTCGTCCTGGGCCGGGTCCCGCCCCCGCAGCATCGCCGCCACTGGCAGGTACACCAGCGGATACAGCGACAATGTGGAGATCAATACCGCGCCACCAAAACCGTACACGGCCGGGGTAAGGGACACCCACGAATAGCCGCTGACGAATTCCGGGATCGCTACCGGCAGCACCACCAGCACCCGCCACACCCGGACACAGGGCAGATCAGTGCGTTCAGTGCACCACGCCGCCGCTACCCCGATGACGACGCTGAGCATGGTCACGGCCGCCGTCAGCGCGGCAGTGCTGCCCAGCAGCTGGCCTACCGTAGACCGCAGCAGTAGCGCCCGGGCCTGCGCCCAGCCCACACCGCCGGCCTGGACCAGCACGAACACCACCGGCAGGTCCACCACCGCCGCGGTCACCAGACCGGCCATGACCAGTGGAAGCGGAACCCGGCGGCGAGACCTGAGCTGTCGCGGCGACCAGGATCGGCCCCGCGCCGGTACCGGCGCGGGGCTGGCGCTCACGGTCACTCCGCCTCACCTGCCCTGAGCTGCGCTGCGGTGGGTGTCAGGGTCACAGCAGCTCGGCCTGTTGCAGCATCGCAAGGCTGGAACGGCCATCGCCGAGATCGTCGACGGTCAGCGCGGGTGGATGTAGCTGGTCCAGGGGACGCAGTGGCTGGCTGGTGCTGACACCGGAACCGAGGGGATACTCGTAACTGTCGGAGGTACCGATGATGGTCTGGGCGGGCTTGCTGACCAGGTAGGCGAGAAACTTCTGGGCCGCTGCAGCATGCTTGCTCGATGCCAGCACGCCGGCGCCGGAGACGTCGACCAGGCTGCCAGGGTCGCCTGGGCCGAAGTAGTGCAGCGCCGAGGTGGTCTTGGCCGGGCCGAGCTCGTGCTGCAGCCGGTACCAGTAGTAGTGGTCGATCAGCCCGGTGGCGATCTCCCCGCTATTGACCGCTGCGACCAGCGACTCGTTGTCCGGATACACCGTGGCGTTGGCCTTCAGATCGGCCAGCCACTTCGTCGCGGCAGCGGCGCCCTTGAGCTTGACCACAGCGGTGAGGACCGGTTGGAAGTCGGTCTCGGTCGGGGCGACCCCGAACTTGCCCTTCCATGCCGGGCCGGCCATGTCCAGCACGCTGACCGGCAGCTGCGCATCACTCGTCGCGGCAGTGTTGAACACCAGCACCGCACTGCGCGCCGACACACCCACCCACCGGGCCTGCGGCGAGTCGTAGGCCGGAGGCACCGCAGCCAACGTAGCCGCGTCGACCGGGGCCAGCAGATCCTTCTCGCGAAGTGCCTCCAGCGCGGGTGGGTTCTCCGCGTAGAAGACGTCTGCGGGGG
>DASYIL010000002.1:0-4155 GCA_035997545.1 Pseudonocardiaceae bacterium
CACTCCGGGGGTGCGTTTCCGTGGACTGCGCACCGGTCGCCTTCGATGGCTGCAACTCGCTGAAGGTGCCCGACACGGAGGGGAACGGTGCTGGCTGGGCCGGATCCGCTACCGGATGGACCGGGCCTTGAGTGTCGTCAAGTGGGTTGGCCCCACTTGTCGTCATGAAGTTTGGCTCCGGTGGTGGGGGTGGCCTGTGCGGTGGTGGTCAGCTGGCCTGCTTGCGGCGGGTGGTGGTTTTGCTGGTGCGGAGTCGGTAGGACTGGGTGTCGGTTTCGAGGATGTGGGCGTTGAAGGTGACGCGGTCGACGATGGCGGCGACGAGGCGGGGGTCGGGGAATACGGTTCCCCATTCGCTGAAGGGCAGGTTGGTTGCTATGCCGATGCTTGCTCGTTCTTCGCGTTCGGTGATGATTTGGAATAGCAGTTCGGCGCCGCGTGGGTCGATTTGTACGTAGCCTAGTTCGTCGAGTAGTAAGAGGTCGAGGCGACCGTAGCGTCCGACGACTCGGGATAGGGTGCGTTCGTCGGCTGCTTCGATAAGTTCGTTGACCAGTTTTGCGGTAGTGACGTATCGGACTCGTTTGCCTTGTTCGCAGGCGGCTAGGCCGAGACTTATCAATAGATGTGATTTTCCGGTGCCGCTGTCGCCGAGGAGCACGACTGGTTCGCCGGCGTCGAGGTAGGCACCTGAGGCCAGGGTGGCTAGTTGGGCGGGTTGGATTGTCGGGGCGGCGTTGGTGTCGAAATCGGCCAACCGCTTCAGGCGGGGGAAGCGGGCTTCGGTGATCCGCCGGGAGCGGCGGCGACTGGCGCGTTCGTCGACTTCGGCGGCGAGGGCTTCGGCGAGGAAGCAGAGGTAGCTTTGGCGTTCCCGCACGGCGATCTCGGCTAGTCGGGTTGCTTCGGCGCGGATGGTGGGCAGGTGTAGTTCGCGGGCCGCGGCGCCGATCGAGGCGTGCGCGGCGGTGTCGGTCATGGTCATGGTGTGGTCCCGGTGAGCAGTTCGTCATAGCCGGCCAGGCCGGGTGGCGGCCGGTCGTAGCGGTCCAGCTTTGGGTGGGGGGTCACCGGTGCGGTGTGCCCGGCGGTGTGGCGGCGGGCCTCGATGAGCACCACTTGGGGGTCCAGGGTCATGGTCGTCACGGCGGTGTCCATCGCGGCGATTAACGCGGCGGCGGGTTGGGTGCGGTGCGCGAGCAGGATCTCTACCAGCGCCTTGGTGCCAGCGGTGTCGCCGCGGGCACCGCGGGCGGCGTCCCAGTAGCGCTGGTGTGTTGCGGTGAACACCCCGGCTGCCTTGGCTTGGGCCAATGCGGTCGCCCCGGCTAAGGCACCTGGTTTGACCTTGAGCACCTCGAGGTAGTGATCCAGGGCCAGGACCTCGGCGTAACGGCCAAGGGCTCGGTCATGAACAGCGACGATGCGCGCGCCGTCGAGGACCTGCACCGTGGTGGCGGCCAAGCGCACGGTGAGCCGACGGCCGGCGTAGCGAGCCGGTACCGAGTAGAAGGACTGCCGGACACAGACCCGCGCCTTGGCGTCGACTCGGGGCCGCAGCAGCCGGGCGGTATCGAAGGCCTCGCTGGGAAGCCGCCCCAGCAGGGGCGCCTCGGCCGCGAAGGCGGCCGCGACCGTACAGGACCGGCCGGTGATCACCCGCTGGTCGTCGCCGACGTCTGCGCCCTGGATCAGTTCATTGAGTGCGGCCAGCGACTCGACGCGGGGCAGGGGCACGAAATGCCGGCGACGGAACCGGCCGATCTCACCTTCCACACCACCTTTCTCATGGGCTCCGCCTTTGCCCGGGCGGCAAAAGAAACTGTCGAATCCGTAGTGGCTGCGCAGCGCGATGAACCGCTCCGACTCAACACGGTCCCGGCCCTTAAGCACCCGCGCGACAGCAGGCTTCAGGTTGTCATACTTAATTACTGCTGGGGTCCCCCCGAAGTGAGCGAACGCGAGTACATGCCCCTCCAGAAACGCCTCCTGCGCTTGCGTCGTGAACGCGGCATGAAACGCCCGCCCCGAATTCGACAACCTCATCACGAACAGCCAACACGTCGCGAGGACTCCACCGATGAATGCCTGGAACTCCCCGAAGTCGACCTGCGCCTCGATCCCCGGCAGGTGAGCTTGGGGCACCATCACCTCGACCCGATCCAGCCCCAGCTCCACGCGCCGGCGCGCCACATAACGCGACACCGTCACCTCCGACAGCACCGCACCATGCTCGGCGACCAGCCGCTGCCAAATCCGCCGCGCGGTATGCCGCTGCTTACGCCCCACCTCACGATCTGCCAACAACCACCCGTCGATCACCTCCGCCCAGGCATCCATCGCCGGCCGGTACCGCCGGGCATAGGCCTTGCGCGGCGGCGGCAACGCACTAGCCAACGCCTCACGCACCGTCCGCCTGTGTACCCCATGGCGCGCCGCCAACTCCCGAATCGACAACTCCTCGACCCGACGATCACGCCGAATCCGCTCGAACAACTCCACCCGCGATCGCACCCCAGCCGACCTCCCACACCGAACCGATTCGGACGGGAAGATCACAAACGAAGTGGGGCCAACATTCGTGCAGACACGCCAGCCCCCACCACCAGCAGCGCACCACACCAAGCGGAGCCAAAATTCACGCCGACAACGACCCCACCCGGGGCCAGATCAGGTGACCACACTCAGGGCCCGGTGGCCACCGGCGAACAGACCCTCGCCGCAGCGCTGATCACCCGGCTCACGCCGGGGATGCTTGTCCTGGCCGATCGGAACTTCTACAGCTATCAGGCCTGGCAGCAGGCCTCAGCGACCGGGAGGGCGTCCTTACTGGTTAAGCTATCCGCCGGGCTCTCCGCTCGGTGCGGGATGGGAGGGCAATGAGTGAGCTGGTGCTAGTCCGGCATGGTGAAACTATGTGGAGTGCCAGCGGGTGGCACACTGGAGTCACCGACATCCCGCTGACTGCTGCTGGTGAACACCAGGTCAGCCAGCTCCATCCGCTGCTCGATCGCTACTGCTTTGGGTTGGTGCTGACCAGCCCCCGGGTGCGTGCCCGGCGCACGGCTGAGCTGCTGGGCTGGGCCAGCCCCGAGGTGGAGCCGGATCTCGCCGAGTGGGACTACGGCGGTTATGAGGGGCAGACGACGGCCGAGATCAGCGCAGCGCTGGGTAGGCCCTGGCGCATCTGGACGGATCTGGTGCCGGCTGGGGCGACCCCGGGCGAGACAGTGGAACAGGTCGCTGAGCGTGCCGACCGGGTCTTGGTCCGGGTGCGGCCCACGTTAGGCGCGGGACGGGATGTCGCGCTCGTGGGCCACGGGCACTATTTGCGGGTGCTGGCAGCCCGCTGGCTCGGGTTGGAACCGCAATCCGGTGCTCTGCTGTCTCTGGCTACCGGTTCGGTGCCGGGCTCGGCTACGAGCACGATCTGCCGGTGATCGTGTACTGGGCCTGTCGATCGGCGTGATCTCAGCCCGCGCACTCGGCTAGGGCGGCGACCGCGGCTCGAGTCCGGGTCGCCGCCCATCACTGCATGCAACTGGAGGTCAATACACCCCAGCCAGCGTCGCCGCCACCCTCCCAGGTTGCTGACCCGCCGCTGGATCGGTGCCGACACGACCGCTACTGATCCCCGCTGGCGACAACCGGCGAGGGTCCCCTCATCCGATATCGAGCGCGCGGCCGATCTGTTCCCGCGCGGACTGCCCCGAGTCGTCTCTATTTCCGTCTCATTCGCGTTCGTTCGCGGGCGTCCGCCGGCTACCGCGAGGCTGTTCTGGCGCAGGTCACGGACGGCGCCGACCGGAGACGGACACTGCACCGGAGTCCTGAAAATCGGAAGGTCGGCGGTTCGACCCCGCCCCTGGCCACCACCTTGACCAGCGGAAACGTCCGTTTGCCTAGATCATCTGGCATTCGTGGTCTCATCTCTGGTTTCATCTGTCCAACTGTCTGTCCAAGGCAGCCCGTCGACTTGGTGGGCGATGTCGCGCCGGAGGTTCGGCGCGAGGTGCTGGTAGCGGGTAGTCATGGCGTTGGTGGACCAGCCCATGAGTCCCATCACGGCGCGTTGGCTGATTCCCAGGACGAGCAGCACGGTGGCGGCGGTGTGTCGGGCGTCGTGGAGTCGTGCTTCTCTCACGTCCGCTTCGG
>DASYIL010000003.1:0-2817 GCA_035997545.1 Pseudonocardiaceae bacterium
CGGTGAACGCATCGTCATCGGAAACGCCGTAGCGCTGTAAGACTGGGGTGTCGTCGGCGAGCACCTGCTGGCCGAGCTCGAAGACCGCGCCTTCCACACAACCACCGGAGACGCTGCCGACCGCCCGCTCGTCCGAGGTCACCAGCATCGATGCTCCAGCGGGGCGCGGCGCCGAGCGGTAGGTGGACACCACTGTGCCCACTGCGGTCGCTTTGCCCTGGCGCCACTCCGCCACCAGTTCGTTGAGCACCTCACGCACCGCAAACCCTCCTTGCGCTGAACTTCCGGATGACCACAGGTGTATCGCAATTAGAGAGCATTCGGGCCGACCCGCCTGCCGGTTCACCCATAACGACTGTTCTCCCACGACGCGGCAGCGCCGCTATCTATTCCCTCGGGGCTGCTGCTGGGCAGCGTCAGGGGTGTCCACGTCGATCCCGCTAGCCAGATCGGAGCAGTCCACCACGATCAGGTCGTGGCGTTGCGCCAGCCAGTCCCGGGCCCCCCGGTCACCCTGCGCCGACGCGACGATGTCGGCCCAGTGCTGCCGGCCGAGTAGCACCGGATGGCCGGGCTGGCTCTCGAACCCCGCCCGGGCTACCACTGCGGGACCAGCGAGTGCGACGAGCCTGCGGACCACTGAAGCGTCCACGTCGGGTAGGTCCACCAGATGCACCAGCGCGGCCTGCACCTGCGGCGACGCGCTATGGAGCAACTCGGCCAGACCAGCGCGCAGCGAGGCCCCCATTCCCTGCGCCCAATCCGCGGCGAGCACCGTGCGGGCGGTTTCCGGTACCAGCGGGACGACCCGGTCGGCCTGCGCACCCACCACGACGAGCACCGAGTCGCATCCGCCATCGGTCAGGGCGGCTACCGCCCTGCGTAACCAGGCACCACCGTCGACCAGGGCCTTGGGCATCCCATAGCGTCGCCCGGCCCCGGCCGCCAACAGCAGTCCGGCGATCATCGTCGCATCATCTCACGGGTCGCCGGATCCTCGGCCAAGCGAAGCTGTTGCGCAGCGGTCAGTCACTCAGTGTGCGCCGCTGCGGGTACACCGTCTCGCCACGAGCGAGCATTTCGACGAACTGGTCAATGCGGCGGGCTCGGGTGTCGAGGCGTTTGGCGTTGCTGATCCGGTAAAGGACGGCGTAACGATTCTGGCTCGTGAGGATGTCGAACATCGCCTGTGCTCGGGGTTCGGCGGTCAACGCAGCGGCCAGATCGGCCGGCACGTCGATGCTGGCCGGACCGGCGTAGGCCGCGTCCCAACGTCCGTCGGTCTTCGCCCGTTCGACTTCGGCCACGCCCGCCGGGTGCATCCGGCCCGTGGCGACCAGGCCCGTGACGATTCCCACGTTGCGCGCCGACCACGGACTACGGGCCCGTCGGGGCGTGAAGCGCTGCCGGTAGGTGGTCTCGTCCCGGCGCTGCACCTGGCCATCGATCCAGCCATGGCACAGCGCCTCCTCGAGCGCTTGCTCGTAGCTGAGGCTGGTCGGTTGAACCGTGCCCTTCTTGGCCAGCATCAGCCACACGCCGGGCGAGCTTCCGCAATGCTCGGCTAACCACGTACGCCATGCGGCGGCATCAGCGAGGATCAATTCATGGAGTTCATCAGCCATCGTGATGAGAGCCTCGCATGGGCGGTCCGGTGAGGAAACCGACCGAGTAATCGGACCGGTCTAGCTCACCGCGATGCTCGCCAGTGTCGACGTGCACTTCGGCGTTCCGGGCAACACGCCCTACCAGTGGGCGGTGTTTGGATTGCTTGTGGTGACCAAGGATCTGCCAGCCTGGCAGTGGACAAGGCCGCCCAGCGCTGGCACCACTATCTGGTCCGGGAGCTGCTTATTGACGTGGAGGTGAGGACTCGACGATCTTGACGCTGTCGCCGACGTGCACGGTGGCGCCGGGGGAATCTGGGATGAGGTTGATCGCGAACCAGGTCTTGCCGTCCCACCGCCGATGACGAGCCAGCGTCGCAAGGGGCTCCTTGCCCTTGCACGCCGTGCTCGGGTCGATCGTGGTAAGCACGCAGCGGTCGCAGGCTTTCACCGCGCGGAAGCTCGCGGTTCCAATCCGCAGCACCCGCCAGCCGTCCTCATCCCAGGCGGGTGCGCCGGCGACAACCAGATTGGGGCGGAATCGCGTCATCGGCACCGGCCCCTCCTCCGACCGCGCTCCCGCGGCGATGAGATCGTTCAGCGCGGCGAGCGATCCCTCGGTGGCAAGCAACATCGGGTAACCGTCGGCGAAGGACACCCGATCCTGCTCGCGGCTGTACGCGGGGTTCGGCCGGCGCTGCACGGGGTCGTTGAGGTACACCAGCCGGACCGGCGCGCCGACCACCGTGCTGAACCAGGCGTGCGCCTCATCCGCGGCAGGGGCGGCTGCCAGCTCACTGGAGAAGACTCGGACGTCAGTGAGCACCGACCCATCCGGCGTTCCCACCAACAGCGGGTCGACATCCGGCGCCTGCACCAGCAACCCGTCGACGTCGAACTCGGGGGTGACCAGCACCAGCCGCGGGTGCCTCCGTGCCGTCACCACCCGACCTTCGTCATCGACGAGCATCCACCGCCGATCACCGGCCAGCCCCCACGGCTCGATCACGACGTGGGTCAAGCCGTGGCCGCGGCAGGACTTGATCGGATACCTGTTGATCCCGGTCAGCGTGAGTCCCACGGACGCCAGGCTCCCGGTCAGGCAGATCGAAGGCAAGCTCTCACCGGACCTTGGCTGGCCCCTACATTCCCACGGCAGCGTTCCTCAGGCCGAGGCCATCCGAGGCGGGCATTTCAGTGTAGTGGGAAC
>DASYIL010000004.1:0-14504 GCA_035997545.1 Pseudonocardiaceae bacterium
GCCCGTGGGAGGGTGGCCTTGCCCTCTTCCTCCAGGCGGGTCAGCCGCCAGCACATGAGCTGCATGCTCGTGATGTCGGTGAGCATCCGCGCCAGCTTGGCCTGTACGAGCTGGAAATGGGCCAGCGGGCGGCCGAACTGCTCCCGCCGAAGTGCGTGTTCTCTGGCGATCTCGTATGTCGCGACGGCGTGGCCGAGCGCCTCCCAGCACACATCCTGGCGAGCCCGCAGTATCAGCGGGGTGAGCACACACCACGAGCTGGCTCCGGTCAGCCGGTTGCCGGCGGGGGTGCGCACGCCGGTCAGCGTGATGTCGGCGTGCACCGCCACCCGACCGGCCGCCTTGCCCCACAAGGGCACCGCGGCAAGAGCGTCCGCGGGAGTCTCCACGACAAATCCGCCGATCTTGCCGTCGTCATCACGGGCCCACACGACCATGACGCCGGCGAAGCTCCCATTGCTGATCCATCGTTTGGCGCCGTCCAGCACGTACCCATCACCGTCCCGCCGGGCACGGGTCTCCAGCGACGAGGCGTCCGAGCCGTGGCTCGGCTCCGTCATCCCGAACGCACCGAGCGCCTCCATAGCGGCGAGCTTAGGCAACTACCGGCGCCGCTGTTCCGCCGAGCCCAGCAGCCCGATCGACATCACGAGGCCGTGGCCGAGGAAGAAGACCCGCAGGCCGCCGTCGGCGCGCGCGAGTTCGGCAGCGACCAGACCCTCGGCGACTGGACTCATACCTGGGCAGCCGTCTCCGCGCAGCGCGCCGCGGCCACCCGCAGCTCCGCGAGCTTAGGTACTAGGCGAACGGAAACTCGGCGCGTTCCCAGTAGTCGTTGATAATGGGCAGCACTTCTGCGTCGCAAAAGTCCCGGACCCGGTTACGCACCTGGCGTTCCTCGGCGGAGACAGTTCGTCGAGCAGGAAGAGATCCGTTTGCGGCCGCCTACCGTGATCGTGTCAGCCGCGGCGGCCAGGGCATGGAGGAGCTGATGCGGTCGGGTGGACCGCCACGCCGTGGCCCATGTCGGTCTTGTGGTGACCGATCACGGTCTCGCATTCACGGCTGAGATCCTCGATTCGTACATCATGGGGTCGGCACCCAGGCCACGGCCCGGCCCGGCGCTCCGGTCGCGCCTTCGATCTTCAGCGGCAAGAAGCAGAACCATGCGCCGCGCGCCGGCAGCCGTCCCAGCCCGGTCAGACATTCAATGTAAACCGCTCCCCCGCTGAGACCGCTGACGTGCACCGCTTGCCCGCGCTCCCCGTGCGCCGGCCCCATGCTGGGCGCGTCAATGCCCAGGCAGTGCACGCCCCGCTCAAGGAGCAACTCAACGGTCTCCACCTCAGGCGCCGGCCAGGCGGGATGGCGTCCGGTCACCACGATCTCGTACACGTACGCCGCGCCGGCCTCGCCCCGACGGTAATGTGCGTCCCATCCCGTACGGAACAGGCAGACGTCTCCTGGTCGGAATCGGCCGTGCTCACGTTCCCACGCCGTGACGATCCCGGCATCAATGATGGGGCTCTCCCCCGGGCGGTCGACGGTGCCCACCAACGCACTGACGTCCACGACGGCAGCCGGCCCCATGTGGCGTTCGAGTGGCACGTGTTCGACCGAGATCGCGCCCGCCGGTCCCGCGTGTGGCAGTCCCGACTCTTCGGGCGGGATGAAGTGGCTGGGAGCGTCGAGGTGCGTTCCCGTGTGCTCGTCGATCGCCATCCAACGCGTCGCGTACGGGCCTAAGCGGTTGATGACGCAACCGCTCGGTTCGCGTTGGTTCTCGAACCAGTTCCACGTCTTGTGCTGGAACGGCAGGTGGGTCGCCCAGTAACAGGGTAGATCCTCGGCGATCAGCACGGACAGATCTACCACGTCATAGCCTCTTCCGGCCATCTGCGGTACGGATTCGGTCGTGATCTCGAACACCGGTTCTTCCTCTCTTTATCCCCTCAGACCTGCCGAAACTGCGGTCAGCACCTCGAGCTCACGAGAGGAAAGCGGGGATGCGGGTGGTGCGCGCAGCCGGGCCACCGTCTCCCTGGACACAGAGATGACCACATTTCCATCGTCACTCCTGAATCCTTGGACCGCCGCGAGTAACGTCTCGCGCGTGGCACCCTTGATCACATAGGCAGCCGCACCGGCAGCAAGCAGCATTTCGACGAGACTGGGGTTTATCACGCATCGTTAGGACGATCACTCGTGTTTTTGGCAGCGCACGCAGGATCTCGCGCACCGTCGCCTCAGCGCCCGCGCCCCTCATCTCACCGTCAAGTATGATCGCATCGGGATGAATCTGCCGGGCTATGGCAAGCAATTCGTAACCGGAGTCAGCTTCGCCTGCCACCTTCAAATCATCTTCTCTTCCGAGTATTTCGGCGATACCCTCACGAAATAGCGTATGATCATCTGCGATGAGCCCAGCGCACGAATGCTCTCGAGCGCCTCAAGGACTGAACGCTTCGCACTGGAAAGAGACTCCTGAGCGTCGGCCCATTCACCTCCCCGCGGAGCTCGAGCAGTTCTAGATCGTTCAGCACGGTCAGGACTGAGTGACCGACCTGGTCATGGACGTCACGACTCAGTTCGCGTAGCTCTTCGGCACTCCTCAGCTGATTCTCGCGGGCGTGGTGGGTGGACCCCGACGACACACGCGAGTGCTTGTCCATGCTCTCCCCTAGTGCAGCGTGAGCCACGATCATTATAGAAGCGTGGTCGCGCCGTCCGTTTTGCAGGTTCACCACCCGCCGTCAGGATCGCATCGCAATATGGTAATGTCAACGTGACTCTACGCAGCGTGCCGCCTAGCGTCTGATCGGGTGACTCCGACAGGTCGGTTTGACTGCCCTCGTGGCGGGCGTCTGGCGCAACGGCCGCCGGATCGTTCCGTGGCCTGCCGACCGGCACCGAAAACGACTAGGCAGGTTCTGGTCATCAAGCTTGATGGGTTCGCGATCACTGGGGCATCGACAACCAGCTGCACTGGGTCCGCCTTGTCACCGCGTGGGTAGCTGACGGAGCAGCAGCGAGTAGTAGTAGGCGTTGTGGGCCCAGAACAGGGCATCCACTCGCTCGCCCTGATCAGGCGTTGTGGTGCGAGTCGAGAATAGCAACCGCGTTGGCAGCGATGGTGGCGGCGGCTGCGGCCCGCTCGGCCAGCTCACTGCCGAGATCACCAAGTTCGACGTTGCGCCAGACCAGTTCGGCGGCCGACCGCGCCGCGGCTGCGGCCAGGGTGGCCGCGGTGACGGCATCGCCGCGTAGGTTGGGATTGCCCCGCTCAGCGAGCTCGACCGCCTCGATGGCGATACCGCTGGCCGCCTCGGCGATCTCGGTCGGCACCCGGGAGGCGCGCTCTAGGGTGCGCCGGATCTGCCGGCGGCGAACCTCCGAGTCGAGTTCGCTGGGTAGCGCGAACGCGGCGAGCACGGCTTGATAGGCCTCGGCCTCCTGCTCGGCGAGGGCAGCGATCTGGTCACGTACCCGGTCGGCGTGCACCGCCCGTCCCACCGAATCATTCAGCTGCGCGGTGGAAAACCTCGCCGCCATCCCGAGCAACCCGGCAGCCATCGCGGCGGTGATCGCCGCGGCGACGCCAGCCCCTGGCGCGGGCTGCTTGGCAGCGAGGCGGTCGAGCAGGTCCTTGACTGAGCAGTCGAGCAGTGGGGCGTTTCGAGCAGGGATCACGAGAGACCGACGATCTCGCGGTACTTCGCTCGCGGGGCCTGCGCCAGCTCGCCGATGGCCGCCGACTTGACCTTCACGACGTGCTCACCGTACGGCTTGAGCAGGTGCGGACCCAAACCCATCGCGGCACCGACGTCCGCCAGCGGCGTGAGAGTGGCACCGCGGGCAATCTCGAGATCACTGGGGAAAGCCATCGTGCTCCTCCGGAGCTCGTGAGCGCGTAACAGTGTTATAGCACTCAATACCACTCACGTGTACGTCAGTACCGATAGTGGGCTGGTTTGTAGGGGCCCTCGACGTCCACGTCAATGTATTCGGCCTGCTCTTTGGTCAGCTTGGTGAGCTGACCACCCAGCGCCTCGACGTGGATCCGGGCGACCTTCTCATCAAGCACCTTGGGCAGGGTGTAGACCTCCCGGTCATATTCCTGGTACTTGGTGAACAACTCAACCTGCGCGATCACCTGGTTGGAAAACGAGTTCGACATCACGAAACTGGGGTGCCCGGTGGCGTTGCCCAGGTTTAGCAACCGCCCCTCGGACAACACGATGATCGAATGCCCATCCTTGAAGGTCCACTCGTCGACCTGCGGTTTGATCACCAACCGGCGAGCCCCCGACCGGCGCGCCAACCCGGCCATGTCGATCTCGTTGTCGAAGTGCCCGATATTGCCCAGGATCGCCTGGTGCTTCATCCGGGCCATATGCTCGACCGTCACGATGTCCTTGTTCCCGGTGGCGGTAACGATGATGTCTGCGCGCTCGACGACGTTGTCTAGGGTGTCAACGGTGAAACCATCCATCATCGCCTGCAACGCACAGATCGGGTCCACCTCAGCCACCACTACCCGAGCACCTTGGCCCCGCAGCGACTCCGCGCACCCCTTGCCGACATCCCCATACCCACAGACTAGGCACAACTTCCCGGCGATCAACACATCCACCGCTCGGTTGATCCCATCCACCAGCGAGTGCCGACACCCATACTTGTTGTCGAACTTCGATTTCGTCACCGAATCGTTGACGTTGATCGCCGGGAACAACAACTCCCCCGCCGCAGCCAGCTGATACAATCGGTGCACCCCGGTGGTGGTCTCCTCGGTCACCCCGCGGATGCCTTCCCCGATCGCCGTCCACTTACCCGGCGCAGCAGTCATCGAGGCCCGCAGCACCTCCAGAAACACTTTCCACTCATCCGAATCGTCCTCACCGGCGGCCGGCACCACCCCGGCCTTCTCGAAGGCGGCCCCCTTGTGCACCAGCAGCGTGGCGTCTCCCCCGTCATCCAGAATCATGTTCGGGCCCTGGCCGTCAGGCCAGGTCAGCATCCGCTCCGTGCACCACCAATATTCCTCCAGCGTCTCGCCCTTCCAGGCGAAGCACGGCACTCCCCGCGGCCGTTCCGCGCTGCCATGTGGACCCACCACCACTGCCGCCGCGGCATGATCCTGGGTGGAGAAGATATTGCACGACGCCCACCGGACCTCAGCACCGAGACTGACCAGAGTCTCAATCAGTACCGCCGTCTGCACCGTCATATGCAACGACCCCGAGATCCGGGCTCCCCGCAGCGGGAACACCTCCGCATACTCGCGCCGCAACGTCATGAGACCCGGCATTTCATGCTGCGCCAACCGGATCTCATTACGACCAAAATCAGCCAGCCCTAGATCGGCAACAGCGAAATCAATACCAGCGCAGCTCCGTAGTTTTTTCTCAGCGGCAGGCGCCACAGTCATCGAAATGCACTCCTTGCCTCGAAGTTGAAGGTCACGCGCGCACGTGGTCGGTCACCTCGGCCGCACTGTCGGGTCCGTAAGCTTCGCTGAATCGATCCATGAACCTCTCGGGTTCGAACTCGTGTTCCTGGGTCCCGACCGATTCGATCACCAGGGTGGCCAGCATGCAACCGAGCTGGGCGGCGCGCTCATCCCCCACGCCCCAGTGGACCCCGGCCAGGAAGCCGGCCCGGAACGCGTCGCCGACGCCCGTGGGGTCTGCCTTGACCAGCTCCTGCGGCGGTGTCACTGAGATGACCGGTTCGCCGGGCCGTTGTACAGTCACGCCCTTGGCGCCCCGGGTCATCACCGACACGTCCACCCGCGCCAGGATGTCCTCATCACCCCAGCCGGTCTTGCGTTCGAGCAGACCTCGCTCGTAGGTATTGGTGAACAGGCAGGTCGCCCCCTCGACCAGCTGCTTGATCTGGTCGCCGTCGAGCGAGGAGAGCTGCTGGGAGGGGTCCGCGGCGAACGGGTAGCCGAGGTCCCGGCACTCCTGGGTGTGCCGTAACATTCCCGCCGGGTCGTTCGGGCCCACCACCACGAGGTCGGTTCCACCCAGGCGGTCCACGATTGGTTTCAGCTCGATGTCGCGAGACTCGGTCATCGCACCAGCGTAGAATGACGCGATCTGGTTCTGGTCGGAGTCGGTGGTGCACTGGAACCGGGCGGTGTGCTTGGCCTGCGAGATGTGTACCGCGCTGGTGTCCACCCCGTGCGCCGATAGCCATTGCCCGTACTCGGCGAAGTCGGCACCGACCGCGCCCACCAGCACCGGCGCCAGCCCGAGACAGCCGAGGTTGAACGCAATGTTGGCGCCCGCCCCGCCGCGACGAATCGCCAGGTCTTCCACCAGGAAGGACACCGAGAGGTTGTCCAGCTGATCGGGCACGAGCTGCTCGACGAACCGGCCTGGGAAGACCATCAGGTAGTCGGTGGCGATTGACCCTGTGACGATGATGCTCACCATGTCCCCCTCAGACTGTCGCCGGCTGCGCACGGGCTGGTAACCCGGCGGACTCGCGCAGTTCCGCCGCCTTGTCGGTCCGCTCCCAGGTGAAGTCGGGGTCGTCGCGCCCGAAGTGGCCGTAGGTGGCGGTCTTAGCGTAAATCGGCCGGTGCAGGTCCAGGTACTTGCGGAAAGCCGCGGGGCGCAAGTCGAAGTGCTCACCCACCAGCTTCTCGATGGTCGTGCGGGGCACCTGCTCCGTGCCGAACGTCTCCACCAGCAACGACAGCGGCCGGGCGACGCCGATCGCGTAAGCCACTTGGACCTCCACCCGGTGTGCCAAGCCGGCGGCCACGATGTTCTTCGCCACGTAGCGGGCCGCGTACGCCGCGGAACGGTCTACCTTGGACGGATCCTTGCCGGAGAACGCGCCGCCACCATGCCGGGCGAACCCGCCGTAGGTATCCACAATGATCTTCCGACCGGTCAGCCCGGCATCACTTACCGGCCCGCCGATCACGAACCGCCCGGTCGGGTTGACGAACAGGTTGCGCGCCAGCTCGGCCTCGTCGTAGAAGCCGACGGGCAGCTCCGCGAGTACAACCTGCTCCCACACGTCCGCCCGGATCTTCTCCAAGATGACGTCCTCGGCGTGCTGGGTGGAGATCAGCACCTTCTCCACCCCGATCGGCACGCCATCCCGATAACGGACGGTGACCTGGGTCTTGCCGTCGGGACGCAGGTAGGGCAGCGTGCCGTCCTTGCGCACCTGCGCCAACCGCTTGGACAGCCGGTGGGCCAGTGCGATCGGCATCGGCATCATCTCGGGGGTCTCGTTCGTGGCATACCCGAACATCATTCCCTGGTCGCCCGCACCAGCGCTGTCCAGCTCGTCATCGGACAGCCCGCGCCGCTCCGCGGCCACGTCGACACCCTGGGCGATGTCGGGTGATTGCTTGTCCAGTGCGGTCATCACCGCGCAGCTGTGCCCGTCGAAGCCGTATTTCCCGTCGTCGTAACCGATGCGGCAGATCGTGTCGCGCACGATCTGGGTGTAGTCGATCAGGCCGGGCGTGGTGATCTCACCGGCCAGCACGACCATCCCAGTGGTGATCAGGGTCTCGCAGGCCACCCGCGAGTTCGGGTCCATGGTCAACGCTGCGTCCAGCACAGCGTCGGAGATCTGGTCGGCGATCTTGTCAGGATGACCCTCGGTCACCGACTCAGAGGTGAACAGATACTCGATGCTCTCCAGCTGGGTCACTGGATCACGCTCCTTGCTCGACGGTCGGTTCCGACGATGTCCATAGGTGCTCGGTAGTCACTGGCTTTTCAGTAGATGTGGCTGGGTGTTCGGTGGGCAGGGTACGGCGGACCGTCGCGGTTCCTTCTACCATCGCTGACAGCTTCGACCTGGCGACATCGGCGAAAAGGTGCCGCAGCCCACAGTCCGGATTGATGATCAACTTATCGGCTGGGAAGGTGTCCAACGTCTTACGGATGCGCTGGGCAAGCACCGCAGGGAACAGGAAGTCGTCATGCCCCTCCCAGGATGGCCGGGCGTAGCGGTTGCCGTAGCCGACGTGTAGCCCCAGGTGACGTCCACACCTTTGGTCACGATGTTGATCGCCTCCACTGCCACTGCCACGTCCTCGGGGTAGCCGGCCAGGAACGGCTCGTCGATCTGTAACAGCTCCGCACCCGCCTCGGCCAGCGCCCGCGCCTCGGCGTTGAGCACCTGCGCCAGCGCCCGAATCAGGTCGGCGGGCTGAGAATACCCCTTGTTCTGGATCCGGTGGGAGCCTTGATCGCCATGTCGTGGATCTCGCGGAGATGAGTGCGGCTGATCCGGTTGCGGTAGTACAATAGTCCACGTCGCAACCCTTCCGGCACCCGATATGCGCCAGCAGCGGCCCATTGACCCAGTTCACAATGGAGCCGTCGTACTTACCGGGGCTGCGGAAATTGGTGCTATAGGCATGCACGTCGGTGACGAAAAGATCGTGGCAGATCAGCCTGCCGTAGGGATGCAACAGCGGGACGGTGTCCACGAAGCTGGCCACGGCGCCGTTGTTGACGTGGATGCGGATGTCGGCGCCGGACTCTAGCAGGGGGCGCAGCATCTCCCCGCTCACCGTGGGCGCGATCTGGTAGAGGTCCAGGCCGGTCAACGGCAGGTACCGCTCCGCCAAGCGCAATGCCGCCCAGATACGGCGCCAGAACTCCACCGCCACCTCGACCAACGGGAAGTGCGCCGGCAGCGCGAGCGCTGCCGTCACGTCCACCGTTTTGCTGCCGCGAAGCTTGCCCGTGGGGCGGAAATCAACCAACACGGCCACTCCCGTCTGTCGTCGGCGTGGGGGTCGTCGTTACAGCCTGATCCGGGTGGGGCCGATGCCGGCCGGTTCACCCAGGAACTGCACCCCCACTGCCGGTGATCGATCGGGCGCTGCAGCAGGTGGTGCAGCTGGTAGAGCGTCCGCGCCGACAGCGGCGGCGTGACCGGAGTGGGCCAGCCCGCGTGCCGCGGTTCGGGGACAGCGCCGGCCCGATCAGGATGACACCGGGTTCACATCGGGGACCCGTCGAGACGTGGGGTTGAAGCCCGCCCCACGCAGCCGGGCGACCGTGGCACGCAGGTGCTCGATCTCCCGGTGGAGGATCTCGACGGTGTCCACATCGGGTACCCGGACGGTGCCTGGCATTGTGGCCTGGACACAGTCCTAATCGTACGACCCCGCGCCCTTCGTGGTAGACGTGGTGAGCGACGTGGCGCAATCGCGGTCCGGGCTTCGTCGGCGCGCGCCGAGTTGAACGGAGGCGTCTCCCGGAACTGCGGCCGGATGAACCTCTCAATCGGACGCCGCGTGTTGATGGCTTGGCTGCTCGCGTCGTACTGCTCGCCGGCTGCAGCCCCGGCCTGGGCTCACCCGGGCGCAGCCCTGGCCGGACCCACCGGTGAACACCCCCTGCTGGTGGTGCCTGCTCGTCTGGGCCCCGCGTCTCAGATGCGACTACGCCGCGAGCTCCGGAAACCAGCGCCGACCCCGGCGAGCTGCAGCGAGAGGCACAGTAGCCCGGCCGCGATGAAGCCGATGACGCCAATCGGGCCGATCGCACCTATGGTCAGATCAAGTATCAGGGCGATGGCGAACAGCACGGCGGCGACGATGGCGAGCATGGTGGTCTCCCTGATCAGCTCGGCGGCGTTCTGTGCGGGACGGCGCGCTTCCGTGCGGCTGTAGCGGATGTGCCATGCACGTGCCCGACGCGTCAGCTCACCGCTACGTGTGTACGACGATGCCCCGTTTGTCGATGTTCGCACCGAATCGGGCTGCCCGCACGTCGAGCCGACTCCGGCCGTCGCCGCGCCGAGGGCGCTGGCTCGGCAGCTGGCCTGGCCGAGATCGCTGGCCCCTGACCCCGCATGCATGGTGAATCAGTCACCGCTGTGGAGAATCTGGGTTTACTGTGAGTGAGATGGGGTAACTGATAGCAACCAACCACGGGCTGGTTCCGGAGCGGGTGCCGGGCCGTCAAGGGAAGCGGGGTGGACCGACACGGTGCGGCCACCGGCCAGCTACACCACCGAGCTCAAGCTCCGGCCGATGCATGCCCTTGGGGAGACCGGCTCACCCCGCAGCTATAAAGAAGACCACCTAGTGCCTCTGTCCCTCGGCGGAGCGCCCAGTGACCCGAACAACCTGTTCCCGCAACCCACCGCGAAGACCACCGAGAAGGAAGAGCTCGAGGACCAGCTACACCGGGCGGTGTGTGCGGGTCAGATGACGCTGGCGGTTGCGCAGGCGAAGATGCGGCGCGACTGGACTCATGGAGCGGGCCGATTCCGGACGCGGCCGTCCTGAGCGATTGAAGCCAGCACCACCCCTTGCCACTCAACTATTCCCATTCGATGGTGCCGGGTGGTTTGCTCGTCACATCGAGCACCACCCGGTTGATCTCGGGCACCTCGTTGGTGATCCGGCCGGAGATGCGGGCCAGCACGTCATAGGGCACCCGGGACCAGTCCGCCGTCATCGCGTCCTCGCTGGACACCGGGCGCAGCACCACCGGATGCCCGTAGGTTCGTCCATCACCCTGCACGCCGACGCTGCGCACCTGCGCCAGCAACACCACGGGGCACTGCCAGATGTCACGGTCCATCCCGGCCGCGGTGAGCTCCTCCCTGGCGATCGCGTCCGCGGCGCGCAGCGTCTCCAACCTTCCGGCGGTGACCTCGCCGATGATCCGGATCGCCAGGCCGGGCCCCGGGAACGGCTGGCGGTGCACGATCGTCTCCGGCAGCCCGAGTTCCAGCCCCACCCGGCGCACCTCGTCTTTGAACAGCGCCCGCAGGGGCTCGACCAGCTCGAATTTCAGGTCGTCGGGCAGCCCGCCGACGTTGTGGTGGCTCTTGATGTTCGCAGTGCCCGAGCCACCGCCGGACTCCACCACGTCCGGGTACAGGGTGCCCTGTACGAGGAAGCGGATCTCCTGGCCGTGCCGGCCCGCTTCGGCGGCCACGTCCCGCGCCGCGGCCTCGAAGGTCCGGATGAACTCCCGACCGATGATCTTTCGCTTCTGCTCCGGATCGATCACCCCGGCCAGCGCGTCCAGGAACCGCTCGCGGGCGTCGACGGTGACCAAACGGACTCCTGTGGCAGCCACGTAGTCCCGTTCCACTTGGGCGCGCTCACCAGTGCGCAGCAGGCCATGGTCGACGAACACGCAGGTCAGGTTATCTCCGACGGCTCGGTGCACCAGCGCAGCGGCGACCGCGGAGTCCACTCCCCCGGACAGCCCGCAGATCAACTTGCTGCCCCGGCTCTGAACCCGGATCGCGGCCACGGTCTCGTCGATGACGTTGGCGGTGGTCCAGCTCGGCCGGATGCCGGCCACCTCGTGCAGGAACCGGCGCAGCACCTCCTGACCGTGCGGGGAGTGCACCACCTCCGGGTGGTACTGCACCCCGGCCAACCGCCGGCCGGGGTCCTCGAACGCCGCCACCGGGGCACCCGCCGACCGCGCAGTGACCGCGAACCCCTCCGGCGCGGCAGTGACGGCGTCGCCGTGGCTCATCCACACGGGACCGCGCGCGGGCAGCTCGCGGTGCAGCACGCCGCCACCGTCGAGCACCTGCAGGTCGGTGCGCCCGTATTCTCGAGTGCCGGTTTTTTGCACGGCACCGCCCAACACCTCGGCCATCGCCTGGAAGCCGTAGCAGATCCCCAGCACCGGCACCCCGGCCTCGAACAAAGCCGGGTCGACGCGGGGAGCGCCTGGGGCGTACACGCTGGCCGGGCCACCGGAGAGCACGATCGCCGGGGGCTTGCGTTCCAGGATCTCCGCAACCGGTGTGGTATGCGGCACGACCTCGGAGTACACCTGAGCCTCGCGGACCCGACGAGCGATCAGCTGCGCGTACTGCGCACCGAAGTCGACGACCAGAACTGCTCGTGAGTGCGTAACAGTGTTATCGCACTCAATGCCACTCACGAGCGCCCCCGCGCAGCGGGGGCGCCAAGGGGGACGGCCGGTGACCGTGGTGGGGTGGGCTCCAGCTGCTGGTAGTCCTCGCCCGGAGCGGGCCGCGGATCTTCCTTGCCCTTGTTGGGCCACAGGGCGAAGGCCCGCTCGGCCAGCGCGGTGATGGTCAGCGCCGGGTTCACTCCGAGGTTCGCGCTGACCGCCGACCCATCCACTACAGACAGGCCCGGGTAGCCGTGCGCCCGGTGGTAGGGATCGATGACGCCGTCGGCGGCGGCCGTGCCCATCGGGCAGCCGCCGAGGAAGTGCGCGGTCATCGGGACCTCGAACAGCTCGCCCCAGGTGCTCCCCGCGGTGCCGCCGATGTACTGGGCGGTGAGCTGGCTGGCCTGGAAACCGGCCGGGATGAAGGTGGGGTTGGGCTTGCCGTGACCTTGCCGGGAGGTGAGCCGGCCGCGATGACGGTAGGTGCTCAACGAGTTGTCCTGGGTCTGCATCACCAGCAGGATCACCGTCCGCTCGCTCCAGCGCCGTACCGACAACAGCCGCACCATTGTGACCGGGTGCCGGGCTGCAAAGCGTAGGAACTGCCGCCAGCGGGGGGTGTCCGACGCGCCGTCGGTGGCCAAGGTCTTCAGCAAGGCCATCGCGTTGCTGCCCCGCCCGTAGCGGACCGGCTCGATGTGGGTGTTCTCATCGGGGTGAAAGGAGGAGGTGATGGCCACCCCGCGGGAGAAGTCGCGCAGTGGGTCCACCGTGTCCCGGCTGGCGCCGAGGATCGCCTCGGAGTTCGTCCGAGTCAGCTCGCCCAGCCGGGGCGAGAGCCGGGGCAGCACGACATGGTCACGCATCCGGTGCAGCAGCTGCTGGGTGCCCCAGGTGCCCGCGGCCAGCACCACCTGGTTCGCGCGGATCGTCCGGCGCCATCGCTTACCGGTCCGCACGGCGTCGATCAACCAGGACCCGTCCGGCTGAGGGCGCAGCGCGGTCACCGTCGTCATCGGATGAACGGTGGCCCCGGCGCGTTCCGCGAGGTACAGATAGTTCTTCACCAAGGTGTTCTTGGCGCCGACCCGGCACCCGGTCATGCAGGAACCGCATTCGGTGCAGCCGGTCCGCCGGGGTCCCGCGCCGCCGAAGTAGGGGTCGTCGACCTCCTCGCCCGGGCGCCCGAAGAACACCCCGACGGGCGTCGGGTGATAGCTCTCGGGGACGCCCATGTCCTGCGCGACCCGCTGCATCACCTCGTCCGCGGCCGTGTGCCCGGCGTAGGTCGTCACCCCGAGCATCCGCTGTGCCAGGTCGTAGTAGGCCTCGAGCTCGGCGCGCCAGTCGGTGATATGGGCCCACTGCGGGTCGCGGAAAAACTCGTCGGGCGGCCGGTAGAGGGTATTGGCGTAGTTCAGCGACCCGCCCCCGACGCCGGCGCCGGCCAGCACCACGAGGTCGCGCAGCAGGTGGATTCGCTGGATGCCGTAACAACCCAGGGCGGGCGCCCAGAGGAACTTGCGCAGCTGCCATGACGTAGTAGCCAGCTCCTCGTCGGCGAAGCGCCGCCCGGCCTCGAGCACGCCAACCTGGTAGCCCTTCTCGGTCAGCCGCAGTGCGGCCACACTGCCCCCAAACCCGGATCCAACCACCACCACGTCGTAGTCGACCACGCAAGACCTCCTCATACGTACCACTTCAGCGTAAACCGAGCATCCTGAGGGAAACAGCATTGCTGCTACAACGGTCGCGGCCGATTTTCGACCATTCGTCCGGAAAGATTCCGTTCGCCATTCGGGCGAGCTCAGGACCTTCGTTATTTGTTGACTTTCCCCGCTTTTCTGATCTGCTCGATTGCGGCGCGTCACCAGTCAGCGGGGCAATCGGTGGACGTCCGCCGCCAGCTGGCGAAGAGCTGCGCACCCGCCCCGCTGCGTCTCACGTCGTGATAGTGATGCCGCGCGAGTTCAGACGCCGGAGGGTGGGAGCGACGTGGCTGAGGTCCGATACCACCACGGGTGCCACAAGCTGAGTCGGATCGGTGGTGGTCGTCAATGCGAGCAGCTGGCACCCCGCGGCGCGCGCCGACGCCAGACCGGCCACGGAATCCTCGACGGCCAGGCACTGCGACGCTGGGACGTCAAGCAGGCGCGCGCCAGCCAGTAGGGGTCGGGCAGCGGTTGCCGCGTGGGATGTCGTCCGCCCACACCAAACCCAGCGGGACCGGGAGGCCAGCGGCCCGCATCCGCGCGGCGGCCACGTCCCGCATGCCGCTCGTCACCACCACCCACCGGTGCCTGACTATCATCGTCACCACGTCGAGCGCGCCAGGCAGAGCCACGATGCCCTCCTGATCAGCGACCTCTAGCTCGTTGTGCCACCGAATCGCCTCGGCGACGGAGGTCGAGAGCAGATGGGCAACCCCCCGATGACGTCTGCTGCCCGGCGCCCGTGCACGTCACTGAGCAGAGACGACGGGTCGATGCCCTGCCAGGAGGCGAACGCCTCCCAGTGCCGGTGCACGGCTTCGGAACTGTCCAGCAGAACGCCATCGAGATCGAACAGCACCCCGTCGGCTGAAGTCAGAAGTTGTTCGAGGACGCTGTCCTC
>DASYIL010000005.1:0-27205 GCA_035997545.1 Pseudonocardiaceae bacterium
CAGCCGCCCGGTCGCACCACCCGCCGTACCTCGGCGAACAGCCGCGCCTTGTCCTCGATGTTCATCCCAACATGCAGCAGGCAGGCCGCATCGACGCCGCCGTCCGGGATCGGCAGCTCGAGGCCGCTGCCGACCTGGAAATCCACCGCATCGGCCAGCCCGCACCTCCGGGTGAGCTCGCGGGCAACCTCGACGAACTCCGGGGTCAGGTCGACACCGGTGACGCGGGCATCCCGGTGCCGCGCCAGATACCGGGCCGGTCCCCCGATACCGCAGCCCACATCCACTACCTGCAGACGGGGCCGCCAGCCGAACTGGTCGAACAACGCCGAAGTAGCCGCCCGACCGCCGATGTGGAACTCATCCCCCGCCGCGAGGTCATCGGAATCGATCGGATCGGTCGACTTGCCCGTCGCGGCCAACCCCCGCAAAATCGCCGCCAACAACTCGCCGTGTGAGTAGTGCGCCACCACGCTGCTCGATCGCTCATCCGACACGGTCGCCTCCGCGAGCTCGTCAGCATCAGGCTAGTCGACACCTACCAGGGTGCGACCACGCCAAAGGACCGACGGTGGCCGGCCCGCGCGTTGCCATACGAATCCCAGTGCACACGATCACCCAAGATCGCTCCGTGACGAGGTATCCCAGCGGGCGCTGATCACCTTCGGTGGGAAGCGGAAACCGGCGAAGCCAGACCTCGGCGCGGGCACTCGGGGAATACGACGACGCATCAGCCCAGCCTGCCCGCTCCCGGTGCTACGCCGATGCAACAGTGCCCGTCAGTAAGTTCATCTGCGCTTGCTTGAGGTGACAGTTCTGTTACCGTCGGCCCTACTCGCCGGGTCGCGCTCGCGGCGGACGGTCGGCTTTTTTCCCTTGATGGTGGTGCGCCGCAGAGCTGCGATCACCTCGCCGGCGGCGGACTCGGGCACCTCCACTAGCGAGAAGCGATCGGCGATCTCGATCGCCCCGATGTCGCGGCCACCGAGACGGGACTCCCCGGTTATCGCGCCGACCAGGTCCTGTGGCCGGATCCCGGTGCTGCGCCCGACATCGAGGAAGACGCGCGTCATCCCATCTGTGTGGGCACGGCCGCGCTGCCCTTCGCGCCCATCGGCACCACGGAGATCTGGTCGCTTGCGCCCGGGCACCTCGGCGACCTCTGGGAACTCCTCTTCGTCGGCTTCGCCCCCAAGGGAATCGTGAGCCAACTTCACCGCAGCGAGCGCCACCTCCATGACATCGAACTCGTCAGCGAGCGTCTCGACCACGACACGGAAGCGCTCCAGGTCATCGTTTAGGAGGATTTCCTGCAGCGCGGCGCGGGTTAGCTCGAGGCGTCTTGCGCGCAGATCGGCGATCGTGGGTACCTTCCCCACCGCGATGCGCTGCTTCGTCACCCGCTCGATCGCCTTGAGCATCCGGTGCTCCCGCGGCTCCGCTAAGGTGATTGCCACACCCTCGCGGCCAGCACGGCCTACCCGGCCGATGCGATGTACGTACGCGTCGGGCGCTGAAGGAACGTTGTAGTTGACGACGTGGGTCAGTTGCTCGATGTCGAGCCCGCGAGCGGCCAGGTCGGTGGCGATGAGCAGGTCCGCGGTCGCGTTGCGCAGGCGCCCCATTACCCTGTCGCGTTGCTCTTGGCTCATCCCACCGTGCAATGCCTCGGCGCGGTAGCCGCGTCCGTTCAAGGTCTCGGTGAGCTGGTCGACTTCTTCCCGGGTCCGGCAGAAAACGATCGCCGCCGAGGGCGCCTCCACGTCTAACACTCGTCCCAGAGCAGCGGGCTTTTGCATGCGGGTGACCACATACGCGCTCTGCCGCACCAGCGGGCCGGTACCTGCGGCCGTCGCCTCGCGGCCCATCTCAATCCGGACCGGATCACGCAGGTGACGGCGAGCGATCCTGTCGACGCGAGACGGCATCGTCGCGGAGAAGAGCACGGTCTGCCTGTCCTCAGGAGTGCTGTCGAGGATCGCCTCGATGTCCTCGGCGAACCCCATATCGAGCATCTCATCCGCCTCATCAAGCACGATCGTCTCCACACCGTGCAGACGAAGGGTCCCACGACCGATATGGTCAATTGCGCGGCCAGGTGTGGCGACCACGACATCGACCCCGCGTTCCAGCACCCGCAGCTGCCGGCCGATCGGCTGCCCGCCATAGATCGGAAGGACGCGGACGCCAAGATCGCGGCCGTAGCGGTGGAACGCTTGTGAGACCTGCATAGCCAGTTCACGTGTGGGTACGAGCACCAGCGCCACCGGCACCGCACCTCGCCCGTCACCGGACATTCGCTGCAACACCGGCAACGCGAACGCCGCCGTCTTTCCCGTCCCCGTCGCGGCCTGACCGAGCAGGTCACGCCCCTGCAGCAACGGCGGGATCGCCTCGCGCTGGATGGGCGTGGGCTCCTCGTAGCCAAGCCCAGCCAGCGCGTGCAGCAACTCCGGCCGCAGCCCCAGATCGGCGAAGCCCGCCGCGTCCTCGGACGCGTTCAACTCATCATCGCCCTCCTGGTCCTGCTCCGGTCCATCCATGCTCACCTAAACAGCACTCACCCGTGCCCCTAGGGAGCCGCGAGTGCCTCCAAGCGACCATGCTGATCAGGACCTGGTGCGTGAGCGCGCCCACCCTGCGCCCACGGTTCAACCAAATGGGGCCGGGCCGCACACCGGTTGCCACGCCTCGAGCCGTCAGCCGCTGAGACGCTTGCGGAGTAGTTGCTTGCCCTTCTCGCCACCCTTACGGCTTTCGGTCTGCGCCCGCTTGAACAGCTCAGCCAACTCCGAGTCGCCTTCGCGCTCGGCGTCCTGGATGTAGGTCTCCAGGCGCAGCGTATTGCTCAGACAGGACTCCGTAAACCAAATCAGGTTGTAGTCCTTGTCCTTGGTTCCGGTCACCTGACCGGTTTCGGTGCTCGACATGGGTCCTCCCTTGTGCCCGGCAGTAGCACGGCTTACCCCGGAAGAGCAATGCTTGAAACCTGTGGATGGCAAGGAGGGATCGTACCCTCCCGGTGATCTGCAGGCACCGGTTCGCCTCGGCGATCCTGCCACTGTGGGCCCGCAAGACCCGAAGATCACCGAGGTGCTGCCGCTGCTGTACCTGCACGGGCTGTCGACCAGCGACTTCGTGCCCGCGTTGGGCCAGCTCCTGGGCTCGTCGGCTGGCTGTCGGCGTCGGTGATCACCCGGCTGACCGAGACGGGGAAGGCCGAGCGGGTTTAACAGTATGTTCGAGCGGCCGCCCGGAACAACGCCGCGTGGTGCGACGCGGTCTGTCGCACACACGGCCTGCCGGGTGAGTTCCGTGAGCAGGCGTGGACAAACGCTCGCCGGACGCCTCCCTTCTACCCTGACGCGGTGACTCTGGCAGCCACCGCGTCGGCTCAGGAGGTCCTTGCCCGGATCGACACCTCGTCCTCGGCGGTCACCTCGGCGCCCAGATCATTGCTGGCGCAGTTGCGAACCGCAGCGCATCGGTGGTCGGGATCTCGAACCTGTCCGCCTCGGATAACGATCTCGATGGTGCCTGGGCCGGTGGCCTGGCCGCAGTCGCCCGGCATTTCCCCGGCCTGCCGATGGTCGGCTACGAGCACGGGAAGGCGTTGGACGCCGCAGCCAGACATACTGTAGCTGCACACCCATTGGCCCGCTGCGCATCTGGCATCGGATCAGATAGGCGTCACAACGACAAGCCGAATCCACGAAACACCCGCCATCGAACCCACGGACCGCTGTGGTCAGACAACATCCAGGACGGGCCCGCTTCGGGGGAAGCTCACACCGACAGGCCCAGGCACGACGGAAGCAGCGTCACAACGAAGTAGCACAACATCCCCAGACCTGACACGGAAGAACTGTACGTGCTGCCGCACACACGGTTCCACGCGTGGGTGTACCTGCTGTCGACTCAGGAGGGTGGTCGGCGGACGGGGTTCGCTACCGCCGGTGCTCGGGCTGGTGGACCCTCAGCCCGGCTCGCCGCGGCGCTTGCGATGGAGCACCCACGCCAGGTCCACCAGCGCGATCAATGCCAGCGCAGCGAGCACCACGCCGAATGCCACCAGTTTCGCCTCGATCATGACCACTGCGGCCACGGTGCAGAACACCAGGCCGAAACCGGCCAGCACCGCCCGCAAGGTCAGTGCGCTGCGGGCCGGCGCAGCCCCGCCGAATCCCGCAGTCGGGTCGTGGTAGCCAGGCAGCCCCCGTTCGTAGTCGCCTCTGGTACGGCGGCGCGGGTGTGGGTTCGGCTGCTGAGACGCGTGTCCTCCGGATGGATCCCGGTTCGTCATCTGCTCCTCCTTGGGGCCTGTAACGGACGTACCCGCCTCCGAGGCATACCCACGGTGAGCGGGGCAGAAAACGTCGGTCCAGCACCGCTGGCTGCGCCCGGCAGCGGCTCGGCAGGCGGACGACAAGCAAATGATCTGGGTGAGGGGGGTGGGCGGCTATGTCGCGCCGAGCACACCATGTGGGTCAGAACGAACTTCTTAGGTACGCCCTGGTCGAACTCCTGATATCCCCGCGGCGCATCGTCCAAGGTGATCACGGTGGCGTTGACGTTCTTGGCGATCTGTACCCGATCATTGAGAATCGCCATCATCAGCTCGCGATGGTAACGCATGGCAGGGCATTGTCCGGTGGCGAACGAGTGCGCCTTGGCCCAGCCGACGCCGAACCGCAGGGACAGCGCTCCCCGCTGGGCATGGGGGTCACTGGCTCCGGGATCCTCCGTGACGTACAGCCCGGGAATGCCGATGGCGCCGCCAGCGCCGACGCCGGCGGTGACGGCAACCGTGATAGCCGGTCCCGCATTCGCAGGGGGTACGTCAGGACCAGGCTTGAGCACGAACTCGGGGTAGTCGATGGACTCCACCGAGACCTTGCCCGGTCCCTGATACACGACTCCACGGTTGCTGGCCACCTCGTCAGCTCCCTTCCGCCCATCGGCCGCCGCCATAGTTCGCCGCCCTAAGAGTGGCAAACCCGCCTCGGTAAGACTTGGTCCTACGGGGCCGGCTCAGACGCCCGTCACTGGCGTTTCAGACCGAGGTACACCCGAGACGGCAGAGTCAGGTGGGTGCGGCGGTCCGAAAAACAGCTGGACGGAGCCCACCGCAGACGAACGAGACACGACCACCCGCTGCAGGAAGGGTCTGCCTCGCTGCTGTGGTGCATGGCGACGACGCCCCTCGCCTTAATGCAACGCCTTAATGCAACGCCTTAATGCAACAGTGCCGTCCCGTCTAGCTAGAGACGCTGGCTGAGGATGCTGGCGATGAGTTCGCGTTTGCTGTGTACGCCGAGTTTGTCGAGCACTGCTTTGACATGGTCTCGAACGGTGTAGATCGAGATGTACAGCCGTTGGGCGATCTCGGTGTTGGGCAGGCCCTCGAGGAGCAGCCGAGCGAGCTGGCGTTCGCGGGCAGTGAGCCCGTGGGCGTGGAAGACCAGCGCGGCGACATCGGCGGGTGCGGCGTGTTGGATGGTGACCGCGACGGTGCCGGTCGGGACAGCCATCCCGGTGAGAGGGGAGGCGTGGATGGTCAGCCAGTGGCCGGCCGGGGTCCGCGTCCGGACCCGGACCCCGGCCTGCGCGGCGGTGGGGAGTGCACCGGGGTATTCGGGAAGGGAACGCAGCCGGGCCGCCATCGAAAGGACGGGTACCGGGGCGGGGAAGAGAGCCTCGATGGGGATGGCGTAGGAACGGAGCAGGGCCAGCCACTGGTCCGCCTCCGGGGTGGTGGCTTGGATTACGTTGTGGGCGTCGAGGATCAAGGTGCCGGGGCCGTGCGCCACGTCGGTCGTCGGTGAGCTGACGCAGGTCAGTGCGGCCCGAAGGGCTTTGGCCATGGGCACACTCAGCCGGAGCAAGAACTCGGCCTCCTCGGTGGTGAAGTGTCCACCGGTGCGGTCGCGGAGCAGCTCCAGGTAACCCCAGCGGTATCCGTCGGCGAACAGCGCCAGACGCAGCTCGTCGCCGACGCCGTAAGGGTGATACAGCTCACGCCAGCGGCGGCTACGGTACAGGTCCCCGGCGGTCGTCTGGCTGAGCACGGCGACGGCCGGACCCTCACCGTTAGCCAAGGTGAGCAGTCGGTTCAGGTCGTCGCTGCCGTATTCGAGGGCCAGGTAGCGACCAAGATCGTTTGTGGCCGGGCTGTCGCCCGTCCCCGAGGACAGCAGGTGGCTATCCGGGTCGGCAAACCCCCAGCACCAGGTGTCGAATGGCACTGCCCGGCGCAGCAGCGCAATCATCTCCCTGCGCAAGGTGAGCGTGTCGCGGCTGCGGGTCTGTGACAGCCCTAGTACCAGCTCCTGCGTGCGGGCCGCTGCGGTGCTGTGCATGGTAAAGGTCCCTCGTCTATTCTGACCGCCACGCTACCCCGCAGTAGCGGTGACGGTATCCCCCCCAGGCGGGATAGACCTCGCCGGTTAGCGCCCGCAATGTTTGCGGAAACGAGCCGCCAGTCTGGGCACTGTGCTGGGCTACCTGCGCCCGTTCCGGAGGTTGGCCGCGGCCCCTCCGACAGTCCCACCGCCGCCGACGGTCCGCGGGGTGACCGCGCCATCCTGCGCCGCCCCGACACCCGTAACCCCGAATGGTCAAAGACGTCCGGGCGCGTTGCCCACACCTCGACGCCCTCGCCGACCACCTCAGTGGGCACTGTTTGCATTAACGCGAGGGGCTGCATTAAGGCGAGGGGTGTCCTTGCCATGCACAGCAGCGAGGCTGGCCCTCAGGCACCTTCGAGAAGTGTGACAAACCGGGCATTCGAAGGCCTGCTACAGTACGTGGCTTCTGGGCGGGCAGGTGGATCAGCTCGGGTGGACTGAACGCTCAATGCAACAGTGCCCTTACAACCGTCCCTCCGGCCGGCGTCCCTCCTTCAGCTCCGCAAGCTGAGACGGACTGAACGGGGGGTTCAACAAGTCCCGTCGCTGCTGGAAGCAGCGGAAGAAATCCGCAATGAAGTGCATCCGGTCGGGCAGGACGGACCAGTCCGCGACCGCAGTGTCCCGCAGGCTGTTTGAAGTGGGGTCCACCAGTTTGAGCAGCGCCAGGAGTTCGGCGTCGACCAGGAGTGCCAGCGCTGTGGGGAAATCGCCGCGCAGGTCTTGCCCCAGCTTCAGGCTCGCACCACTGGGCAGGCCGAAGGTCATGATGTGCTCGGTGACGGCCACCCGGCCCAGCAGCCGGGCCTGCTCCACCAGCCGGGACAACGCAACGTCGACGGGGTTGCGAAGGCCGATCCGTGACGCAAGGTTCCACCGCAGGCGGGCACGCCACTCCAGGTCGGGCAGGAGGATCTCCAGCAGGAGTCGCTGCAGCTCCCGGGGATCGACAACCGGCGCGTTGAGTGCGTCGGTGATCTCGGGCTGCAACCTGGTCTGCTCGTGCAGGCCCACCGCGACGTTCCCGAGAAGCAGGAGCTCTTCCCTGGTCTTCGGGTTGTGCTCGAACATCGCTCGGTAGTAGCTGGTGAACGCCTGGATGAGGTAGCGCTGCCCATCGGGTGGCTCGCCGGGGCGCAGCGCCGCGCAGAACCCGGCGACTCTGTGGGCGTCGAAGGTGGTGGCATCAGCGAAGGTTGTGAGGAATCGGGCGAACTCCCAGGCGATCTCCTCGAAGACCTTGCGGTTGCCCCGGGCGCAGGCCTCGCTCGTGCGCTCGAAGGAGGAGGCTGCCCGCACCGCTTCGCGAATGCGGCGGCGGTGATCCCCGAGGCCGATCAGCGGAGTGCCGAGTGACAGTGCCGCGATGACGGAACGCCCGGCGGCGCGACGGCTCTCCGGCAATTGAGTGGGCCGGTCACTGCCGGTGACCTGGTGCCGTATCGAGCCGGCTGACCTGGCGACCACGGCCAGTTCCGAGGACATGGTCCATAGCTGTTCGACGACCCGTGCCAGGTCCTCCTTCCGAATTGTCTGACCGACCTGTTTCGAGGCCCAGACGGCGAAGGTGCACCAATTCGCGCTGCTTCCGGTCCGGGCAGCGAGGGCAAGTGCCAGCTCGTGGTAGCACTGCGTGATCTGCAGGTTGCGCACGACCGGATCGGCCAGCGCGTTGATCCGCTCGACGTCGGCAACCGACGGCGGGGACGCCCAAGGTTGCGCGTGGACCTGCGAGGTCGTGACGCCCGCTGTCATAACTTGAGTTCCTTCCCGTGCGGCGGTCCTTGCTGCGTCCTCGGACAAAACACCACGGTGGTCTGATCACGGCCGTCTGAATGCCCGGCTCAGGCCAATGCGTGGTCAAACGGGCTGCGCTCAGCGTGAGTGATCGGTGAAGGACATACGTTCGTCCAAAACCTGCGCCGCGGACACTATGAGCTGGCCATCGTCCGTATTCGTTGCGCCAACGCGGCCCGCTCTGTTGCCATGCCGCGGAGCAGGTCTACGTAGTAGCCAGGGCCCAGGGCCTGCTCCTCCTGGATGGCTCGGTAGCGGTAGTACGCGGCCTCGGCGTCCAGGTCGTCCCGGGGGTCAGCTCCCCGCTGTGCGCGCTCTTGACTAGCGGCCATGTGTTCTCCCCGGGCCGACACCGACACTTCTCCTTCGGTCGTCGCGCGCGCAGTCGACACCTGTCTGGCCGATCTTGCGCGGCGCCACTTATAGATAGAGACGCCCAGCGCCCACGTAGATACATCCGCCACGGGATCGTCGGGCACTGTTGTATTGAGCGTTCAGTCCACCCGAGCTGGTCCACCTGCCCGCCCAGAAGCCACGCAGCAGGCCTTCGAATGCCCGGTTTGTCACAGTTCTCGAAGGTGCCTGAGGGTCTGCCTCGCTGCTGTGGTGCATGGCAAGGACGCCCTCGCCTTAATGCAACAGTGCCGCTGTAAGGGGGCGGGTAGCCCGTATCGAACTCCGCGGCCTTAGGCTCCCCGATCCCAGCTCGTGGTCGTTGAGCTTGTCGCGCAGTTGTTGCAGGGCCCGCGCCCGAGTGGGCCCGATCGCGCCAGGCGGGATTCCGGTGGTGCGCGCGACCTCGGAGTAGGGAGGGGGATTGTGGGTGAACAGCGCCCGCAGCACGGTCCTCCGGCGAGGTGACAACTCGGTGACGAGCTTGCGCAACGTCCGCGCGGTGTCGGCGTCGATGACGCGCTGCTCGGGGCCCGCCGAGGGGTCGGCGACAGTATCTGGCACCACGTCAATGAGGTTTGGGGCGGGTTTGGCCTGGCGCAGGATGTGCAGGCATTCGCGGCGGGCGGTAGTCGCCAGCCACCCGCCCAGCTTCTCGGGGAACTTCACCCGGTGGGCGTTTTCGGCCAACCGCAGCCAGGTCATCTGCACCGCGTCGAGTACGTCGGTCTCCTGCAGCCGAAACGACCGCACCGTCGCGGACACGAGCTTGCCGTATCGGCGCACGATTTCTTCCCAGCTGGCCGGATCCCCGTCGCGGACACCTAGCAATAGCTCAGCCACGCTGTCCGTGGCGCCGGTCGAGGCATAACTGATAGCGGCGGTTGTCATCGGAATCGAGATCCCCTAATTACGCGGTTCTGCAGCTCGTCCCCGCAAATACTGCGGGCGCTGACCGGTGAGGTCTATCCCGTCTGGGGGGGATATAGTCGTCGCCGCTGGGTAGCCTGGAACTAGGACGAAGGACCTCAATGCACAGCACCGCAGCAGCCCGAACACAGGAGCTGGTGCTGGCGCTGTCATAGACCAACCACCGCGACACCCTCACCTTGCGCCAGGAGGCACTGCCCACTCCAACCCAACGCCGCCCCATAGACCTTCATCCGCAGGTCTCGGCTGTTGGCTCTCTGGCGACGCAAGCGATCGCCGACATGGGGCCGACTCACCCTCAACGGGACCCGCGGCCGTGATCAACTCAGCACGGTCTTCCGCACGCGACAAGATCGCCGCGACAGCGCGTCTCCTCGCATCGTCCTTCGCGGTCGCGCCATGGCGATTCACGAACGGGATATCCCGCCGTGACGATCAACGCGGGTCAGTAACCCCTGGCGATCCAGTCGGCGAGGTGCGGCGATTCCTGGGCAACGGTCGTGGAGGGGCCGTGGCCGGGAAGGATTCGCGTCTTCGGCGGCAGCGACAGCAGCTTGGCTTCGGTCGAGCGGATGATCATGGGGAAGTCGCTGTACGACTGCCCGGTCCTGCCGGGTCCGCCGAGGAACAGCGTGTCGCCGCTGAACACCGATTCGAGGGCGGGGACGTAGAGCGAGACCGAGCCGGGTGTGTGGCCCGGCGTGTGCAGCACACGCACCACGACATGTGCCACGCCCAGCACCTGGTTTTGCACCAGTTCCTCGTCGGGTAGTACATCCGGATACGTCTGGTGCCATAACTTGACGTCATCAGGATGCAGCATCGTCGGCGCGCCGAACTCCGTGGAGGTCGCGACGGCCTGGTTTATGTGGTCGCTGTGCCCGTGTGTGCAGGCGATCCCGAACACCCGCCTGCCCGCGATCGCCTTGCGCACGGGACCGAGGTTGTGCGAGGCGTCGACGACCAGCACCTCGTGGTCGTCACCGAGGAGCCAAACGTTGGTGTCCACGGGCGTCTGCTGACCGTCGAATCGCCACATGCCGGAGGTGACCACTCGGTCGATGCGGACGGCCGCCCACCACACCACGTCTTGTTGCACGGACATGTTTGTGCTCCTTCACGCTCGGGCGCTAGTCCTGCCTCAACAGCACGCGATACTCACCGGGGAGCTGCGCGACCGTGTCGCTGAACTCCTTGTCCCCCACCGCGTCACGCAACACGGCGAGTACGGCCTTCGCGTGTTTGAACGCTTCCGCGCGGGGCAGGCGCTCGCGCCTGGCGACCTCGCGCAGGAACGCCTCGAGCGACAACCGCACGGCCTTCCCACCGCTGCGAGCGACGCCGTTCTCCAGCGCGCGCCGCAGTTCCACCGGCACGAACGGCGCCAGATCTGTCACCTGCCCCGCGGTGATTCGCATGGCAAGGACCTCCAGCACCGCCTCCGTGGCGCGCGCGGCCCGGTCCCGATCGATCCCCGCCAGCTCCGCGACCTGGTTCAGCCACTGGTCGTACGACAGCGGCCCGATGAACGGCGCACCTCTCAGTCCTGGCCGAGGCGCCTCGGCCACCGCCTCGTCGAGCAACGGGCCGAAGTTCTTCGGCAGTTCCGAACGCATGTCGTCGAACTCATCCGAGCCGACCGTGCTCCACAGCGCCGCGAAGACCGCCTTGGCCTCCCGTTCGGCCTTCCGCCGGTCCACCCCCAGTTGCTCCTCGAGGCGCTTGATGAACCCCTCGAGGCGAAACTTCTGCGGGGCGCCATCGGGCTGGACACACGATCGAAGTTCCCCCGGCAGACGCTCAGCAATGTCTTCGGCCTCACCCACCGAAATACGCTGAGAAAGGATCCGCAGCGTCACGCAGGCGACCCGCTTCGCCTCCGCCTCCGGGACATCGGCCCGTTCCCGGACCACGGTGATGAAGCCCTGGTAATCCATCGTCTCTCCCCGCGCTGAAACCAGGTCACGACAGTGGCATGGGGGCACCCGGGCGCGTAGGTCCTGTAGGGGCGAACTCCGGCACGCGGCTTGACCTGCCAGTACGGAGGGCATTTAGCGGCCGGACGACGAACATCGACCGGGACTGGCCCCAGGGCGCCGACGTACCCCGCGAGGGCGCCGCGCTGGGCCACCCCGTGCTCATCGAGGGCACCGCTGATCGCCTCGAGCTCGCGGTCCAGCTCCTGGTCCGAGGCAGCGTGCCAGCGGCTGGCGGTCCCCGCCGTGCCGAGCTGCCCAGGAGAGTAGAACGCGTTGCCGGTTCCGGGCCGCACCCGGCGCAGCCCCGCCCGCTCCCGCTCCGCTCGCTCCGCGGCGCGGCGGAGGATCCGCATGCTGCGGGTTCGGGCCGCCTCGTGCTCCTGTTCGGTTCTCCGGTTGCGCTCACGGACCGCCTGGATCTCGCCCTGGCGCCGCGGGTCGGCTTCGGCATCCTCCGGTGAGCGGGGTGGCGATGTTTTCCAGCGACTTGCCCTCGGCGCGCACTCCGAAGAGCAACTCCGCGATGCCGCCTAGTGCCATGGCCGCGGCTCCGATGAAGAAGCCGGTGGCGACGAGCGAGACGTTGCCGCTGTGGATGAAGTTGCCGAACAGCAGCGGACCGGTGATGCCACCCACGGCCGTGCCGGCCGCGTAGAACAGGGCGATAGCGAGCCCGCGGGTCTCCATCGGGAAGACCTCGCTGACCGTGAGGTAGGCCGAGCTCGCCCGGCCGAGGCCAGGAAGAATGTCGCCATAATCAGGGCCATAAACGCCGTCGTGGTCAGGCTGCCGTTGCGGAGCAGGATTCCTAGGACCACGACCAGGGCTGCCGAACCCAGGTAGGCACAAACCCGGCGGCGAACGCGGTCAGGACCATCGCGAGCAGGTAAACGCCAAGCGTGACCATGAGAGCTTCTTGCGCCCGTAGCGGTCGTGAGCTGGCCGAAGAACAGCGCGCCGAGGCATGCACCCGCGATGTAGAGTGCGCCGGCGATCCCCACGTCCGCGGAGGACATGTGAACGCCGCTGCCCGGCTCCGTGAGCCGGGAGGCAGCTGTCACCCTCCACGATCACCGACGACAAACGGGACCAGGTCCTGGCGCTGTTGAACGCCGACTCCTACCACGACCCGGCGATCCCGCAGGTGTGGACGCGGGAGCTCGACGAGGGGCCGCTCCTGGTGCTCGGAGAAGCCCAGGCCAGCCATCCGGCCCGGGTCCCCCGCCACCACCTTGGAGATAGGGCGCGGAGAAGGACGCATCGCACGCGAGCTCACCGATCTGGGACATGCTGTGACCGCCAGCGACATCTCCCCCAGCCTGCTCGCCGCCGCGGAGGACGCCGGTTCCGCGGATCGCTACGTGCTAGCGGACGCCACCTCGCTGCCTTTCGATGCCCACAGCTTCGACCGTGTCGTCGCCTACAACGTCCTCATGGACGTTCCCGACATCCTGCCGCGGTGTCTGAATCCGCACGCGTGCTCACACCGGACGGCGTCCTAACGATCTCTATCGTCCACCCCTTCATCGACCAAGGATCCTTCGCGACCTACGACGCCGACGCACCATTCGTCGTTCTAGGCACCTACTACAGTCGCCGACACTTCACCCGAACCGAGAGCCACGGCGGCCGGGTGATGCACTTCGCCGGTTGGTCTCATCCCCTCGAGGACTACACCGCGGCACTCCATGCAACAGGTCTAGTCATCACCGCGCTCCGAGAAGCCCGACCACAAGGGCCCGACGACGCGCCCGTGATCAGCCATTGGGGTCAGATGCCGGTGTTCCTCTGGATCAACGCTAAGCACCTGCCCTAGCAGTCCGGATCGCCGAGGTCGATCCGGCCGCACAGACCCGGCCGGGCTCCGTTGTGTGCCATGGTCAGGCCCCTATTCGCACTACGTCATGTCCTCGAGTTGCTTGCCCTTCGTCTCTTGCACGAATCTCAACACGAAGAAGAACGACAGCAGCGCGAATGTCGCGTAGAGGCCGTACGCCAACCCGAGGCTGATGTCAGCCAGGGCCGGGAACGTCGTCGAGACGAGGAAGTTGCTGATCCACTGAGCGGCCGCAGCAAGCCCGAGGGCGGCGGCTCGGACCCGGTTGTTGAACATCTCGCCAAGCAGCACCCAGACCGTCGGACCCCACGAAATCCCAAAGAACACGACGAAGGCGTTAGCCGCGATCAGCGCGATCGTGCCAGCCGTGTGACTGAGCACCGGTTGACCGTTGACCAGCGGTGCCGCTCCGAAGACGTAGGCCAGCGTTCCAAGGCTGACGAACATGCCCGCCGAGCCGATCAGCAGCAGCCGGCGCCGGCCGACCTTATCGATCATGGCGATCGCGACCAGCGTGACGACAATGTTGGTCACGGAGGTTAGCACCGTGATGATCAGTGAGTCGGCCTCGGTGAACCCGACCTGCCGCCACAGCGTCGACGAGTAGTAGAAGATCACGTTGATGCCGACGAACTGCTGGAAGACCGACAGCAGGATGCCAACCCAGACGATCGGTAGCAGGCCGAGGAAAGGTCCACGCAGGTCGCGGAAAGTGGACCGGACGTCCTGGACGATGGTGCGGCTGATCTCGCGGATCCGGTCATCGACACCACTCTTGAGCACCTGGGACAGCACCGAGCGGGCCTCTTCAGTGCGACCGCGGAACATCAGGTACCGCGGGGACTCGGGGATCTGCAGCGCGAGGACGCCATAGGCCAGCGCAGGGACGGTCAGGGTGACGAACATCCACCGCCAGGCCGCTAGCCCGAGCCACAGATCCTTGTAAGCGCCGCCCGCGGCGGTGGCCAGGAAGTAGTCCGAGAGCAGCGCCACAAAGATGCCGGAGACGATAGCTAGCTGTTGGAGCGAGCCGAGCCGGCCGCGGATCGAGGCAGGTGCAATCTCCGCGATGTAGGCCGGTGCGATGACCGAGGCCGCACCAACGCCAAGGCCGCCGACGATTCGCCAGAACGTGAGGTCGTAAGGCGAGAAGGCCAGCCCGGAACCGATCGCGCTGAGGAAGAACAGTACCGCGGCGAGCACCATCACCCGGATGCGACCGATCCGGTCAGCCAGCTTGCCGGCGAGCCAGGCTCCCACCGCGCAGCCCAGCAGCGCAGAGGCCACGACGAAGCCGGTGAGCCCGGCGCCCATCCCGAATGTCTCGCGGATGGCCGACACCGCCCCATTGATCACGGCGGTGTCGAAGCCAAACAGGAAGCCCCCGAGGGCGGCCACCGCTGCCAGCAGGACCGCCCGCGCGGTGTCGTACAGCTCGGCCCTCGGCTCGATCGACGTCATAGCTCTCCCCGCGGCGATCCGTTCGGGAATCCACGCTGCTGTGATGCCTACCACGTGCCGGGCCCGGCCGCCGGGTGCGATGGGCTATTGGCGATTTGCGGAAAACTCAGGGGGGCACAGTCATGTCCAACGGCATGCGAGAGGCGACCCAGGCCCTGGCGCCGACGTTTGGCATCACCCGGACGCCGGTTCACCGCTAGCATGCTCGACCTCAAGCAGTGACTGACTACGTCGCTCTCGCTCGACAGCCGCGGCTCCGCCGCGGACGCCGAAGAGGCGCTTGGCCACGATTAAGTAGATCACCGCGGCAATGTTGATCACAAGCGCGCCGATCCGGATGGGCGTTATCCGCTCGGTCAACTCATAGATCTCTAGGGGTAGGAAAGCCGACGTCGCCACAACCGTGAGGTACTCCCCCCACCGGCGCGCAAGCCACAGCCCCACCCCCTCCACCAGCTGAATGAGCGCGTAGGCCAGGACGGCGAGACTGACCCACACCAGAGCGGACGGTTTGATGGCGAAGGCTTTGCGGATCGTGGCAACTACCGGGGACTGGGTGATGTCATACCCGAACGCGTCGGCCAGCGGCTTCGCTAGCGGCAGGTTGTTCTCGAACAGCTGCCGCAGCGAAGCCTCACTGTTGCTGAACCGCCAGATCGCGTAGGCGATTCCGAGCAGCACAAGTCCCCGGATGCCGCGCTCGAGGGCGAGAATCCGCAGCACGAATAGGTCCCGCAGGGCGCGTCCGCGCAGCACCAGAGGCGCCTCGGCCGCCGGCCCGGACCCGTGCGGATGCCCAAGCACAAAATCACCGCAGCGTAGGCAACGCCACACCTCGCCGACGGGCGTGTGCGCATGCAGTCGGCAGCGGAGCGACTCCTCGGTCGGCGCGTAGGTCAGGTGACTGCGGCGGGCACAGGTCCGGAGATTCCAATCCACACCGGCACCCTAGGCGTGGTGATCTCCGAAGGCACAGTTGCGTTGGCGGATCACCGGTTCGGGCAGGCTGAGCTGATGCGTCTGACGCGGTTGCTTGCTAGGCCGGCCGGCTGTCGCTCGCGGCCTTGTCAGCGGCGGGCAGCAACCGGTCGCGGCTCATCACGAAGAAGACCGACTCTGACCCAGCAGCAGGATCAGCACGCTCCACGTGCAGGCTGAATACTTCCTACGGCGCTTGATGACCAAGCGCGGTCATTGCACGGCTGGGCCACCGAATAGTCCAATGAAATTACCATCCAGGTCGGCAAGATAGGAGTTCCGAACGCCCGACTGCGGCGATCGGCGTGGCTGCTATACCTCGGTCGCGCCAGCCGCCACCAGCCGCTCGTGCACTTCATCGATGTCATCAACGGCCAGGCAGATGTGGTGGTAGCCGTGCACCCCAGCGGCCTCGAACGGGTCGGCATAGCGTATGCCTGACTCTGACCCTGCCCGTTCGGGCTGGCGAAGGTCATGAGCTGGCTGCTGTCCGGGCCGGCGCCGGCTTGGCGGTCGAAGGCAGCGCAGCAGGCTTCGCCACGCGGTGCGGCAGTAGAGTGGTGAGGCCGATAGTCCTGAACAGTAAGGCCACATCGATCCGCGTGGTGAGTTGCACCGCGGAGGTGAAGTCGCCGCGATCGGGTTGAACACCCAGCGCGGCGAACAAGACGGTGCCAAGCAGGGCGACGGTGGCGTTGGCGAACTGCGCGTGCGTGACCGGAACCAGCCCAACCGCTGCTCGTACTCGACCGCCAGGCCCACCGCCACCGCGGCGTCGATCGCCTCCAGCGCCGCATCGACCTCGACCGAGGCAGCCTCAGCCACGACCAGTGCGTCGAAGCACCGGCCGGCGACGGCGGCCACCGACAACACCGCGGCCGCAGCCTCGGGCAGCCGGGCGATCCGGCGCAACACCACCTCCCGCACCGGTACCGGCACCGTGTCTGGCTGATCCAGGCGCTGCTCACTGGCCAGCAACCCGACCAATTCCCGCAGGAAAAACGGGTTGTCCTCGGTGCGGATCCACAGCCTGTGGGTGGTGTGCTTGCTAACATCGCGCCCGGTCGCCGCGGATCCTACCCGACGCGGCGACCTGATCCGGCTCCTCGACTCCTTCCTCACCGCCATGACAACCCCGGGACGATGAACCAAGACCGGCTCCGCACCGCACTTGACTTGCGGTAACAACCCGACGGTAACAACCCGAGCCGGTCCACCGCGTGGCTGCATCACCCGTTTTCCTCAGCGTCACCCGTTTTCCGCACCCTCGTTAGCCTGGCGCCCGCGCACCACGAAAGAGGGAACGCCAATGCTGGTCCTGCACGGCTTCTGGTCCACCTCGAACGGCTTGTGCCTGTGGTCCGAGGATTCCGATCTCACGGTGAAGAGTCCCAGCCAGGCGCTGCGCTCAGCTCGGCCGCACCCGTTCGCCGCACCCGCCGACGTGATCGCCGGGATCCACGCTGGCAAGCCCGGTATCGCGGTCCTGCTGTTGCCGTCGTTGCGGTCGGCGCCGCTGGACTCGCCGGAGCTGATCCGGATCACGCCGCGCCCGACACCACAGGCCGACCCAGCTCTACTGCCGTGGACCGTTCCGGTGGTTTCTCTCGATGCCGCGTCGGCGCTGACCGCCCTCAACGAACCCGTCGCGGATGCCCGGTACGGCGCGTCCATCGCCTACCTCGCCGACCTGGCGGCCTTCGCGCGCGAGCTGGTCGAGCGCGGCCGGGTCTTGCCCGCCCTCGCGCGCGACGGACACGGGGTTGACGGACGCGGGTTCAAAGGACACCGGGCCGTGGCGTTCTGGCGTCCGGTGGTGCAGGGTCCGGATATCGTCGCGATGAACTCGCTGATCGCCGCGATGCCGCCGGTGTGCCGGGCCGAGCAGGGTGAACACGACGCGCACAAGCTGGCCATGTCGGCGCTGTGCGCGATGCTGGACTCGGCCATGCGGTCGGCGTTGCCACCAGGGATCGATCTCCTGCCGCCACGGCGCGGCCGTCGCCCGAAACGTTTGCCGGCCGAGGAAGCCTGGTTGACCGCCCTGACCGCTCCAGACGGTCGGCTCGAGGCGGATCCGGACGAGCTCGACACGCTGGTCACCTCGCTGCGGCCATGGGAGGACATCGGGGTCGACAAGGCGGGCCCGGCCAGGGCGACCTTCCGGCTCACCGAGATCGGGACCGAGACCGAGACCGAGGAGACTCCGGCCGGCACGGGTTGGCGGCTGGAGTTCCTGTTGCAATCCATGGCGGACCCCAGCCTGCTGGTTCCCGCCGAGCAAACGTGGAATGACGGCGGCAGTCTGCGCCGGTGGTTGGAACGCCCGGAGGAGCTATTGCTGGCCGAGCTCGGCCGGGCTAGCCGGATCTACCCTGAGCTCGCGGCTGGCCTGCGTACAGCACGCCCGTCCAACCTTTTCCTGGATACCGAAGGCGCCTACCACTTCCTGTCCACCGCCGCTCCGCTGCTCGATGAGGCCGGGTTCGGCGTTCTGTTGCCGTCCTGGTGGGACCGGCGTCGTAAGCTCGGGCTCGCTCTGTCGGCGTACACCCCGGTCGACGGTGTGGTCGCCAAGGCCAGCAAGTTCGGTCGCGACCAGCTGGTCGAGTTCCGTTGGGAGCTCGCGGTCGGCGACGACACCCTCACCGAGGACGAGATCGCCGCGCTCGCCGAGACCAAGGCGCCGCTGATCCGGCTGCGTGGCCAGTGGGTGGCGGTGGACCCGGAGCAGCTGCGCCGCGGGTTGGAGTTCCTGGCGCGCAAGCCCACCGGGCGCGCGACCGCAGCCGAGATCCTCACCCTGGCCGCCCGTCACCCCGACGACATCGACACCCCGCTGGAGGTCACCTCGGTGCGAGCCGACGGCTGGCTGGGCGAGCTGCTCAGCGGGGCCGCGGCCCAGTCGCTGCAACCACTGCAACCCCCGCCCGGGTTCACCGCGACGCTGCGCCCCTACCAGCAACGCGGGCTGTCGTGGCTGGCGTTCCTGTCCTCACTCGGGTTGGGAAGTTGCCTGGCCGACGACATGGGGCTGGGCAAGACCGTGCAACTGCTGGCCATGGAATGCCTGCAGCGCCACCAGGATGCTGGCACCGGACCCACGCTGCTGCTGTGCCCGATGTCGCTGGTCGGCAATTGGCAGCGAGAAGCGGCGAAGTTCGCCCCCGGGTTGCGGGTCTACCCGCACCACGGCGGCGCGCGCCTGCACGGCGATGCGCTGTGCTGCCACCTCGAGGACATCGACCTGGTCGTCACCACCTACGCCACGGCCACCCGCGACATCGACGAGCTCGCCGGATACGGGTGGAACCGGGTGGTGCTGGATGAGGCGCAGGCGGTGAAGAACAGCCTGTCCCGCGCAGCCAAGGCGGTGCGGCGGCTCGAGGCGGGGCACCGCGTGGCGCTCACCGGGACCCCGGTGGAGAACCGTCTCGCCGAGCTGTGGTCGATCATGGACTTCCTCAATCCCGGCCTGCTCTCCTCGCCAGAGCTGTTTCGCACCCGCTACGCGATCCCGGTCGAACGGTACGGGCAGACCGAGCCGGCCGAGCGGCTGCGCGCGATCACCCGGCCGTACGTGCTGCGCCGGCTCAAGACCGACCCGGCGATCATCGACGACCTGCCCGAGAAGATCGAGATCAAGCAGTACTGCCAGCTCACCACCGAGCAGGCCTCGCTGTACCAGTCGATCGTCGACGACATGCTGGTGAAGATCGAGAACACCCAAGGGATCGAGCGGCGTGGCAACGTACTCGCCGCGATGGCCAAGCTCAAGCAGGTCTGCAACCACCCGGCGCAACTGCTGCACGACCGGTCGCTCATCGGCACGCGGTCCGGCAAGGTGATCCGTCTCGAGGAGATCCTGGAGGAGATCCTCGCCGAGGGCGACCGGGTGCTGTGCTTCACTCAGTTCACCGAGTTCGCCGAGATGTTGGTGCCGCACCTGGCCGCGCGCTTCGGCCAGGACGTGCTGTACCTACACGGTGGTACCCCCAGGAAGCGGCGCGACGAGATGGTGGCCCGCTTCCAGTCCGGGGACGGCCCGCCGATCTTCCTGCTGTCCCTGAAGGCGGGCGGAACCGGGCTCAACCTCACCTCCGCCAACCACGTGGTTCACCTTGACCGGTGGTGGAACCCGGCCGTGGAGAACCAGGCAACCGACCGCGCGTTCCGGATCGGGCAGCAGCGCACCGTGCAGGTGCGCAAGTTCATCTGCACCGGCACCCTCGAGGAGAAGATCGACGACATGATCGAGGAGAAGAAGGCGCTGGCTGATCTCGTGGTCAGCGATGGCGAGGGATGGCTGACCGAGCTGTCCACCCGCGATCTGCGCGAGGTGTTCGCGCTGTCTGCGGGGGCCGTCGGTGAGTAACTGGTTTCCGCCGCGATCCCGCCCCCGCGCCGTCGAGGGAGGGCTCAAGACCCGCAGCACACGCGGCGCGATCGCCCAGAACTGGTGGTCCGAGCGGTTTATCGAAGTCCTCGAAGGCATCGGCATGGGCGACCGGCTCCAGCGCGGGCGAAGCTACGCACGCTCGGGGCAGGTGATCTCGATGGACGTGGGTCCGGGCTCGGTCACCGCTCAGGTGCAGGGCAGCAGGGCGCGGCCCTACCGGGTGCGGATCGGGATCGCCGCGTTCGGCAAGTCCGAGTGGGCGCAGGCCGAACATGCCCTTGCCGGCGACGCCTGGTACACGGCCATGCTGCTGTCCGGCGAGATGCCGGACGACATTGAGGACGTCTTCGCCGGGCTCGGGCTGTCGCTATTCCCCGCCACCGCGCGGGACCTGTCGCTGGACTGCTCCTGCCCCGACCACGCGGTGCCGTGCAAGCACCTTGCTGCGACGTTCTACCTGCTCGCCGAGTCCTTCGACGATGACCCGTTCGCCATCCTCGCTTGGCGCGGGCGTGAGCGTGCGGACCTACTAGCCAACCTGCAGGCCGCCCGCTCCGACGGTCCGCCGGCCGCCGACCGCAGCGGACATCAGGGCCGACCGCTCGCCGACTGCCTCGACTGCTACTTTGCCGCGCAGGCCGCGACTCGCGCGCCGAGCCCGCCGATGACCTCATCCACGGCGCTGCTCGACCAGCTTCCCGACATCACCGTCGCCGTGCGCGACCGGCCGCTGACCGAGCTACTCCGGCCCGCCTACCTCGCACTCGGGCACGGTGACAACCGGGGGTGACCGCGGCCGGGGTCGAGGGGTTGGTCAGCCGCTGGGCACGTAACAGCTTCCGGGCAGCGAGGATGCGGATAGACGGGCCGGGATGTTGCTGCGACGGTTTGGGATGACCGCATGGGGTGAGCATGCAATAGGAGCGGGCGAGTCGTTCGCGGGCTGCGGGGTGTGCTGGCAGGGCGGTGGGGATAGATGCAATTAGCGCTGGCAGGTCCAGGTCGGCGGCCGGCTGGCGGCGGAGCATTGCTGCCATTCCCGTCCCCAAACGTGCCAGGAGAGCTGACGTGGCCAGCCAGCGTACCGACACCGACGTCATCGATGAGCTGATAACCGACCACCGCGAGGCGCTTGAGCTTCTCGACCGCATCGCGTCGATCACCGACCCCGACGAGCGCCGGGATCTCGCCGACACCGTGATCAGTGAGGTCGTCCGGCATTCAGTGTCGGAGGAGATGTATGTCTATCCCGTGATGCGCGAGCACCTACCCGACGGCGAGCAGGTGGTCGCGCACGACACTGAGGAGCATAAGCAGCTCGAGGAGGTCATGAAGCAGCTCGAGGCGGTGCCGGCCTCCGAAGCCCCCTTCGACGCCCTAGTGCGCGAGCTGACCGACAGGCTGCGTCACCACGCGCATCAGGAGGAGACCGAGCAATTCCCCCGGCTCCGCGAGCGGGTGCAGCACGAGAAGCTCGTCGAGTTGCGGGAGAAGGTTGAGGCCGCGAAGAAGCTGGCGCCGACTCGTCCGCACCCGAATGCACCCCACAGCGAGTTGTTCCACAAGCTCGTCGGCCCCGGGGTTGGGCTGGTGGACCGGTTACGCGACAAGCTAACCAACCGGTCCAACGGCTGACATCAACGCGTTACAGGCGCAGATGTCACCCGCTGCAGAGTGGCTGGTCGACTGTGAGCCCACCGTAAGAGCCCAGCACACCGAGGGTGAGGTCTTCCGTAGGACCAGTCAAATCCGTCATTGTGAACTCCTACCCGATCCTGTGGTGCCCTCAGTGCGACGCCCTGGAGTAAGCCGGTTCTTCCGGTACCGGGAGCCCCAGGTCGCGCTGCGCACCGTGTCGGTCGACTCCAGCCCGGACCCGAGGGCACCGCCAATGGTCGCCAGGGAGGAGACCAGCCAGGCGAGCCGGATGTAGTCGGCGAGACTTACCGATCGGCCGATTACTTTGGAGAATACCTCCGGGACCACCACAAACCAGCCGGTGAGGAAATTGCCGACGAGCAGTACCACGTAAGACACCAGGACGCCGATCGCGAGTGTCAATAGGGTCGCCGCGTTGTAGAGACGGATCCGCCGGCGTTCCCGCGGGTCGGTTCCCGTCGCGGGCTGCCACAGCCCGTGGTTCAGAATCAGCCAGCCGATGATCGCAATGACTGAGACCACGGTGGCGACCCACAGCCGGACCGTGCTCATCGCAGCGCTGACCTGCCAGACCGGGTTGGATACTAACCCGAAAGCCGCGGTGGCCAAGGCGGCGGCGAGCGCGCTGCGCAACCCCAGCACCAGCCGCCACGGCCGATTCACTCGCACCATCCCGGCCAACATCCGCAGCTGCCCCGCCGAACTGGTCAGCCGCACGTCGATGTCATCGTCGTCGGGCTCGACCCGTCGCAGGCTCGGCACTCGATCCTCGAGCCGATGCAGGGGCTCGTCGCCCCCATCCCCAGGAGCCCACTCGAGAATCAGCCCGGCGACGATGTCGCGGGCCTGTTTCACTGGATTCAGCACCTTCAGCGCGGGAACGACGACCACTGCCGCTGCCATATCACGGCTCAGCTCGGCCACGACGGGACGGCCATCCTTGTGCACCGGCAGGTCCGTCAGGCAGATCGCGAAGTCCCAGCCTTCCCGCTCACGCCACTCGGCGGCCAGATCGACCAGCCGCTCCCCGCGGGCGTCCCCGCGGCGGCGCAGCGTCTCGGACACCACGGCGAACGCGTAGCGCATCCCTTCTCTGGGTTTGTCGGCCAGCATGTCCGGCAGTTCCTCGGCGAGCTGTCGGGCGATCTCGGTAGGAAGCCCGGGATCAGCCAGCAGCCCGACGACCACGGTCCGCTCCCGGCTGTCTTCGGTCTCCCAGCGGATCGGCTCGTCGAGCGTCTTCTCCAGGGCCATCGCCGCTCCCGCGTGTCCGGTCGACCTTATCGCCTGCTAGCGCGCACGCCGGGGGGTCGACTGGACCCGGCGACATCGCCAAGGTCCGGCACCGCGGGAGCCCCTGTCTTCGACCCGGCGGAACGGAGCATGAACACCGGATTCATCCGGCCGGGCCGACTAACTCCCTCGTTTCCGAGCCCTTCCACGACCTGGGCCCCTTCGAAGAGCGATTGAGACCGTGGTTGAGAGCGCAACCGCAGGCCAGAGTGTGCCTAACTGTCGATCTTGTGGCGCTGACTTGCCCCGTTTAGCCATCGGGTGTCTCCGCTCCGGCGACCGAGAGAGCGGACGAGGTTAGATTCGGCGGCCGAGCACGGTCCAGGTCTCAACCACGACTGTGCGGCTGAACAGCACCAGTGACCCGCCGTCGCTAGAAGACGTTGGCGTGATGGCGGATCCAGCAAGCCGTACGGATCGGCCCTGTGGGGTGAGGGCCCATCGCAGGCCGGCGTGGACCAGCAGCCCGGCAGCGGTGGCCAGGGAACTGACCACTGCGGGGTGTCGGCTCACGCGACGCAGCCGATCGGGCAGCCTGCCGGAATGCCATCGCATTAGTCGCTGCTCCGCCCGACGCACGCGCATTACGGGTCGCGCGACAACCATGGCGGGCAGGCTGGGCTGTGTGCTGTGTTCGTAATCATCCATGCCATCCATCAAACCGCCAGAAGAGATAGTTCGTAACTGCACTTTCGATTCGACCTTGAGATGGCGCGCTCGGGCGGCCTCAAGGTGACCAGGAACGGGCCACTACTGGTATGTCAGGGCCCCCGGTTGGCTTGCGACCCCAGGCAGAGATCATCAGCGAGGTCGCGAGATCGAGCGGACCAGTGGCGACGTTGGCGAGGTGCTGGTCGACCTCCTCGTCGGTAGCGGCACCAGCGGCCACCAGGGGCTCCCGAATCTGCGCAACAGTGGCCTGCCTGCTCCAACAACGTGCAAGCGGGGCCGGCCAGCTGGAAGCCCGGTGCCGGCCCGACGGGAGCATCGAACCCCTGCCGGCCGCGCAGTCCATCGCGTACGCGATGGAAATGCTGTCCACCCTGGCTACCTGCACGCGCAGGGACTCGCCTACTGCGACTTCAAGTCCGAGAACGTCATCAGTATGACCGGCAGCTCAAGCTGATCGACCTGGGCGCGGTGATCCGGATGGACGCGAGGTGCAGGTGACGCGGCCAGCCCGGCAAGGATCACATCGTCCCGGCGATCCTGTCCGAGGGCGGGCTGGGCCCGGCCCTGCGCACCCTGGCCCGCCGCGCCGCGATCCCGGTGAAACTCGACATCCGGACCCCAACCCGCCCGCGGACCCGATCGAGGTGGCCGCCTACTACGTCGTGTCCGAGGCGCTCACCAACACCACCAAGCACGCCCGATCCTCGTGCGCGTAGGTTACGGTCGAACAGCGCGACAGGCTGCTGCATCTGTCGATCCGCGACGACGGCATCGGCGGCGCCGATCCCGCCCGCGGTTCAGGCCTGATCGGGCTGCGTGACCGGGTGCAGGCCCTGGGCGGATCGATCGAAGTCAACAGCCCCCCGGAGCCGGGACAGCGATCATCGTCGAGCTTCCACTGCATCCCGACTGACGCCCGACCCACCCGGCGATGCCAGGGGCTAAGCCGTGAAGCCAGCTGGCCTCTGGGGGCATACCGCCAGCTCGTCAGCTGAGTTGGGGGCCTACCAGTTTGGCGCTGCTGACCAGACCCGAGGGCAGGGCGCAGCTTATGCATGAATGGAAAGGCGCGGTCATCGGCATGGTCGCGCGTTCCGCGCGCTCGGCGGCAGAAGAGGACGGTCTGGCCGTACAGTGTCCATATCGACACACCGGCGGCTACGAGATGCTCCTGGCCGCCGCGGCGCTGTCACCAGCCAGGGTCTCGGACAGCGCACCGGGTGACAGCGCCAACCGGTGGTTTGGAGACCAACGTCGAACGGGAACAGGATGAGCAAGGTCCTCTACACGGCAAAGGCACACGTGACCGGCGGTCGAACCGAGGGTCACGGTCGTACCTCCGACGGTGCCCTGGAGGTTGAGCTGCGCCCTCCCTCGGAGATGGGTGGTAGAGGAGGCGGGACCAACCCCGAACAGCTCTTCGCGATCGGGTTCGCCGCCTGCTTCGAGAGCGCCCTCGGTGTGGCGGCGCGTCGGACCCGGCAGGAAACCGGTGACGTCGCGATCGACTCCAAAGTGATGCTGCTGCCCACTGGAGACGGAGGCTTCAAGCTCGCCGTGAACCTCGACGTCGTCCTTCCCTCGGTCAGCGATCCCGCGGTGGCCATCGAGCTGGTCCGGGCCGGGCATCGTGTCTGCCCATATTCCAACGCCACCCGCGGCAACATCGACGTCAGGCTCACGGCGAATGGCCAGGCCGTCGACCTCCGCGAACTCGACGTGCCCCGATACCAATAGGGGAACGGGCCGGTGAGCAACGATGAGCCGACGGCTCCTGCGGTCGATCAGCAGCGGGCGCTGTCGTACGGGGCGCGGGCCAAACTTTACGATCGGGTGCGTCCTTACTATCCACCGCAGGCGCTGTCTTGTTTGTTGGCGGCCTTACCGGCTCCGCCGAGAGGGTGTCGGGTGGCCGATGTCGGCGCTGGTACCGGCAAGCTGACCGCGGTGCTCGCGCAGGCAGGCCTCGACGTCGACGCCGTCGAACCGGACTGCGGGATGCGGACAGTGCTGACCGAGCGCCTTCCCGCGCTTCGCGTGCATGCCGGGCGGGGAGAAAAGCTGCCGCTGGGGTGATGGAAGTGTGGACGCGGTGGTCTATGGCAACTCCTGGCATTGGGTAGACCCCGCCGCCGGTGCAAAGGAGGCGGCCCGTGTGCTGCGATCCACCGGGGTGCTGGCCATGCTGTGGAACTACGAGGAAGACGGCATCCCGTGGGTCAGCGCACTGGAACGGCTCGTCGGCATCTCCTCCCGCGACCGACCCACGCCCCCGGCGCTCAAGGGTTTCCGCCCGGTCGAGGTGACTCGAATTCGGTGGTCACGCGAACAAGACGTAGCAGCGCTGCCCGACTATGTGCTAAGCCACAGCCCGGTCGCGGTGTTGCCGGCCCGACAGCAACAAGAGGTGCTAGCGGCGGTGCATCGATTGGCGGTCGAGCACCCGGACCTGCGCGGTCGCGATCACGTGACGGTGCGCATGCAGGTAGTGAGCTGGATCTACCACCGGCACAACTGACCCGGGGTCTTGGAGACTGCCCTGATGGTTGAGCGTTATCCGGCGGTGGAGCCCTACGACTCCGGCATGCTGGCCGTGACCGACGGACACCGCCTGTACTGGGAGATGTGCGGAGCCCCGACGGAACCGCAGCGGTCTTCCTCCACGGTGGCCCCGGAAGTGGGTGCACTCCCGAAGCGCGCCGCAATTTCGATCCCCCTGAAAGGGTGATCGCCATGGTGCTCGGCGCAGTCACCGCGGGCACCCGGCGAGAGACCGACTGAACACTCGCGACATGGGCCGGCTCTTTCCCTGTGAGTGGGAACCGTTCGCCGGCACCGTCCCGGCGGCGGAGCGGGGAGGTGACCTGGCTGCGGCCTACGCGCGGCTGCTGGCTGACCCATACCCACAAGCGCGCGCACAGGCGGCGCGGCAGTGGTGCGCCTGGGAGGACACGCACATGTCGCTGACGCCGGGGTGGGCCCCCAACCTCAGCCATAGGGACCCCGGTTCCCTGGACACTGCATGGCACCTGCACCGCGCCTGGCCGAACAGCAAGCTTATCGTGCTCAATGACGCCGGCCACGGAGGAGGCGGCTACACCAGCGAGCTCGTCGGTGCCCTCGATTCCTTCCGCACCCTGCCCTGAGGCCGTCCTCGGAGTCTCATTAGGGTCGAGGGATGGGTCACCGCAGCCTTGGACGTACCGGTATGCAGGTCAGCCCGCTGTGCCTGGGAGCGATGATGTTCGGCGCATGGGGCGAACCGGACCACGACACCTCGATCAAAATCATCCACCGTGCGCTGGATGCCGGAATCAACTTCATCGACACCGCCGACGTGTACTCACAGGGCGAGTCAGAGGTCATCGTCGGCAAAGCGCTCTCGAACGGCCGGCGCGAT
>DASYIL010000006.1:0-2568 GCA_035997545.1 Pseudonocardiaceae bacterium
GGGGCCGTCTAAGTACCTGTTCGTTGATGCGGTGTTTGGTCGCTGCGCCGCCGGATTCGGTGCGGGTTTCACCGATTGGGCAACCTTCGCGCCAAGCTGCCCGAGGAGACCGCCGGCGAGGTGCTGGCGCACGTCTACGCGGTGCGCGAGGCACCGATGCATGGGTCTTGATCTGCTTTCTGCCCTTTCCGAGCTGGCAAAGCCTGGTGGGATTGGTGACCTCGGCGACAGTGATCATGTATGCGTTCGCACCGATCACCTTGCTGGCCCTGCGTAAGGCAGACCCCCAGCGCACCCGCCGCTACCGGGTGCCGGCCCCTCGGTGCTGGCGCCGCTGGCTTTCATCGCCGCGAACGAGATCATTTATTCGACGTCCTGGTCTGGCCGAGACGGTCAGCCGGCCAGCCGGTTCCAGCGTGTCACTAAGGAGGTCTCCGATTTTTTCAGAGACGGCCCTGAGCAGGACGTCGTGAACCAACCAACGATTTCAGGCAGGCGTTGACCAAGAGCGGCTGTCCTGAGGCTAGGCCGAAGAGGATGCCGCCAATCTGCACGAGGCGCTTGGCGCCTGCCAACGTGATCAGCCCCACCCACTTTTCATCAACGCAACAACGCCGGTCCTGGGCATGTGTGGCGTGTTGGGCCTGTTCGAGGGGGAGCCGGCAAGCAGTTCCGCCGGGTCTACGGTCACCTACATCTACGGGCCCTGCGAACCGCTCTCGAACGGCATGTCGCGGCCGAAAATGTCAGAACCAACAAGCACAATCACACCAGCAACGCAGCCTGATGATCATCGGACCTCCGCCGAAAATCTACGAAGTCCGGGACATCATCGTTGGTCGCTTGAGTCCCGGTACCCGCACGAGCTGGCACCACGGGCACGCCGCTTTTGCCGCGCACCCCTCGAACCCTCTGCGCGGTTGGATCCAGCGATTGCGGGGCTGCCCTCGAAACGGCCGTTCGTGCTGGCCGCGCTCGGCTCCCTCACCTGGTTCATGCCGTAGCTGCTGCCGAGAAGTCGCCGCTACCGCACATTGTGGAGGCACTCAGCATGTTGCCCTGCACCGCCGTGGTGGCGCTAGGCCGAGGCGCCGATTCAGTGGCTCTGGTCACCCTGGCAGGCTCGGCCTTCGACCGCGCTCGCGGCTCCAACTCAGCCTGCTCATTGTCCCGGATTGCCACAATCCGCACTCGATTCAGCATGGCGCCGTTATCCCGCACACCAATCGAAAACTACGAGAAGACCACTACTAGTAGTACCACTACCAGTGGTAGTTCTGTCTTCGCCTCGGGTGTTGCGCCATGGACGCTGAGTGCAGTTAGAGCTGAGATCACGGGTTCGTTCACAGAGCGATGCGATGTAGCTTGCCGCCGATCATGACCCAGCGCGGCAGACCGTCGCAGACAGTCTGCTGGACTCGCTCGACGAGCTCGGGGTGAGCCTGACCCATCGCTCGCCTCGCGTATTGAATGAGGCCCTGTGAACGGAGGAGGAGACTATGAAGCACGTTTTACTGGGGGGACTGGGCGCGTCTCGGCTCGGCCTGGTTCCTGTGGGTATGTCCGCCTTCTATACCGGGGAAGGACTTGACGACGCCGAGTCGATTCGCACGATCCGTCGCGCCCTCGACCATCCGGGCCTGACCGGCCGATCTTCCCACGGCGGAGAGGGGTGCTGGCGCACGCGCCTTGATGGACACGCCGGCCTCCTCGGCGATCCGGTTCACCGAGCTGCCGGCCTAGCCGTCCGAAGAAAAGCCGCGAGCGCGGCCTTGATATCACGTCGCGTTTGCCCGCCACGAGACCCGCTTTCGGATCGTCCGCGGTCCAGGTGCGCATGTTGTCTCCCTCGCATTGACTCCACCTTGACAACGCATACGACAGCGACCACTGTCACATGGGAGAAGGCCGGAACGATGAGTTCTTACGATGTCGTGGTGGTCGGTGGCGGCTCGGCCGGGTCCGTCGTCGCGTCGCGGCTGTCCGAGGATCCCGATGTTCGGGTGCTGCTGCTGGAAGCGGGTCCCGCCGATGGCCCGGCGGCGATGTCGGTCCCGGCGGCGTGGCCGGCGCTGCTGGGCAGCGAGGTCGACTGGGGGTATGCCACCGTGCCGCAGCTCGGGCTGGGTGGCAGGGCTTTCCCGTATGCGCGGGGCAAGGTGCTGGGCGGCTCCAGCAGCATCAATGCGATGGCGCACCTGCGGGGTCACCGGTCGGCCATCGATGCCTGGGAGGCGGCGGGGGCCAAGGGGTGGGGATACGATGATTTGTTGCCCTATTACCGGCGCAGCGAGCACACCGAGGGCCGCGACCCGCACTACCGCGGTGCTGGCGGCCTGATGAGGCCCCGGCCCCCGGCCATCACGCATCCCGCGTCGGCTGCTTTTATCGAGGCTGTCCAGGAACGCGGGTATCCGGTCTCGCCGGATCTCAACGGGGTTGACGCCGAAGGTGTGGCCCGGTATGAGCTGACCGTGGCCGGCGGTGTTCGCCAGTCCGCTGCCGATGCTTACCTGCGGCCGTTCCTGGACCGGCCCAACCTCACCGTGCTCACCGATGCGGTGGCAC
>DASYIL010000007.1:0-2910 GCA_035997545.1 Pseudonocardiaceae bacterium
CGGCCGGGCTGCCCGCTGAGCTGTCGGTGCACTGCCTGCGCCACTCCTATGTCTCGCACCTGATCGAGGACGGGGTCGACCCGCTGTTCGTCCAGCAGCAGGTGGGACACTCCTGGGCCTCGACCACCGCGGTCTACACCACCGTCGGAACCGATGCGAAGAACCGGATGCTGGCCGCGGCGCTGGGCCGCGCCTTCGACGCCGACCCGGCCAGCGGGACGGCCCGGTGAACGCGCGGGTGGGCTACCACTGGCACCTGCGCCGGGTGATGACCGAGCACGGGATGTTCCAGACCTCGGATCTGCTGCCGCTGCTGGCCCAGCGGGGGGTGACGCTATCCCGCGAGCAGATCTACCGGCTGGTTGCCCACACTCCGCAGCGACTGTCGCTGGCCACGCTGGCGGCGCTGTGCGACATCCTGGACTGCGCCCCCGGTGATCTGGTCGAGCCCTACCGGGCCCAGCGCACCCGGCCCGCCCGGCGAGTCGGGCCAGATGATCCGCCACCGCGGCCCACGCGTGCCCGGGTCGCGCCGCCGAGCGGGGGGAACTCAGGGTGAGTGCCGTCGACTGCCGAGCCGGGCACCGACTGCCCAGGCCCAACGCTGCCTGCCGGCAATGCCACCGCCAAGCGATCATCGAGGCGGTCTGCGCCGCCGACCCGACGCTGCCGATAACCCAGGTGGCCGCGGCGGTCGATGCTGTGGCGACCCACCCGGCGGTGCTGCGCAGCCTCGCCGCCGCCCTGGACGCCGACCCGAACGCCCTGGTGGTCGGCGCGCCGCCGGTGATCGGCCGGCTGCTCGGGCAGCTGCGCGCCGTCGGCTCGGTGCTGGCGGTGCCGGTCTGCGTGCGCTGCGGGCGCACCGATCGGGGGCTGACCCGCTCCGATGTGGGTGGGGTATGCCCCCGCTGCCGGCGTCGTCAGCTCGCCACCGCCTGCGCCCGCTGCGGGGTCATCAAACCGGTCGCCGCCCGCGACGAGCACAAACGGCCGGTCTGCGCCCGCTGCGCGGACCGCCCGCAACGGCGCTGCGGGCGGTGCGGGCGCATCCGGCGCATCGCCCTGCGCGCGACCGGCACCGAACCGGACATCTGCGATGGCTGCTACCAAGGCCACCACGCGGTCTGTGTCTGCTGCCAGCGGCGCCGCCCCTGCGCGTTTGTCGCCGAAGGCCGACCGACCTGCCAGAACTGCCGCCCGCGAGCCACCGCGGTGTGCGCGCACTGCGGCCAGGACCGCCCGCCGACCGCTCGCTGGCCCCAAGGCCCCGTCTGCGACCCTTGCTACACCACCGCGCTGCGCCGCCGCGGGATCTGCACCGGCTGCGGGCAACTCCGCCGACTCATCGCCCCACCCGGGCCCGATGCCACCACCTGCACCGACTGCGCAGCGCTACCCAGCCACATCCACGGCCACGTCTGCACCGACTGCGGGATCGAGGACAAACTCTACGAACGCGGCCGCTGCGCGCCCTGCGCCCTGCACCGCCGCACCAGCCAGCTGCTGCGCGCCGGCGGTGGCGGTGGCGACATCCCGGCCCAACTCACCGCGGTCTATGAGGCGATCACCGCCACGGCCACACCGCGATCCGCGCTGAACTGGCTACGCAAAGGGGCCGGTGCGGCGCTGCTCGCCGAGATCGCCACCGGTGACCTGCCAGCCACCCATGAGGCCCTCGACGCCCATCCCCACCACCGTTCCGCGCACTACCTACGCCAGCTGCTGGTCGCCAACCAGGTCCTACCACCCCGCGACGAGGCCCTGGCCAGCACCGAACGCTTCCTCGCCGAGCTCCTCACCGGCATCGCCTCCGACACCGACCGCCGACTCGTGCAGGCCTACGCCACCTGGCGAGTGCTACGCCGGCTCCGCCGCACCGCGCAACACAGCACCCGTCCCCGCACCTACACCCGCCACGCCCACCTCAAAATCACCGCCGCGACCCGATTCCTGGCCTGGCTCGCCCAACGCCCCACCACCCTCACCACAGCCGGACAGGCCGACATCGATGACTGGCTGGCCACCGGACCAGCCGCCTATGACGTCGGCGACTTCCTGCTCTGGGCCGCCGAGCGGGACCACTGCCGCCCCTTCGCCGTCCCCACCCCCGCCCGCAACACCGGAACCGCCACCGGCGACACCCAACGCTTCGCGCACATCACCCAGCTGCTGCACAACAACGACCTCGAGCTCACCGACCGGGTCGCCGGCGCCCTGCTACTGCTCTACGGCCAGCAACTCTCGCGCATCACCGCGATGACCACCGAGCAGGTCCGCCGCCGTGACGACCAAGTGTTCCTCCGCCTCGGCCGCGACGAGATCGCCATCCCCGAACCACTCGCCACACTCCTCATCACGCTCACCCACGACCCCCGCCGCCACACCGGCGTCGGCTCACCCGCCACCACCTGGCTATTCCCCGGCCTGCACCCCGGCCGCCCGCTGACCGCCGCCCGGCTCGGCGAGCGCCTGCGCAAACTCGGCATCCACGCCCAGCCCGGCCGCCGCGCCGCCCTCACCTCCCTGGCCGCGCAACTACCTGCCGCCGTCCTGGCCGACCTGCTGGACCTCCACCCCACCACCGCCGTCAAATGGGTCCGCGACGCCGGCGGCGACTGGAACCGCTACGCCGCCCAGCTCACCCAAACCACCAATCACCAACCATGACCAATGCCTCCCGAAGCCGGCCTCCCGCAGCAGTCATTCGCACGGTTGGAACACTGCCGGTTACCAGTCTCAACGCCGGGGTGTCCCTGGAAACCATCCAACGCCGCCTCGGACACGCCAACGCCCAAACAGTGCTCCGCTACGCCGACCAACGCGACGCCACCACCGACGCGGAGATCCGCACCTGGCGGCGCCGAAAGATCACCGGGCGCCCGAATAGTTGATCTCCCACGGTTTTGG
>DASYIL010000008.1:0-2043 GCA_035997545.1 Pseudonocardiaceae bacterium
GAACTGCAGAGTGCCGCCGACTGCGTTGCGCCGACGTGTGATCGCCAACCGCAACCGCGCCTGCAGTTCGGCTGCCCCGGCCGCGGCCATCAGTACATCGTCGAAGTTCCAGTCGACGTCGACTTCCACAAAGTCGGCCGGCGAGACGACCGTGACCACGGCAAGCGTCGGTGCGTTGGCTGTCAGCCGCCGGCACGCCATCCGGGCGGCAACCAGGTCGGTGCGCGCATCGACGATCGCGACATCGGCGCCGAAGATCGCTCCCTCGTCCTCACTGGCCAGCGGTGCTGTCCGCACGGTGAGTGCGAATGAATCAAGGTTCGGCAATGCGGATTGGAAATCGGTCGCATCGGTGAGCAGAAGTACGTCCACTGCCCCTCCAAATCCTCGGTGGTGCCTACTGGCCCCCGACTTGCGATTATTCCAGTTTGTTGCAGACCCGGAACGTCGATGAGCCCGGTCCGTATACACAGACCGGGCCCATCTCGAAACAAGTTCTACTGGTTGGACTTCTGACGCTCCTCAGCGACATTCTCGGCACCGCGGGCCGCTTCTGCCTGCGCCTCTTTCTTTGCCGCGTCGCGCTGTGCCTCTGCCTTGTCCTGCTGGGCTTCGCCCTCGTTGATGAGGTCACCTTTGCCCGTCACGGTTCCGATCGCTTCTTTGGCTTTCCCCTTGACGTCCTCGACTACGCCCTTGACTGCTTCAGCCGGTCCAGATTTGTTGCTGTCGTCGCCCATGAGTTCCTCCTCAGTTGCCCGTACTGACGCGCTGATCTTTCAAGCGCTGAGTTCACCCCATCGATACAGCGATGGGTCTGATACATGGCGATGCGGGTCCTGTGTCTTAAGACGCCATCCCACCGCCGCCTGCAGCGGGTTCCCGAACCGATGCACGCTCAAACATGTGCCGTCCGTCGCACGTCGGCCGAGGCGTTGGCCAGCGATCCCGCTGGTCGAATAGTGCACCCCGCCCGCGCCGGAGCGTGGCAATGAGGCAGGATTAGTAGGCGCCGTGCCGGGTCACTGCTGGGATGGCACTGTCGTGCGAGGAGACTGATGACGGAGCCCGGGCAAACCCCAGCTGCGGGCTCGGCGGCTCCGAAGCCAGCGGCGCCGAGCACCAATGGCGTGTCGGCCGCCCCGTCGTCCAAGTATTCGCGAGTGCTGCTCAAACTGGGTGGCGAGATGTTCGGTGGCGGCGAGGTCGGTCTAGATCCCGATGTTGTCGCACTGGTAGCCCGGCAGATCGCCGAGGTGGTCCGCGGCGGTGTGCAGGTTGCTGTAGTGATCGGAGGCGGCAATTTTTTCCGCGGAGCGCAGTTACAGCAGCGCGGCATGGAACGCACCCGCTCGGACTACATGGGCATGCTCGGCACCGTCATGAATAGCCTCGCGCTGCAGGACTTCCTCGAGAAGGAAGGCATTGCCACCCGCGTTCAAACCGCGATCACGATGGGTCAGGTTGCCGAGCCCTATCTTCCCTTGCGGGCCGTGCGCCACTTGGAGAAGGGTCGGGTGGTGATCTTCGGCGCTGGCATGGGCCTGCCCTACTTCTCCACCGACACCACTGCGGCGCAGCGGGCCTTGGAGATCGGTGCCGAGGTAGTCCTGATGGCAAAGGCGGTCGACGGGGTATTCGCCGAGGATCCGCGCGAGAACCCAGAGGCTGAACTGTTCACGGTGATCAGCCACCGCGAGGTCATCGATCGAGGGTTGCGGGTAGCCGACGCCACCGCGTTCAGTCTGTGTATGGACAATGGCATGCCAATCCTGGTGTTCAACCTGCTGACCGACGGCAATATCGCCCGAGCGGTCGCCGGGGAGAAAATCGGGACGCTGGTCACCACCTGAGGGGAAGACATGATCCGCGCTGACGACGATGCGCAGTGTAGCGATGAGGAGGAGCAGCGCAAATGATCCGCGCTGACGACGATGCAGAGCGTAGCGATGAGGAGGAGCAGCGCAAATGATCGACGAGGCTCTCTTCGATGCGGAAGAGAAAATGGAAAAGGCCGTATCAGTGGCCCGGGATGACTTGTCG
>DASYIL010000009.1:0-2360 GCA_035997545.1 Pseudonocardiaceae bacterium
ACATGCTCCTTGGGCCCCACCGCATAGATCTGCGCCCGGACCGGAATCTCCGTCGACAAATCAAACTCATGCCGCACCAGCGCCATCAACTCGCCGGGCAGGTCCTGCTCCGACACCGACACCACCGCCGCGGCCCCTCGCCACCACATCCCCGCCCGGGCCGGCAGCACCTTCTGGAACGGCGCACCGTCGATGTCGGGAAATATGGTGCGCAGCGATTCGTGGCGGGCGATCACATCGTCGAGGGCCGCACCCAGCGCCTCGACATCCAGATCGTTGCTGATCCGAAATGCGGTCGGCATGTTGTAGGTCGCCGCCCCACCCTCGAACCGGTTGAGGAACCACAACCTGGACTGGGCGAACGACAGCGGAATCACCGCGGGACGCTCACCGGCCACCAACGGCTTACGCCCACCCCCATCCCGACCGATGCGTGGCGCCAGGTGGGCGATCGTGGGCGCGTCGAACAAGGTGCGCACGGCAAGGTCGGCATCCAGTCCGCTGTTGATCGCGGCGATCACCCGCATCGCGGAAAGCGAATCCCCGCCCAGCTCGAAGAATGAGTCGTCAACCCCGACCAGCTGCGGCGGCTCGATCTCGAGCACCTGGGCGAAGATGCCGACCAAGATCTCCTCGACCGCGTTGGTCGGAGCGCGATAATGATCGGCGTCGGCGTATTCGGGTGCCGGCAGGGCGCGGGTGTCGAGTTTGCCGTTGACCGTCATCGGCAGCGCCGCCAGCACCACCACCGCCGGCACCATGTAGTCGGGTAACCGCTCAGCCAGCTGGGCGCGTATCTCGGCAGGGTCGGCTGTCCCGCTGACATAGCCCACCAGACGCTTGTCGCCGGGACGGTTCTCGCTGGCGATCACCACCGCCTGGGTGACCCCGTCCAGTTCAGCCAGTGCTGCGCGCACCTCGCCGAGTTCGATGCGGTAGCCGCGGATTTTGACTTGTTCGTCGGCGCGGCCCAGGTAGCGCAGTTGTCCGTCGGTGTCCCATGACACCAGATCCCCGGTGCGATACATCCGTTGTCCTGGCGCTTGCGCGCCGACGAACGGGCACGCCACAAACCGCGTTGCGGTGAGTCCGGCGCGGCCTACATAGCCCACGCCCACCCCGGCACCGGCGACATACAACTCCCCGATGACCCCGGCCGGCACCGGGCGCAACCAGCCATCCAGCACAAAGAACCCGAGATGGGCCAACGGCACCCCGATCGGACTGCCATGACTGTCGATATCAGCGGCGGTGATCTCCCGGAACGAGGCATGCACGGTGGTCTCGGTGATCCCATACATGTTGATCAGCCGCGGTGATCCCGGATGGTCATGCAGCCATGCCCGAAGACGCTGCGGCTCAAGGGCTTCACCGCCGAACACGACAACCTCAAGACGCAGCTGGCGGCCCTGCTCGCGGCGCAGCGCATCCACGGTCTGCAAGGCATAAAACGCCGACGGCGTCCGACTCAACACCGAGACCTGTTCGGCGACCAGCAAATCGTGGAAGTCATCGGGTGAACGCGCCACCGACTCCGAGACCACCACCAGGCGCCCACCGCGCAGCAGCGCACCCCAGATCTCCCACACCGAGAAGTCGAACGCCAGCGAGTGACACTGCGACCACACCCCCGCCGCGGGCATCTGCGCATCCAGTGACTCCAGCATCTGGGTGACATTGCGGTGCGCGATCGCCACTCCCTTGGGCACACCGGTGGTCCCCGAGGTGTAGATCGAATACGCGATATCCTCCGGCCCCGGCCCCGGCAGAGCCGTGGCAGGCTGACCCGCCACCGCGGGATCATTCACATCGATCACCAGCAGCCCGTAGCTGTGCAGGCGGGCAGCCAGATCGGCGGTCGTCACCGCCGCGACCGGGCCGGCATCCCCGAGCATGAACCCGATCCGCTCCGCGGGCACCACCGGATCGATCGGCAGATAGGCCGCCCCGGTCTTGAGCACCGCCAATATCGCCGCGACCGCCTCCGCCGAACGCGAGAACAGCAGCGCCACACACTGTCCGGGACCCACACCGTGGCCCGCCAACAGATGCGCCAACCGGTTAGCCGCCTCATCGAGCTCGCGGTAGGTCACCGAGAGCCCCTCAAAACTGACCGCCACCGCCTCCGGCGTCCGCGCCGCCTGCGCAGCGAACAACACCGGAATCGACACCGGAGTATGCCCCGGCGCCGACCCCTGCCCAACCAGAACCGCCCGATTGCCCACTTCATCCAGGCGGGCGTGTTCCTGGGCATCCAACAGATCCAACGACGACAAGCGCCGCCCCGGATCAGCGGTCATCGCCACCAACACCCGCTCCAACCGATCAACCAACGCCTCAACACTGGCCGCATCGAACAC
>DASYIL010000010.1:0-1883 GCA_035997545.1 Pseudonocardiaceae bacterium
AATTCGCTGAGCGAGCGACCGGGCAGGAAGCTTTCATGGGCCAACCCGCCCACCAGGATCAGCAGCTGCGGCTTGATGAGGGCCAGCTGCCGGTTCAGATGCGACCGGCAGAGGTCGACCTCCGCCCGGCTGGGGCGCCGGTCTCCACCGCCGCTGCCCTTGCCGGGGAAGCATTTGGTGACCGACGTCATGTAGACCTGGCGTCGGACCTGCATTTCGGAGGCAAAGCCGGCGCGGGTCAACCAGCCCATGAGGACCTGCCTCGACCGCCCCTGGAAGGGGAGCCGGCGGACTGCCTCGACCGCCCCCGGCGCCTGGCCAATCAGCATGATGCGGTTGTCCGCATACCCACTCAAGACGGGGGCGGCCTGCGGGAGGTAACCCGCCTCGACGCAGCGGGTGCAGGAGAGGATCTCGCGGTGAAGTCGGGCCAGGCTCGCTGGAACTGCCACAAATCCGATTGTCGCCCAGATTGGCAAGGAGCCCGAGACCGGTGGCGTTTGAACCCGCGTGCCTAGAGCCGTGCTCTTTTTGCTCGTTACGCTGGCAATTTCCGGCTGCGGCACCACCACTCCCTCACCGGCGGCGGCGAACACGCCGAAAAGCTACAGCGCCGTGGTGCGGGCGGACGCCCCGGCCGCCTACTGGCGGATGGACGAGACCACCGGCACCACCATGACCGACGCCAGCAAAAACGGCAACAACGGCCAATACGACGGCATCGTGATGCTCGGCCAGCCGGGGCCACTCGCGGCCGACGGCAGCACCGCGGTCGGGCTCGATGGCGCGACCGGCGGGATGAGCGTGCCAAGCTCGGCCAGCCTCCAGATGAACTGGGTCACGATTGAGCTCTGGATCAACAAGCGGGCGCATTCCGACTACGGGTTTTATGTCGTCAAGAACGTAGTGGGCGGTGGCGGCGCGAGCACCGGCTGGTTCGAGCTGCTGAACAACCACAACAACGGCCGGCTGGAGTTTCGCGTCACCGGCGACGTTGACCCGGTCCTGGTTTCCACGGCAACGCTGGATTTGAACCGCTGGTACTACGTGGTAGCGACCTACGACGGGGTCGTCGCCAAGCTCTACATCGATGGCAAGCTGGACGGTTCGCTCCCAGCCGTGGTCTCGCCGGCGCAGAATGCGGATCCGATCTACATCGGCCGCCGGGTCGATGGCTTCTTCAGCAATGCCCTACTCGCGGAGGTTGCCATCTACCCCACCGCCCTCTCCGCGGAGCGGATCGCCGCCCACTGGAAAGCCGCGTCCGTCAAACCGTAATTCTGTCGTGGGCTGAGCCGGTGTAACGGTATGTCGGGAAAATTGGATACAACTGTGCCCCGCGTCGAGATCGGTCGTCACGCAGGCGTGCTGGCAAGGGCGCCTCGCCTCTCTCCGTTTGAACAGGTGTGAGGAGGGAGTTTCTTCTTTTGGCTGTCGTCTTCGTAATGTCTGCCTGCGGCAGCGGCCCGACCCAGTCGGCGGCCGCATCGAAGACCTACAGCGCTACCGTGCTCTCGGACCATCCGGTTGCCTACTGGCGGATGGATGAAACGACCGGCAGCACCATGGCAGATGCATCGGGCAACGCCAACAACGGCCGCTACGTCGGCATTTACACGCTCGGGCAGTCGGGCGCGCTGGCTGGGGGCGCCGTTGCCTTCGACGGCCAGAGTGGCGCGGCCACCGTCATGAGTTCGCCCAGCCTGCAGGTCAACACCGTGACTATCGAGGCCTGGATCAAGAAACGATCGGACACCGAATACGGCGTTTACGTCGCCAAAAACGTCGAGCCGGGCGGCGGCGCGGGCAGCGGCTGGTTCGAGTTGCTCAACAGCCATCACAACGGCCGGCTGGAATTTCGGGTGACCTCGGATGGTGCGCCC
>DASYIL010000011.1:0-23120 GCA_035997545.1 Pseudonocardiaceae bacterium
CGAGGTGAGCACCGACCGGGCACCAGCCTATCCGCGAGTGTTCGATGAGCTGCTGCCCTCCGCTTGTCATGTCACCGAGCAGTACGCGAACAACGCGGTCGAAGCTGATCATGGTCGTTGAAGTCACGACTGAGGCCGATGCGTGGTCTCAAACGGCTGTGCTTAGCCCGAGTGATCAGTACAGGACACGCGTTCGTCCAGAACCTGCGCCGCGGTCGTCGATTTGCGCCTTGTGCAGGTGGCCGGCGATGGCCCGGTCTCCTTGGACGGCCATCACGGCGTGGATGTAGGGGTTTCGTCGATGATCTCGCCGGTGGCGGTCATCTCGGCTGGGAAGGGGTAGCTGGAATAGGTGTGCGCGATGGCGCCGATGAGGGCGATGATGGCGGCGTGGGTGGTGCCTTGGTCGACGGCTTGTTTGGTGAGGATTCGATGAGTTCGGCGTTGCGGACTTCTAGGACGTACATGGGCGATCTCCTTGGTGTTGTGGTCGTATCCGTTCGGCGGCTGCCTCCCTGCCATTGTCAAGTAGGGAGGGCGGCGCTCGCATCGGCCTGTGGACCGTGCGGGGGCGGCAGGGTGGTTATTCGGTGGGGCGTTCGGGTGCCCGTTTCCACACCAGTGCGCTGATGGTTTCTGTACCGTCGGTCGGCTCGGTGATGGCGGATAATGTGAGATGGTCTCCGTCGAGCTTGCTGTGCCGTAGCTGGGTTTGATTGAGCCAGTTGGGGAGCAGCGACACCATGACCTCGTGATGCAAGACGCCGGTGGATTCGTCCATCGTGAATGGACCGCTGTAGGCGAGGTAACCGGCGGCCGCGGCCTCAGCCTGTTCGGGCGTGCCTCCGTCTGCCTCGGGACGGTCGAAGGCTGGTCGGTCGCGGCGCATCAATTGTGCGGACATGTAACCGTCGGCGGTATACATTATCAGGCCCAGCGCATCAGGACCTAGCGGGTAGGTGATCGGGCCGCCGTGGTTGTCATGGGCGGTGTAGGAGACCAGCTCCCAGGTTCCTAGAACGGCGTTGCGCAGCATTTAATCCTCCTTGGGGGTTCGGGAATGAGGGGAAACCGAACATTAGCCACGACTGGTTGGATTCCCAGTCGGGGTACAGCTTGGTCATTTCGTTGAACAGTTCTTCGTCGGTTGTCGTGCTCTGCTGCAGTCGGCCGAAGTCTTCGAGGTAGCCCTTGGTGTCCTGGATCGCCGACGGCAAGTCGGGTACACCCGGTTTCTTGTGGCCGGCGACGGCGATTTTCGGGTGTAGAGCCGCCAGCCGGTCCAGTGCCTCGATCCAATTACGCCGGCTCTCGGGTGTGGTATCCCCGACGAACATGTGGCATTGGTTGTACAGCACGTCGCCGCCGACGACGAGGTCGATGGAGGGAACGTGCAGCGACGTGGTGTGGACGGTGTCGGTGCGGCCTTGCTCGATGATGCGCAGTTCGTGGCCCTCGAGGGTGAAGGTGTCATCCTCGTAAGGTTCGGCCGTCATCATCTGCGCGGCCAGCTGACCTGGAAACCATCGCCGGGCGAACTGATCCAACATGCCCGTTTCCAGCTGCTCATGCATCACCTCCACCGACTTCGGGGTCGCTATCGCCCGGGCGCCGGGGAACCGGCTAAGCAGCACACTCAGACCGTAGAAGTGATCGAAGTGTCCATGGGTGACATAGATTGTGGTGAGGTTGCGATGGTGCAGCGCAACCCAATCCGCGAGCGCCTCGGCCTCCGCGACGGTGGTTAGGGTGTCCACCAGCACCGCGTCGTACTCGCCATAAATCAGCGTCGAGGTGATCGGATCCCAGCCGAGCGGTTCGCCGAATGGCTTGGGCCGCTCACCGACGACGGCCTTGCCGGGTGCGGTAAAAACGTTGACGCCGAGTCGCTTCGGCCACGTCGACACCGCCATCCGAGAGCTCGGTGATTCTGCCGTCGGCGACGAGTTCGATGCCTGTGGTGTAGCTGCTTTCATGTCATGATCCTCTCTTCGATCGTCTTTTGGTCGTCGACCCGATGGAGTGCGGGAGCCGCTCGCCGCGAGCCGACGTATTGCAGCTCAGGTCCCCCGGCTGGCCGATAGCCGGTCTCCTGTCACTACTCGGGGCCGCCCGACCTGCGAGCGGTGCCTGGCCTTCAGATCGATGGAATGACCGGGTCGTGTGCGCGCGATCATGATGCTGCCCGACGCAGTTCTGAGGGGAGGTCGCCGTCCATGGTGATGATCAGCAGAGCCAAGAGATGATCGAGTTGGTGGCCAACCGTTGTGATGAGGGGGTTGTCGTAGCTGGCGAAAAGCAGGCTGGGTTGGTCGACGGCGAGTTTGGTGTCGCCGTCTGGGTCGGCGTACACGAGGGGTGCGCAGTGGAGCGTGCAGCATGGCGGCGGGGTCGTGGTGGAACATGCGTTCGGCGATGGTGTGGTTGCCATCAGGTACTCGGTTGCCTTCCAGAACGATGGCGACCCCGCCATGACTGCGGTCACGTCGCTGCGGTAGTAGCGCATGAACCCGTGTGGGGATTGATTTCGGCGAGTTCCAGAGTTGCTTGCCAGTTGGCCATTTGGCCGAATCGAGCCCGGTCTACCTCGGGTACCAGAGTTTCGTAGAGTTCTCTGGCTTCGTCGTAGGGGCGGGGCAGGTGAATGATGAGCCGCCGCGACGGATGATCGACGGCGGTGCTGTGCGGCTGCTCGTTAGGCTTCGCTAAGTAACTCATCATTGACCTCCTAGATTCGCGCCTCGCGGTTAACGGCGCGAATCTCGCCGGAATCGATTCGGGGAATTCGGACAGGAATTCAGTCGAGCGGGATCTCGCTCTTGTGCTGGGTCAGCCAGGAGTCGAGGGTTTGAAGTTCGGGGTTGAGCTTACGGACCAGGTCGAGGTCCCGCACTCCGGTGAAGTATTCCGATGCGTCGGAATAGAACTGGAACATGTTCGCGGTTTCCAGGGCGCCGGGCTGCCCGGATTCCCGCATCTGGTCGGTGGTCAGCGGTTGGTAGACGACCTTCTCACCCAGCGCCGCGGTGAACTTCGCGGCGAGTTCCTCTCCGGTGGCGTGGGTGCCTGCGATGCTCACCGTCTTGCCGATGAATTCATCGCCGCGGCCGAGGACACCGAGCGCGGCCTTCCCGATGTCCTCCCCGGCGATGACCGCAAGCATGTTGTCAGCCATCGGAATGGAAAGGACCAGCTCGCCGTTGCCGTTACGGTGCGGGCCCGCCCCTTGCAAGAAACCCTCATAGTACATGGTGGTCTGCAGGAAGGTGGTCGGCACTCCCAGCGCGGTGACGGATGCGTTCGCCGCGCCCTTGGCGTCGAAATGCGGGACCTTGTAGTTGCCCAGGGCGTTGGGGACCTCGATCCCGAGTCGCGCGAAGTGCGGTCGGGTGTCTTCGAGGGTGGACCACACCACGTGCCGCAGTTCGGCGTCCTTGGCGGCGCGGGCCGCCGCGGCGGCCTGGTCGAGTTCTATCTCGGCGCGGGTGCGGGCCTGCTCCTGTTCGGGTGTGCGCTGCGCCCAAAAGTTGGTGACCACATAGGCGCCGTATGCGCCATCGAAGGCCTTGCGCAGGCTGGCCTCGTCGTCGAGGTCTGCCTCGATGACCTCAACCCCTTGCGAGGCGAGTTCACGCGCCCGGCCCGAGTCGGCATTGCGGGTCAGCGCCCGCGCTGTGAAAGGACCCGCCGGGTCGGCGAGGATCGCCCGGACCAGACCGCCGCCCTGCGCACCGATCGCGCCCACTACAGCAATGACTTTCTTGTCGGTCGCGGATCTGTAGAAATCGGTCCCGACTCACTTCGCGGGTAGATCTCCTGGCCGAGGAGCGCCGAGCGGGTGCGCGGCGGTATGAGAGTGCGTCCAGAGTCAAGTAACGCTGAAAACACCCGGACTGGATCATCCGAGCTGAACACGGTCATGGTGGTCGCTAGGCGGCGGCGTCTTCGAAGACCTTGACCATCTCTGTATCCAGCAGCTTGGGAACGTCTGATGGCCTCGTTTCAGGAAATTTGCCGAAGAAGGCGGTGACCTGGTCCAAGTCGATGCGCGTTTCTTCACCGTCGCGCTGGGAGACGCAGATACGCACCGGCGCTCCGAGGCCGGCGGCGGCGGTGTACCGGAACAGACCTCTGGCGATGACGGCGTTGCCGACCAGGTAGAACTTGGACTCGATAGGGATTCCGGCCAGTCTCATCGTCGGGCCCTGCTCCATTTCCCAGAAGATGGAGAACTTGCTCGGCGCTGAGACCTCATCGACATAGGCTTCCAATCCCTCACGGTCTGCGTGCGCCACGTATTCATCCAGCTTTGGGACCGAGACACGCTGCAAGCTCGACTCGATGGCCTTGGTCACCTCGAAAAATGGCTTCTTGGAACGAATCGTGACAAGGACTCCGTCGAATTTTGTCAATACCGTCTGAGTTGACATGGGTATTCACTCGCTCTCTCGTTAGGTTTTACGATCCGGGTGTGGTGCGCGCTCGCGAATTGCGGGCAGGTCGACTCGGCTAGTCAAATTTTTCCCTTCGTCCAGAAGCTCACTTGCTTTAAGGTGCGATTCTCACCGCACTCGCGTGTCGTTGATACGCCCTCGGCCCGGAGGGCCGTCCGGAGTCTCTGCGAACACAATCTGCTCGTTGGCGGGCACGGCGACGTGGTGCTCAGAGGGGATCACGTAGGCGCGGGCGAAAGAAGTGTCGATTTGCGCCTTGTGCAGGTGCCCGGCGATGGCCCGGTCTCCTTGGACGGCCATCACGGCGTGGATGTGGGGCTTGCCGTCGACGATCTCGCCGGTGGCTGTCATCTCGGCTGGGAGGGGGTAGCTGGAATAGGTGTGTGCGGTGGGGTCGCCGGCGGGGTTGGTGGACACGGTGAAGCTGTCGATGGCGCCGATCAGGGCGACGATGGCGGCGTAAGTGATGCCTCGTTCGGCTGCTTGTTTGGTGATAGATTCCATGAGTTCTGCGTTGCGGACCTCTAGGACCTGCATGGGCACTCCCGGCTGTTGTGATCGTTTTGGTTCGGCGGCTGCCTCGCTTCGATAGTTAAGTAGGGGAGGGGACGTTCGCATCCGCCAGTGGATAGTGCGGGTGGCCAGCTGAGGGCCGGCCGGGTGGGTGGGCGGGGATGTGGCGAGATATGCGCGTGCTCCCAGCGATGCCAGGCTGTGGCGGCGCCTCGCCGACTGGCTGTCACAGCCGTGGACGTTGGTGACGCGGTGGACGTGTGGGTGTCCGCCGAGTGCGGTGTGGGGTCGGTGATGGTGTACCCGCGCAGCCAGGTCGGTAGGGCGGCGACACGGCGCTGGAGTCATAGGCCGCGGCGTAGGCATTCGACGGTGAGGGTGCGGTTGAACCGTTCGGCCTTCCCGTTTGTCCAGGGGCAGCGTGGGCGGATGAACCGCTGGACAGCGCCGAGGCCGGTAGCGGCGTCGGCGAAGGCGCGGCTGCGCCGGTAGGCGAACGCGTTGTCGGTCATCATGCGTTGCACGGTGATGCCGTAGTCGGCGTAGAAGGCCCCGGCGCGGGTGAGGAACCCGGCGCAGCTGGGCCCGGTTTCATCGGGCAGGACTTCGACATAGGTCAGTCGGGTGGGGCCGTCGACGGCGACGTGGACGGGCGGGAGCGCCACGCTCAACTGAGCACGCAGCTCACCCTGCCGTTGTGGCTGGCCACGTGATCGTCTTGCTCCTCGCTCTCGGCGAAGCGGATGGTCAACCCATCGATGGTCCGAAACTGCGTCTGGATGCCGTTTTAACCAGGTGCTCAAGGTGTAACTCCTAGGTACCGGTGGCCGTGCACGTTGGGCGACTACACCAGGCGAGTGTCATGCGCAGTCCGCGCTCGCATCCGCCTGTGGACAGTCCGAGTGGTCAGTTCAAAGTCCACCTGATAGGAGTCGGACTACCTGGCATTTTGCTTGCCGTAGTTAGGTTCTGGCAGCACAGAAGCGTGTAAAGCGCTGGAGTTATTGGACAGTTGGCTCTCCGGCCACGGGCTCAGCAAGAGGGCGTGATCGTCGCGGTCTTCGCTTTCGGCGAAGCGGATGGACAGCCCGTCGATGATCCGGGACTGCATCGGGGGGTGTTCAACCAGGTGGTCACGGCCTAGCTCCTAGCTGCTTGTGGTTGTCCCGTCACCCGTCACGCCACTGCCGGCTCGCACGAGTGACTTGTCGATCGGTGAGTGCATCCAGGCCATCGTCAGGTCGGGGGGCCGCGCTGACATCGGCCAGGGACAGCGCGGGTGGTCAGTCGTGGCCGAGCACCCGCCGATCGGGGCGCCGCCTGGCCGGCGGGGCTAGACCAGGGGGCTAGAGCTGTCGGAGGGTGTCCGGGTTGTCGGGCAGGACGCGGTCCAGCTGGTGGCGGGAGCTGATGTCGAGCTTGGTGAAGACCTTGCGCAGGTGGTACTTGACCGTGCGCGGACTGATGAACAGCCGGGCCCCGATTTCCGGGTTCGACAGGCCGTCGCTGGCTAGCCGGGCGATCTGGGCCTCTTGGGCGGTCAGCTCCACGCTGGTCTCGACGGCGCGTTTGCGGGCGGTCTCGCCGGTGGCCAGCAGCTCGTGGCGGGCCCGGGCGGCGAACGCCTCGATGCCCATCGTCGCCAGCATGTCGTGGGCCGTGCGCAGCTGCTCGCGCGCATCTACGCGGCGGCGCTCGCGTCGGAGCCATTCGCCGTAGAGCAGATGACCGCGGGCGAGCTGCGCGCGGACGGGGGTGCGACCAAGGCGCGCGATCGACTCGCGGTAGAAACACTCGGCGACGTCGCCCTCGCTGAGCAGGGCCTGTACCCGGGCTTCGATCCCCAGCGCCCACTCGGTGGGTGTCACGCGCGTGCGTTCGGACAGCCACTCGAGTGCGGCCGTCACGAGTGCTACGTCACCGGTCCTGAACGCCGCCTCGGCCAGCTCGGGTACCACAAAGGGTCCGTACCCAAGCTGGTCTCGCTCGAATGCTTGCCAAGCGGCGTCGCGGGCGGCGTCGTGGCGACCAAGGCCGTTGTGGAGCACCGAGCTGGCGTAGGTCGCGAAGTTGACCAACCTGCCCAGACCTCGTGCGGTCGCCTCCTGCAAGGTGGCGTCGATCAGCTCGAACGCCCGTGCCTCCTGGCCCCGCCAGGCCGCGAGCGTCATCGCGGTATAGGCAACGGGGGAGTTCCGGGTCGCCTCCGCGATCAGGCGATCTTCTTCGATCAGCAGCGCCGCTGTGCTCAACTCGCCAGCGAGAAGGTAGGTGCTGGCGAGGAAGTTGAGCGCGAACTGCAATTGCACGAGCGCGCCCGTGTCGCGAGCAAATTGAGCCTGGCGACCGGCCAAGGCATGCCACGACTCGTGGTCCCACAGCTCGAGGGCGATGATGCCGCTGGCTCTGGCACCGGCGAGCCAGAGCCAGCGGCCGACCTTGTTGGTGCCGGCATTGAGGGCAAGGAACAGCTTGAGTGCTCGGGTCAGCGTCGGCGCCGCCGCTACGTATCCCTCCGTGAGCCGCATCGCGAACGCGTCGAGCAGGACGTCGACCGCACGCGGCGGTTCGGGGCTGGGAGGCGCACCGCGCGCGGCCTCGGCCGCCTCTAGCACGCCGCCGGGTCTGTCCAGATCGCCGGCCCACAGTGCGGCCCCGAGCGCCTCCACGTGCGTCTCGCGCGCCAAGTCGGCGTTGAGCGGCCCGAGCCCTCTAGCTGCGCTGAGGAGGAGCCGGGCAGCGTCGCTGCCGCGTCGCTGGTCAAAGGCGATCTGCCCGCGCAAGTGCTCCACTTCGGCGGCCTGCAGGGCGTCAGGCGGGCCCGCCTCGACCGCGACCAGCAGCCCCAGTGCCGCGTCGAGCGCGCCGGCATCGCGCTTCGCCCTAGCCACCGCGAGCAGGCGCTGGGCACGGCGAACGGGTTCGGGTGTGAGCATCGCGGCGCGTTCGAGGAACGCGGCCGCCGCGGCCAAGCCCCCGCGGGCCTGCGCTCGGCCAGCCGAGCGCTCAAGCTCCTCGGCGACGTCCTCGTCGGGCCCGGGCGCGGCCTGGGCCCGATGCCAGGCGCGGCGGTCGGGATCGATCTCCGGATCGGTGACCTCCGCCAGGGCGCGGTGCACGTCCTGTCTTTCCTGAAGCGACGCCGAGCGGTAGGCCGCCGAGCGCACCAGCGGATGACGAAACAGCACCCGGGCCCCGAACTCGAGCAGGCCGGCCTCTGCCGCCGGGGTCGCAGCCTTCGCTGCGATCCCGAGCCGCTCGGCTGCTCGCCACACCAGCAGCGGTTCGCCGACCGGATCGGCCGCCGCGACCACCATCAGGCGCCAGGTCTCGGCAGGAAGAGCGGCCAGCCGCCGCTGGAACGCCTCCTCGAGCCGCCCCGACAGTGGCACCGCGCCGGCGAGACCGAACCCGCCCGCCAGCTCCGCCGGCGTCAAGCCCCGCGGCAGCTCCAACAGCGCCAGCGGGTTGCCGCGCGTCTCGGCGACAAGGCGGTCGCGGATCCGCGGGTCCAGTGGCCCAGTGAGCACCGAGTCCAGCAACGTTCCCGCATCGCCCTGCCGCAAGCCCTCGATCACCAGCTCCGGCAACCCCGCCACGTCGTCGCTGGCAACGCGGACCGCAAAGACCAAGCCGACCGATTCCGCCACCAGCCGGCGAGCAACGAACGCAAGGACCTGCGCCGAGGCTCGATCGAGCCACTGCTCGTCATCCACCAGGCAGATCAGCGGCTGCTCCTCGGCCACCTCGGACAACAGGCTCAGCACGGCCAAGGCCACCAAGAACCGATCCGGCGCCGACCCGTCACTCACGCCGAAGGCCGTGCGCAGCGCATCGCGCTGCGGGACCGGGAGACGCCCGAGACGATCCAGCATCGGCGCGCACAACTGATGCAAGCCGGCGAATGCGAACTCCATTTCCGACTGCACACCCGTGGCGCGCGCGACACGGCAGCCCAACGCTTGATCGACCAGGTAGTCCAACAGCGCCGTCTTGCCCACCCCGGGCTCACCCCGGAGGATCAGTACCCGGCTCCGGCCTGCGCGCACCGCACCCAGCAGCCGATTCAATGCCTCACGCTCGACCCGCCGACCTATCAAGCCCGGCCCAGAATGGCCGTTAGCCCTACCCGTCCCCACTGGTGGTCAGGGCCGTGGTGCCCGCATCGCGAGCCCGGTTCCCCATCCGCCTTTCAATCCCTGCGGGCAAATCGGGAGGCCCAGGACGCTGGGTAGTCGCCGATCCTTGAGGCGTCAAAAGTGACGATGCCACCACCTTTGAGCAGTCCGTCTCCCAGACGGTATGTGCAATGCGGTTTCTCGCCACAATAATTCCCCTTTCAGCGTAACGCCTCATTCTTTTGGCTGTGCAGCCCGACCGGAGCGCTCAGCCTGACCTTGGTGACAGGGCGGTGCTACATTGAGACCAAGTCGAGTTGACACCGACGGTGACGTTTGTACTGGTCGAGCGCCTTGTGCGGGCCGCGCTTATTGAAGGGGGGAACTCCTGTCCGTGCTCCTGGACCGGGCGGGGCCCGAAGATCCGCCGCTGAGATTCCTCGATCCGGACGTCGTTGATACTGGCCTCCCGTCGACACATCAGCCCGTGCTCGTCGAATTCCCACTGCTCATTGCCGTAGCTGCGATACCATTGGCCCTCGGCATCGTGGCATTCGTACTGGAATCGTACTGCAATCCTGTTCTCCCGGAACGCCCACAGGTTCATGCGCAAGCTATAGTCGAGCTCACGGGCCGACTTGGCGGCCAGGAACGCGACGATCTCCTCCCGACCGGTGAGGAAGGTGTCCCGGTTCCGCCAGACCGAGTCGAGAGTGTAGGCCCCAGCGACACGTGCGGGATCCCTGGTATTCCAGGCGTCTTCGGCGGCCTGCACCTTCTCCAACGCGGTGTCCAGCGTGAACGGGGGTAGGGGCGGTCGCTCGGTGATGACGGCCATGACCGTCTAGGGTGGTCTCGCAACCGGCACATGTCGTCAGGGCCAACGCCCATCTGCGCTTCCGGCTGGCTGGACGGTTTGCGTACCTGCCAGCTGCAACACGCCTTCGAGCCGCTACCGCAGCAACGCCTACACGCCAAGTTTTTGGTGAAAATTTACTTTATGCTGCCCTGAATAATCGACGTGGCGATCAGTCTGTTGATCTTCGGGTATGGGAATGCTCGTGTGGTGCAGGGGAGGGTCGGTCTGGTGTCCAGCGGGGGCTTTCGCCTCCGGCCCGGGGCAGCGCAAGCTGGACGCCTTCGCCACTCGCTCCCAACCGTACTCCTTCGCGGGGTTTGGCGGTGACCTGGTAGCCAAGGGCTTCGAGCTGGTGGATGGCACGGCGGCGGAGTTGTTCTTGGTTGTTTTTTGGACAGGGTGACCGCACCTGGATCGTTAAGCGCGCCGGTGGTCAGCAGGTTCCAGGCGACAGCAGCAAGAGGTGCTCGCGGCGGTGCGTCGACTGGCGGCCGAGCAACCCATGCCTGCTCGGTCGCGATCACGTGACGGTGCCCATGCGGGTAATGAGCTGGGCTTATCACCGAAACCGCCCCATTAGGTGTACCCGGCATCAGGTTGGTGACAGCAGGCCGATCGCGTTCGTAGCGCACCGCGGTGGTTTCGCTGGCACGGATCACCGCATCGGTCAACGGGTCGCACTCGCCCAGGTAGGGCAGCCGGTGGCGACGCCGGGATCCGGGCTGATCGTGCGCGCTGGGCGCCATCTCTGCGGTCACTCGCACTGTCCACAGGCGGATGCGACCGTGGACCGCACGAATGACACTCGCCAGGACGAACTCGCCGAAAGTGCACCCCACAAGCATTGAGGAGTCACACCTGTGAGCACCTGATTAGATGGATCCATCCAGCCGCCGTTCCGGACCATCGACGGGTTGGCCATCCGCTTCGCCGAGAGCGAGGACCGCGACGACCAGGCTCTTTTGCTCGGTCCGTGGTCGGAAAGCCGGTTCGCCGTTCCGGAAGGAAGCTCCCCGAGGGATTGTTCATGCACCTCGCCGGACCGACCGAGAACGGCTGGCGGGTGGTGAACATAGTGCAATCACAGGAGCAATTCGAGACATTCGCCCGTGAAAAGCTCGTCCCGGCCACCCAACAAGTCGGTGACGCTGCACCACAGATGACGTTCTTTCCTGCCTACAGGCTGATCCGGGACTGAACGCACCACAGCCGTCAAACCCCACCCGCGCGTCCACAGCATTGTGAACGGAGTTGCCATGTCTGGTCCACTATTCCTCGACACACTCGTCGTCGCAGACAAGCCGATCGTCCCGCTGATACCCTGGATAGGTGGGGGCGAAGGGACCTGGCGCCCGAGACTGATCTGCAGACCCGAACGGCGCGGCACGTGGTCGCATCAGCCCGCTGCTGTGAGGAGCTCCACGTGAATACCATCGCCCCCGGGTATCAGCCCGTCGACGGCGTCGACGTTCGCGTGGCCAAGAGCGACGGAGATCGCGACGAGACGCTGATCCTGACCTGCCCGTGGCCCGAGAGCCCTGTACGCCTTCGAAAGCACCTGGTCGGTGCTCTGTGAACAGGCGAACCTCGTCGCGATTGATCTTCCGGGGTTCGGTGGTTCCCCGCGCCGTGACGAGCTACTCACACCCCAGACGATGGGTGCGTTCCTTCGTGCGCCTGATGAACCAGTGGGACATCGAGTCCCCGCATGTCTTCGGGCCCGACGTCGGGACCACCGCCGCGTTGTTCGCCGCCGGTCAGAACCCGGGACGGGTACGCAGCGTCATCGTTGGCAGCGGCGCGGTGTGCTTCCCGCTGCAGATCGGTGGCGCGCTGAAAGATCTCGTCGAGGCGCCCGACCTGGCGCCGATCGCGGCGCTGGATCCGCGTGACATCGTCGCCGGCTCCCTGGAACTCATCGAGAAATACCAGCTATCACGGAATATCAGCGTTGCTGCCCGCCGGACCACATTGCCGTGTTCAGCCCCCTCGGGCGCACCACGCTGCACGTGGTGTGGGACCTCAGCGTCCAGCCGCTTGACGCTCACAGCTGCGAATACATCAACCATGTCATGGCGACCGCCACCGACGCGTTCCTCACCTTGATCAACGAGCACGGCATCTCCCTCGAACAGGCCGCCGTGGACATCGTCTACGGACCTGGCCGCCACACCGGAGGCGGGCTGAGCACGTATACTGAAACCCTCTCGGGGGAGAAGGAATTTGGCCCATGACTGACGATCTCCTCGACCTGGCAATCGCCACGACCGGCGGCCAGGAACTGTGGAAAACCCTGCGCGCCTTGAGAATCGACATCTCCATCGGCGGCCCGATCTGGGCGATGAAAGGCTGGCCACCGGACAAGACCTTCGACCAGATCCTGACTCTGGACACGGTCAGAGAGCACATCGTGTTCAGCCCGTTCACCCGCCCCGACCAGCGGATGGTCTTTGACGCCGCCACCGACAGCGTTACCATGGAAACCCTTGACGGCCAACCGGTCGAAACCCTCGCCCCCGCACGCGCCAGCTTCACGGGAATGCTGCGCAACAGCGCCTGGGACGCCCGGCACCTCGGCTACTTCCTGGGTTACGCGTGCTGGAACTACTTCACCACCCCATTCCTGTTCACCTATCCGGATGTGCAGGTCCGCGAAATCGAACCGTGGCGCGAGGCCGGCCAGACCTGGCGGCGCCTGCAGGTGCGCTTCCCACCCGAGATCGCCACGCACAATCCCGACCAGGTGTTCTATTTCGATACACTTGGAATGCAACGCCGCATGGACTACATCACCGAAGTCAACGGCAGCACCCTCGTCGGCCACTACACCAGCCGCTACAAGACCTTCGATGGCTTGCTGGTCGCCACCCGTCGCCGAGTCTTTCGCCGGAACCCCGACAACACCGTCAACCTCAACCTGCCATCCATCACCCTTGACATCCACGACATCGAACTGATCCGCTGCGGCGACGAACAGGTACAGCCATGACGACCCACACCACCGCCATCGACCACCCCACCCGGCGGCTCGTTGTCACGCTGCCCCGGCTTTATGACAAGGCCCGCGAGCAGTACGAAATCCTCGTCCCGGAGGTCGATTTTGCCCGCTTTTTCCAAATGGCCTCCTGGCAAGCAACGTTGGAGCTGGCCGAGATCAATGCTCCGCACGGGTTCATGCGCTACTACCGCAGCGACATCACCGCCGCGATGGCCGGATCGCCGTCCTTATGGAAGGCCACGCAATACCTGATGGGCAACCACACCATCGCCGAACGCATGTTCCGCCACGACCCCTCGGTCATGCTGCACGCACCACTGCGGACCCTCCTGTACGCCGACCCCGACGGCGACACCAAACTCGCTGTCGACCAGCCCAGCCTGCTATTCGCCAGCTACCACAACCCTGAGATCGCCGACGTCGGCCGCGAGCTCGACGCGCTCCTCGCCCGGCTGATCACCCTGCTCGGCGGCGACGCACCCCCGCAACTGGCAATGGACCAGCCCGCGACAAATCGGTCGTGAGCCGGGCAGGCATCACCGGAATGCGTAGCACAGCCGACGACATCCTCGCGCTCGAAGCGACCCCGACGACCACGAGTGACACCTACACCAGCGGAGCGACGGGTTAGTCGATGCACGACGTCAACGTCATCTGACAGCGGAATTCACGTGACACGTAAGGCTTTCGATGACCACCACACCGGCGTATCTGATCACCGGGGCTGGCGGCGGGGTCGGAGGGGTAGTCGACTCGTCGTGGAACGACCCCTGGCGGCACTGTTGCATTAAGCGATCGGTCCACCGGAGCTGATCCACCGGCAGACCCAGAAGCCACGCAGCAGGGCCTTCGAATGCCCGGTTTGTTACGGTTCTCCAGGGTACCTGGGGTGCGCCCTCCTGCTTTGGTGCGTGGCGAGGGCACCCTTCGCCTTAATGCAACAGTGCCGCCGCGGGCAGGGATGAGTCTCCCGGCGCGACCGTCTTTACGGAGGAGTCACAAACCCCCGCCCATGGTGTCCCGTCCCTACCTCAGCTCCTCGGGTACCGGGGCGTCGAGGAGTTCCAGGAGATGGGCGAGCCGTCTGTCCAGGTCGCGATCGACTTCGGTGATCCTCGGATCTCCGTAGCTGGCGAAGATGGAGCTCGGGATGTCTGTCGCGAATCGCGATCCGTCTCCGCGATCGTAGATAACAGTCCGCAATGGAGCATGCAGCATCATCGCCGGATCGTAGTGGAACATGCGTTGCGCGACAGTGTGATTACCCATGAGGTAGCCGATGAAATGGGTAGTCGTCGCCGGCCAGTCGCATGAGCGGAGTGTCGGGAAGCCGCCAGTAGATCATGAACCCGTGAGGAGCGTTTTCGGCGACTTGTTCGAGCACCTGATCCCATGACGCCTGGGCGTCGACGAGCTGATGCACCCTCGCGAAGTCCTTCTGGGGGGCGATGCTCTCGTAGAGCTGGGTGGCCTGATCGAAAGTTCCCTTCAAAGGAACGTCGATACGCACCACCTCGTGGGGAAAGCGCTTGATCAAGAATTCGGTGTCGCTCATTTCACTCCTAGCTCGGTGACCGGCTGCGATGGACACTGTGACCCGGTGAACAACATCGCTATCAACCCTTCGTCGATGTAGTGCAGGCGCCGGCCGTTGACCTGGATGGGCCGGGAGGTGTGCGGGTATTGGGCGGCGATCTCGGTCGGGCAGTTCGGCGAAGGTCGGGCATGTCAGGCCGCCCCGATGCTGCCGCCGCCGTCCACCCGCAGCGTCTGGCCGGTGATGAAGCCGGCGTCCTCGGAGAGCAGGAAGGCGATGGCCGCCGCGATCTCATGGGGCTGGCCGAACCGGCCGACCGGGACGCCCGCGAGGTAGCGGGCCTCGCCGGCCGACCCGTGCGGGTTGTCCTCCCGGAACAGCGCGGTCTCGGTGGGCCCGGGGGCGACGGAGTTGACGGTGACCCCGGTGGTGGCCAGCTCGCCAGCCCAGGCCCGGGAGCAGAACTCCAGGGCGGCCTTGGCGCCACCGTAGGAGGTGCGCTCCGGCTTGCCCAGGGTGACCCCGCTGGTGGTGTTGACGATCCGGCCCCAGCCGCGCTCGATCATCCCGGGCAGCGCGGCCTGGGTGACCTGCACGGCGACCCGGACAGTCAGGTCGGCACCACAGCTGATAGCGCAGGTGACCCTGGCATATTTGCAGAGCAAGGCCATCGACGACGGCGCTGGACCAGTCGATCAGTCCCGACTGCCCAGTTCATCTACAGCGCCCATAATTCATTGGGCACCAGCCGACGCGACAACTCGTCCACCACGACCGGCAATCATGGCCGCATCACCACCCGGCCTTGGCCTCCGATGCCACGACCGGCTCGGCGGACTGATCCACGAATATGCCCAGGTCGCCTCATATGGATGACCTATTCGGCACCCACAGGCCCGCTGGTGTCCCCGTCGCTGGCGAGCAGGACCGCGTGCTCAGAAGTGGAGTCTTCGGCAACTTGCCGCCCGACGACATCGGCCCAGAACCTGGCCAGAACAGGGGCGTCGGCGCAGTCAATCGCGATGGCGAGCAGCGAATTGCTCATATCGGTATTCCTTTCACAAGCGGCGCCGGCTATGCGGGCGTCCGGAGGGCCTGGCGCGGACCGCGCGGGAGCTCACGTGCCGGAGGCGCCGGGGTCAGATGGCGGTACGGCCGCCGTCAGCGGCGATGACCGCGCCGGTGATGTAGCTGGCCTTGGGCGAGGCGAGGAAGGCGATCACGCTGGCGATCTCGCCGGGCTGGGCGGGCCGGGCCAGCAGGGTCGTGGCGCCGAGTGCCTCGATGCGGTCGGGGGCGGCCGCGTTGGTCAGGACCGGCCCGGCAGCGATGGCATTGACCCGGATACCTGAGGGACTGAACTCGGCCGCCCAGGAACGGGTCATGGCCGCCAGGGTCGCCTTGGTCGCGCCGTAGGCAGCCCCGCCGGCCAGGCCGATCTGGCCGGCCATACTCCCGAGGCTGATGATGCTGCCGCTTCCCCGGGCGGCCATCTTCGGGGCCAGCGCAGCGACCAGGAAGTACGCCGCCCGGACGTTGGCGGCGAAGAGCCGGTCGAAGGTCGCCACGTCCAGGTCCCTGGTCGGCCCGAACCAGGAGAAGCCGGCGTTGTTGACCAGCACGTCGACCGGGCCGGCCTGGTCGACGAGGTGGTCCAGCTGGGCCGGGTCGGTGAGGTCGGCCGCCACGAAGCGGGCCTGGCCGCCCTCCGCGGTGATCGTGTCGACCACTGCGGACCCGCGGTAGGCGTCGCGCCCGTGCACGACGATCTCGGCGCCACGCCGGCCGAGCTCTTCGGCCGCTGCCTTGCCGATGCCCGAGGTGGCCCCGGTAACCAGGGCACTGAGACCCTCGAGGTCTCGCTGGTCGTTCATCTCTCCTCCTTCAGATTGACGGACTTGTCATGCCGCGAGTGAGTGAGCCGGTCTAGCTCGTGGCCAGCACGGCTTCGGCCGCCGTCTCGATGAGCTGGGCCACGTCACCGGGGTGGGAGACCATCGGGACATGGCTGGACGGGATCTCGATGGTGGTGGCGCCCATGCGAGCGGCGAACTGCCGCTCGGCGGCCGGCGGGATCGCCTCGTCGTCGGCCGCGACCAGGTACCAGGACGGCAGCGTTTTCCAGGCCGGAACGCCCATCACGTCCCCGAAGGCGGACGCGGCCAGCGGCTGCTGCACGGCGTACATTACCCTTGCCCTGACCGGATCGACATCAGCGGCGAAGTGATTGACGAAGTCGTCCTCGGACAGCCAGCCGAAGCCCTGCTCGTCGGTGAACAGGTGTGCCAGCGCCGGGGTCACTGGTCCCTGCGACAACAGCCCGCCCAGCGATTCACCCTGGTCAAGCCCGAACGCGGCGATGTAGACCAGGCTGGCGACGTTAGGGGCATCCGCGCCAAGGGCGGTCATGACCTGGCCGCCGTAGGAATGCCCGGCGACGATGGCGGGGCCGTCCTGGAGGTCCAGCACCTGGCGCAGCCGGGCAACGTCATCGGCCAGTGCGGTCAATGGGAACTGGGGTGCGGTGACGTGGTAGCCGTCGGCCTGCAAGCGCTCGATGACGCCGCTCCAGCAAGAGCCGTCGGCCCATGCGCCGTGGATGAGAACGATATTCGGTCGCGCGTTCATCTCGGGGGTCCCTTCGTGGTCGTGTCTTGTGACCATCTTGCCGAGCAAGGCCGCAGCGGGGGTATCCGTAACGTGACTGCACATTGACATTGCGGATGCCACCGGTGAGGTCAGCGCGGCGATACCGTGAGCCTGGGCCACCTGCTAGACGCCGAGGCCTGGCAGGGATATCTGGTTTCCGTCCGCAAGTCCGCAGGCAGGTATCCGGAACATGACCGCACGGTCGGCGTCAGGTTGCGGATACCTTCCTAAAGGGCCGTGCTCCATGGTGGGAGGGAGCCGGCAGCCAAAGCGGACCACGGCGGCGGTCGGGGATCGGCGCTGCCCCAGCGCGGAGGTGGATGCACCTGACGGCATACATGATTTCGCAGGTAGAAGTCCTAGACGCTGCCCAGTGGCAGCGTTACGGGGAGATCGCAGCCCGCGCCATCGCCCAGTACGGGGGCCGGTACCTCGTGCGCAGGGCCATCCCGGAGGTCGCCGAGGGTGACTGGGCGCCGCCGCACCCGGAGGGGCAGCAGATCATCGTGGTCGAGTTCCCGAGCATGGAACAGCTCCATAGGTGGTACCACTCACCCGAATATGCCGAGGCGCTGGCCGTCCGGAAGACAGCGGTCAACCGTCGGCTCCTTTTCGTCCCGGGTGTGGACCAGCCCGAGACTGCCTGAGCCGAGCGTCACCGCGCACAGGTCGTGCTGGCGACACTACCCAGTCAGCCATCCTCGGAGGCACGGCGACAGCGGCGATTCCCGCGGACCTGGCCGGCCTGCTCCAGCGGCCCCTCTACGGCAACCCGTCGGTGGTAGTGCTGAGGTACTCATGGCGCCGTATCGGCGGCCCCGCTGGGCGCGGCCGGCAGCGTGTTCGTGTTGCTGCGGGGCGGTAGGGCGCGGGTCGCGGCGGCGTGCTCGCTGGCCAGGAACGAGCCGAGCTCGGTGATGGTGCTCATCAGCGGGGCGGGGAAGACCACGGTGTGTTCTTGTCCACGCCGATCTCGACTAGGCTCTGCAGGTTGCGCAGCTCCAGGGCGAGCGGGTGGGCCATCATGGTGTCGGAGGCCTGCCCCAGCGCGGCGGCGGCCAGCGACTCGCCCCCGGCGTTGATGATCTTGGTGCGCTTTTCCCGCTCGGCCTCGGCCTGGCGGGCCATGGCGCGCTGCATGCTGTCGGGCAGCTGGATGTCCTTCAGCTCCACTAGGGTCACCTCCACGCCCCACTCGGCCGTGATGACCTCGAGGATCTTGCGGATGTCCAGGTTGATCTGGTCGGTTTCGGACAGCGTCTGGTCTGGTCCAGGGTGTGCTGGCCGACCACCTTCCGCAGCGTGGTCTGGGCGATCTGGTCGAGGGCCGCGCGGACGTTCTCGATCGCCACCACCGACTTCACCGCGTCGACCACCTTGTAGTGGGCGACCGCGGAGACATCGACGCTGACATTGTCGCGGGTGATGATGCCCTGGGACTGGATCGGCATCGTGACGATCCGCAGCGACACCCGGCGCAGCACGTCGACTACGGGGATGATCAGGTTGAACCCCGGTGCCCGCGAGCCCCGCAGCCGGCCCAGCCGGAACAGCACCCCCTGCTCGTACTGCCTGACGATCCGCACCGCCAGCCCGAACCCCAGCAGCGCCACCAGCACGACAACGACCACGACAGCGATCAAGACTCCCACGGCGAGGCTCCGTTCAGATCTCGTTGAGAGTCTGGCGCGAGCACAACCTGCCGACCCGTCAGAGTCCGCCGGGCGCCGCCCTGGACCAGGCGCGCCGAGACGGCGGCCAGCCGGCTCCAGCGCTCGAAGACAGCTTCAAGCGGATTGCTCACTCCTCCTCCTTCTGGCTCGCCGTGGCACGGTGGCCTCCGATGGCCACACCTGCTGACTCTTCCGCCGGATCAGCTTGCTGGCCAGGAAGTCCAGCAGGGCATGCTGGCGTCGTCGGGGTGGGTCCAGGCGGATGTTGTGCGGTCTGCCCTCGACCGGGACGAGGCTGAGGTTGGCGATCAGTGCCTGCTCGCCAGCCGGCCAGCTAGTCCAGCCTTGCGCGGACAGCACCGGCCATACGGTGAGGTTCTGCGGCGCGGCGCACGATCCGGGATAGGCGGCGAGGAGCTGCGCGAGGGTCTGGTTCTGGGCGGGGGCGAAGGCGTCCACGTAGACCAGCGCCTTGACCTGGGTGTCGCCGGTGGCGGCGTTGGTGATGACATCCCCGCCGTAGGAGTGGCCGACCAGCACGATGGGCCCGGAGATGCTGTGCAGGAAATCGGCCAGGAACGCGGAGTCGTAGGTCAGTCCCTGCAGTGGGTTCGGCGGCGCGTAGACGGTGTAGCCGTCGGCTTGCAGCCGCTGGATGACGGCGTCCCAGCTGGCGCTGTCGGCTCAGGCCCCGTGCTCGAGCACGATGGTGGGCTTGGGCCCGCCGCTGGGGGTGGCGCGAGTCGTCGCCTGGGCGGAGGCGATCTGGCTGAGGGGGATGGTCAGGGCGGCGATGGCCACGGCCAGGGCCGGGATGATGAGGCGCAGCCTTGCGTGCTGTGCGGCTCGGGCGATGTTCACTGTGATCTCCTTTTCCGGGAATGCCGAGCGTCCGTTCGGTCGCATGGAGAGGCGTTAACAGCAAGTCCCCTGTTTCGAATGTGCGGCAGGAAACTGGCAGCGGGCTCCGCAACGTCACTGCACTTCTGTCAACGGCGCTCGAAACTCAGGTTGTCCGGGCCCAGCGAGCTGGCTGATCGGCCGTCGGCGGCCGGTGGACCGGATTGGCTCGGGCCGCGCGCTCTGCCGGGATGGCGGCACTGTTCCGGTGGTCCACCTATTGGCCAGGTGCCGGGTCGGCACCTGCCGGAGGCCATGGCTGAAACGGCTTCTCACCTTCGTGGTGAAAACTGTCCACGGGACAACAGACAGGGCCATTTGCCGGTCACGCCCGACGAAGCCTTCGAGAGTCGCCGGCAGGCACCATCGATGCTGGAAACTCCGCAGGCGGTGCCGCTACGAAGCCGGTTCGCGTCGGCGAGCTCGAGAGGCGCGCAGGTTGATGAGGTTGCCGCAGACCGAGGTGTTGTGCCACACCCGGGACTGGTTCTTCGAGCTGTCGTAGAAAATCACCGAGCAGGGGGGATTCCGGCATGCTTTAAGGCGGGGCCACAGCTCGTGCTGTTGGGCGACCAAGATGTCGCTTATCAAAGCGCCGGCGATCTGGTGCCAGCCGGCGCCTTCGGCTGAGAGAGCGAGCTGACCGTCCTTCAGCGTCACCCTCCAGCGGAGCTTCTCGAGGTGGTGTGCCAGGTGCGACTGGTGCGCCGTCTCCTGGGTATCTCGGCCGGCTTCGAGTTGTGCTTGGAGGGCTTCGCGCAGCTCGCGGAGAGGCGTCAGGTCGTCCGTGGTCAATCGGTGCGTGGTGGGCCACTCGAGTGTGCGCAGCCAACTATTCGCTGATGCGGGACTCGCCAAGAGGTCGGGCTCGGCTGGGCGGCCTGCGGAGCGGGTGTTCAGGAACGACTGCACACGCTGCAAGGACACCGGCGCTGGGGCCGCTGCGTAGCGCTCGGTAGCAGGATCAGACACGAGGACCAGAGTACCTGATGACAGAAGCGTAAGGTGTACGCTTATGTGGCTCGATTCTTGCGCTTCCCGGCACTCCCGGGCAGATCCCCCGCCGAGCGCGAGCGCCTCGCGCTCATTCCGCGCCCCCTTCTCCCACGAAGGTAATCGATGAAGGCTATACAGGCCACTGAGCGCGGCGGCTACGAGGCGTCGCGCTTGGTCGGCATTCCCCAGCCGCAGCCTAAGTCCAGGTCGGCATTGGCAACATCGAGCGTGAGAGCCTCGCTGACGGTCTTGGCCAGCTTGCTCCTGGCGGCGTCGACGTCGTCATTATGCGCTCGGGGCCTCACGGGCCAGGCGGTGGCGGCCTGGCGCGCGGTGGCCGTGCGGTGGTGTTGGGCTACGCGGCGGGCACCGAGACGAATATGCGTGTCACCTCGCCCGTGCTGGCAGCGGTGGACGCGCGGGTGCGCCCGCGCAGGTTCTCGCCGGCGGCGGTGAGGCATATCCGCGCGGCGCTGCCGCTATCGGACCGGGGAGAGCTCCGCGCCAGCCAGTTCCGCGTAAACCAGGAAGCCGAACGGATCCAAAAACTGGCGCTGCTCCATCAGCCGGACCACAACCGCTTGCCGGAGCTCAGCTAGCTCGCTGCTGTCGGGATGCCGGAGCAGGCCCGGAGCGAGGATTTCCAGCGCGAGAGCTAGGTCGCCCTGACCGGCAAGGGTGGCAGCGGCGGTGACGAAAGCGTCCGCCTTTTCCCCGGCGAGCAGGTCGAGAGCTGCCGCTCTTTCTTCCTGGCTCCGCGGGTCAAGTCCCTGTCCGTCTGGCTGCCAGTATCCGGTGCGCTGGTGATAGAGCCTGGCGATGAAGTCATCACGACTGACCAGGTACGGCACGACCGCGGCGGGGTGATCCTGCAGCAAGGCTGGCAGATAGCCAAGGTCCAGGATGTTCGGTAGCGGCATGTTCTCGCCGATCCTGGCAAGCGCGAACTCGTGCAGCTCGGTGAGAGCCGGCTCCAGGCCCGTCAGGGTCTCGATGGTGAAGTTCTCGGTCAGCGTCGTGTGACCCTCGATGAGCTGCCGGGGGGCCAGCTCGCGGATGTACCGCAGTGTTTCCAGCAGTCCTTCCGGCGAACCCTCGGCGGTGAACGGGACGCCGAGGTAGGGCATCATCACGTCCCCGGTGAACAGCAGCCCGCTGGCGGGCAGGTGCACCATCAGCGCGTCTGGCGTCTCGCCACCCCTGACCGGAATCAGCACGAACTCGGTGTCGCCGACGACAAGAGACGTCCGCTCGCTGATCAGCCGGTCCGGCTTCACGTCGGAGGCCGGGCTGGCACCGGTTCCGGTCAAGTAGCGGGGGACGCTCCAGTGGCGCTGCCGCTCCGCCTCGGCAGGGAATCCTGCGGAGGCGATGACCTGGGTGTCCGGGCCACGCACGGCTGCGGTCCCGCCGATGTGGTCGAAGTGAGCGTGCGTGAGGATGAGGTGACTGACAGGCGCATGGTCCTTCAGGCCAAGATCGGCCATTGCGGCCCGCACGCGGTCCGGGCTGGTACCCGCGTCGATGGCGACGACTCCCGCGCTTGTCTGGATGAACGCGAAGTCGCCGAAGTCATAGGACTGGGCGACGTGCACGTCCGGCGCAGGACTGAGCGCGGCCGGCGCGGACAACCGCATCCCGTCCCGCGCAGTCACCGAGAAACTCGTGAACATCGGCGGCCGGTCCGTCGCGGCCGGTCCGAGGCCTGACCGTCGCAGCGCCTCGGCCGCCTGCTGCTGCCGCCCGAGCACCAGGTAGGCACGGGCGAGCCCCTGGTACGCGGCGCGGAGCAACCCGACCGGGAACTGGTCACGCGCCGCAAGCACGACCTCCAGGTCGGCGATCACCTGGTCCGCCCGCCCAGTATCCGCGGCAGCAAGCCCCGCCTCGGACCGGGCTGCGCCGCGCGGCAGCTCCGCCAGGGCAAGGCCGCGGAAGTACTGTGGCAGGCCGAGGTCCATGGTCGCGGCCTTGTCCAGCTTGGTTATCGCCGCGGCCACGTCATGGCCTGCGCGGACCTGGAAGAAGCCGGCTAGAGCTTGCGCCGTGGCATCGGCGGGGTTCCGCTCGGACAGGTCCTGGAAGTAGCTACTCCCCTCCGCGTCGGCGCGTGCCGCTACCAGCGCGGTGGCCAGGGTCATTACCGTGTTCCGGTCTGCCCCCGGCCAGCTGGCCGCCTCCTTCAGTGATCCGAGCAAGCGATTGCGGGAAATTGGTCCGGTCATGGTGATTTCCTTTCTGTGAAGGTCGAACCTCGGCCGAGAACGGCGTCAGCCTCAGCCAAGGCGGGTAGCGGTGCCTCAAGCGGGACGCGATGCTGATTACGGCTCAGCGGCAGGCACTGCGCCCGCGAGCAGGACCGCAACCGGGCCGCCGCGGGTCACCCGCCCAGCAGCCCCAGTGCCCCGTACCAGACGACGCCT
>DASYIL010000012.1:0-2965 GCA_035997545.1 Pseudonocardiaceae bacterium
ATCCCCGACGTGATCGGGCGTTGCTAGGTCGACGGGATGGCGCTCCCGTCCAGGCGGAGCGGACCGGTCTGCGCACAGCTGTCACAGCTCAGCACTCAACGAAACGAAATAGCAGCTCCGGAAGCACGTGCTCGCACAAGCTGGCATTTGGCCGGGCCCGTCGCGTCCGCGTTCGGGATGAAGAGCCCATCCGCGCGGTGGTTCCGAACCATCCAGGCCGTCTCCAGGCCGTCCGAGGTCGGGAAGGCACCGGTACCGACGAGAAGCGGCGAGCAAGTTTTCCCTGGTCAGCACTGCTCTTAGCTTATATCCACCGGGATGATGGCCATCCACTGCAAGATCTACGACATCTTCGAAGGCACCGAGCAAATCCAGCAACTCGTGATCGCCCGCGCCATCTCCGGCATGCCGATCTGGTAGCGAGGCGGTGCCGTCTCCGTCGTCAGCACAGCGCCAGATGCAGCCGTACGATCGTGCCCGCCGGGTCGGTGCGCAGTTCGACGAGGTCGCTGAAGTAGCGGGCCAACCACAGCCCGAGTCCGCCCACACGGCCGGGGGGAGGCGGCAGGTGCCCGGCCAAGGGGTCGCGCAGTCCTGCACCGGTGTCGCTGACCTCGCACGACATCGTCAGCCGGTCAGTCCAGATCCGCAGCACGCCCGATCCACCGCCGTGCTCGATCGCGTTGGTCACAACCTCGTCGACCGCATGCAGGAATTGCTCGAACTCCTGCGTGGTCGCTCCGGCCCAGGTGGCGTAGGAGGTGATGAACGCGCGCAAGGTAGCCATTTGACCCAGTCGGTTGAACGGCAGCTCCACGGCCCAGGGAGGCGGCGCGGGCAAGGGCGACTTGTCACATTCGGCGCTGAACACCGCCGGGTCGGTGTAGCTCGAGCTCGGCCGGGTGCCGCCGTCAACGGCGAGCTCGGGATGAGTACGGGCCACCTGGGCCACGACCTCGGCATCCACGACGCGAGTGTCATAGGTGCACACCAACGCGACGTTGGCCCCGGCAAGCACGACGTTGACAAGCGACTCGTGTCGAGCCAGCTCCCTGCTCTCCTGCCCCGTGCGGGCCGTCCACAACGGCTCTCCGATCATCCGCAGCTGCTGCTCGCCCGCGACCGCCACCCGCACAGAGCGGTTCACCGCTGCCAGCGCCCGCACCGGATGCCGATACCACTCACTGTTATCGCCGAACACCACCCGCCGGGCATCCGCCCCCAGCGCCCTCCGCAGCCAGCCAGCATTACGGACTGTTGTCACGATCCGGATCGAGTCGCCGCGGTCCAAGCCATCCTGAATGATCGGGACAGTGCCGGCCACGAACTCTTTCTCCGAGCCGTACAGCAACGCCTGGTGGGTCAATGCTTCGCCTTACTGCTGAGTGTCGACAGTGCTCAACAGGCCGCCCTTCCCCACCGCCAGATATGCCCGATTATCGGACTCCCAAACCCCTGACGACAAAAGACGAGGGCCTCCGGCGGACCTCAGCTCCAGGATGGGCCCCAGGGCCAGGCGCGAGGGTGGTGGGTCACCAGGAGACGTGGGCACCCCGTGCCGCCGGCGCACTCGCTCCCCACTGGATGGCCTGCAACAATCACGACGATCTGGCTGTGCTGCCCGTCCAGGCTGCCGCACACCGACTAAATAGCACCAATCAGCAACCTTGACCGGCCGCGCGGCGCCTGTCTGTAACCAAAACCAACGTTGTATCGTGCGGGGTGTGAGCAGTGATTTCCCGACCGATATCCTGGGTCTGCAGGTGGCCGAGCACGGTCCCGACGCTCGTGTGGTCACCGTCGCGGGCGAGATCGACGCGCTGACTGCGCCGGAACTGGCCGCGTTCTTGACCGAGCAGCTGACCGTTGCCCAGATCGTGGTGGTACACCTTGATGGTGTGCGGTTCCTGGGATCTGCTGGGCTGACCGCGCTGTTCGAGGCCAACGAATTCGCTACCCAAGAAGACCGCGACCTGCGGCTAGTGTGCCACTCCCGGACCGCCAACCTAGCGCTGGCGGCCACCGGACTGGGGGAGCACTTCACCTTCGCCGACAACGTGCCGGACGCCCTGAAGAACTCATCCTGACGCCGGGTGCGGCCTGGCCGCAGGTGGTGCAGTCTCACCGTCCAGGCAGGCTCAGATGCAGCCGTACGGTCGTGCCTGCCGGGTCGGTGCGCAATTCGACGAGATCGCAGAACTGTCGAGCCAACCACAGCCCACGTCCGCGCGTAGCGAAGGGGCTGGGGGGCAGGTGCCCGGCCAAGGGATCGCGCAGTCCAGCACCGGTGTCGCTGATCTCGCACGACATCGTCTGCCGGTCAGTCCAGATCCGCAGCACGCTCGATCCACCGCCGTGTTCGATCGCGTTGGTCGCCACCTCGTCGACCGCCTGCACAAACTGCTCAATGTGCTGGGCAGTCGCTCCAGCCCGGGTGGCATGGGAGTTCACGAAATCGCGCAAGGTGACCAGCTGATCCACTCGGCGAAACCTCAGCCACAGGGCCGGGGGCGGCGGCTCAGGCAGAGGGGACCTGTCACATTCGGCGCTGAACACCGCCGGGTCGGCGTAGCTCGGGCTGGGCTGGCCGCCTCCGTTGACCACCAACTCGGGGTGGGTCCGGGCCACTTGGGCCACGATATCGGGATCAACGATGCGGGTGTCGTAGGTGCACAGAAGCGTGGCATTGGCTGAGGAGAGCGCGGCGTTGACCAGCGACTCGTACCGAGCCCACTCCTTGCTCTCCTGCGCGGTGCGAGCGGACCACAACGGTTCTTCGATCATCCGCAGCCGGTGCCCGTCCGGGCTCGGCGCCTGCACGGTGCGGCACACGGCCGCCAGCGTCCGCACCGGATGCCGGTACCACTGGCTGCTATCACAGAACGCCACACGCCGGGCATCTGCCCCCAGCGCCGCCCGCAGCCAGCCAGTACTACGGTCTGTGGTTGCGATCCGGATCGGGTCG
>DASYIL010000013.1:0-4337 GCA_035997545.1 Pseudonocardiaceae bacterium
CAGGGTGATGGCGATGGCCAACGCGGTCTGCGGGTGGTCACCGGTGAGCATGACTGGGCTGACCCCGGAGTCGCGCAGGCCCGTTACCAGGGGGGCGGAGCTGGGGCGGGGGCTGTCGGCCAAGGCGAGGAATCCCACCAATTCCAAGTCACCCAAGGGCTCGTCCACGGTCTGGGGGGCTTGGGATGGTTCGATGCGGCGTTGCGCGACGGCGAGCACCCGCAACCCGTCGCCTGCCAGGTTTTCCGCGACCGCTACGAGGGCCGGTTCCACAGCCGGGCAGCAGGGCAGGATGACCTCGGGTGCGCCCTTGACCGCCAACAGGGTTGTGTTGCCAGATGTGCCGATGGCTGCGGCGTACCCGCGGTTGGTTTCGAAGGGCTGGCCGCTGACCTGTGCCCAGTCGGGGTCGGGTGGGGCGGCGGCCAGGACCGCCTCGTCGGTGGCATGCGAGTGCTTGCCCGACTCATGTTCGTCTTGGGGGCAGGCGCACGCCGCGGTCTGGAGCACGGCGCGCGCCTCGGGCTCCGTGGGGGGGTGCACGATGCCGTCCACGGTGGCGACCCGGACCACCCGTAGCCGGTTCTGGGTCAGGGTACCGGTTTTGTCGAAGCACACCGTGTCCACCCGCCCGAGGGCTTCCAACGTGCGTGCGGTGCGCACCAGGACGCCGCGCCGGCTCAACCGCCGGGCAGCCGCCATCTGGGCGACTGTGGCCACCAGCGGGAGCCCCTCAGGCACCGCAGCCACCGCGACTGCGACGCCACCACCGATGGCCTGGCGTATCGGCCGGCCCCGCAGCAGCGACAAGCCGGTCACCGCGGCGCCGCCGGCCAGGGTGAGCGGCAGCGCCTTGCTGGTCAGTTCCCGCAGCCGGGCCTGAACACCCGCCGCTGGTGGGGTGCGGGAGGCCAGGGTGACCGCTCGCCCGGTCTCGGTGTGCTCCCCGGTATTCACCACGACCGCCCTGGCCTGACCGGCGACCACCGTGGTGCCCTCAAAAACAATGCACCGACGGTCGGCGATGGACGCTCTGGGAGACGCCGCCGCTACCTGTTTAGCCACAGGCAGGGATTCACCGGTCAGTGCGGACTCGTCAACCTCCAGGCCGCTCAGTTCCAGCACCCGGGCATCGGCGGGCACCACATCCCCGACACCCAACTCGATCACATCACCCTGGGCCAGCTGGGCGGCGTCGATGACTTCGGTCCCATTGCGCCCCTCGGACTCGTTGCTGGCGGTGAGCACCCGCCGGGCCTTCTGCTTCTGGGTCGCGGTCAATGACGCGAGGGCGCTCTCGGCGCGCAGCCGCTGGACACCACCGACCACGGCGTTGACCGCCATGGCGCCTAGGACCAACAAAGCATCCACAGTGGACCCCAGGATCGCCGATGCCCCCGCACCCACCGCGAGGATCGGGGTGAGCGGGTCGTTGAGCTCGACGCGCACCGCATCGGCTAGTCGCAGCGACAACCTTATCGGCGCGGCACCAGGCAGTCGGGACACCGTGCGGACGAGGCGACGTCGTTGCTCCGCTGGTCCTGGCCTGGGATCCGGGACTTGCTTTGAATCGTTGGTCAGACGGCGCAGCACTTCATCTGGGGTCAGGGCGTGCCAGAGGATCTGGGGGCGAGGGGTTGGTGCGGTAATAGTCGCGACGCCCAGCGCGAAGCCCCACCCCGACAGCAACGCTGCCGCCGCAGCAAGGTTGACCGGGCTGATGCTGGGCAACGGGGACAACAGGTTTGCCCACCGTCGCTGCCCTCCGGTGATCACCAGCAGCCCGGACAGCGCCGCGCTAGCCTGGCCGTAGGTCATGGCGTGCTGTCCCGCCTTTCGTGCCGCGGGCACAGCCTGCAGCAACCGCCACACGCCGACCAGACCACGCGCACACACCAGGTCCGCCGCCCACAGCACCGCGCTGCCCTCGTCGGCCAGCGTTACGGCGAGGTCTGCGCGCAACAGCCCGGCCACCACATCCGGATCGGTCACCGCGAAGAATCCACCAACGTCCTGTCTTTCGGTATCCAGCCGGGCGATCGTGAGCACCACGTGGCCGTCGTCCTGCAGCGCGCTCACTATCTGCGACATACCCCGGTCTGAGCCGATAATTTCGTCTGCCAGTCCCACGTGATCGCCTACGGCGGAATCACCAACCACCACCACGCGCAGACCAGCCCGCCGAGCGGCGTCCAACACGGCCCCCGCCAGCGGGTCAGGCTCATGACTAACCAGTACCGTGCCAACGTCTTGACCCTGGACTGAAGCGATCATCAGGCCCGTGCCGGTCTCGTGGCCATCAGGCACCGGGCGCAGGCGCAGCTCAGTTTCGCTCGGTATGGTCGCGCGCAATGCCCCTTCGGCGGCCCGCCATAACCGGTCTTGGCTCCAGTGAGCGACGTTGGAGTTGGCGTCGGCCACGGTGCGCCCGGTACCTCGAAGGGCGCTGGAATGCACCACCACAGTGTCCACGACTTGCAGCAACCGCAAACGTTCGCCGTCGCGTACCAAGACACCCTCCCAGGCCAGGGCACATCCCAACCCCGCCTGGTACGCGGCCCAACCGTATCGGGCGGGCTTGGGGGAACCAGCCGTCACCGCCGCGCTGGCCTCCTGGAGGTTTCTTTTGAACAGCAACGTCGCCGCCGCGCCGAGCACGCTTCCGGTGACGGCTCTCACCGCGTAGTCGCCGACAGGATCGACTGGAGCAGGACGACGAACGGGTGCAGTGGAGGTTGAGCTGGTCCGCTCGGGCACACACAACTGGTCGTGGGCAGCGTCGAAGGCCGCGACCCTTGCCACCGCTTCAGCCAGCTGCGCCGCCCGCAGAGCCGCATCCAACACCAGCTCGGTCGGTGACTGATCGACGCTGTACACGGCCGCGTTCGCGACAGCCAGCACGAGATCCGCGGTGGTGTTGCCCAGTTGGGAACGCAGCACCGAGCGCAGTCGAGGGTCCTCCCGCAACAGCGTCAGGGCTGCAGTTACCGTCTGTGGGGGACGCCGCAGCCCCACCATCCGAGCTGTCAAGGCTCCCGCTAGGCCCGCCGCGTCCAAAGCCAGAGCGACCGCCGCCGCGCGAACCTCTCCCACATCACCTGGGTGAGGAACCTCCTCGGCCTCCTCTGCCGTGGAGGCCAGGCCATGCTTGACCGCCAACGAGGTGGCCGCCTCCACCACCCGGTCAGTGACCGCGTTCTCGGCCACCTGCACTACCAGCCGCCCCAAGCCCCCATCCCAATAAGCGACCAAAACATCGGGATGCTCCAACACTCCAGCGACGACCTTCTTGATCACCTGCTGCGCCTCACGCCCAGTGCGAGCATCAGGGACACGCAACGGGAGGTGAAAGCGCTGCCCTTCCTGCCAGTGCTGTGCACCCACCGCGACGACCCGCCGCACCACACCCGTAACCGACCGCGCAGCCTCAGTGCTCGCCCGTGCACCAACGCTGGCCACGCTGACACCGACGATGGCGGCCTCACCAGCAACATCAACCGCTGTGCGCACCATTACGCCAGCCCCACGCAAAACCCGGGCAGGGGAAGTCAACGCCAGGCCCACCCCCAGCCGTGCCAAACCTCCCAACACCATCAACCATCTCCCCCAGTAGCGCCGACCATGGTGGTACCCAAACCACACATACCCCTAGCCACCGTGTCCAACCCTCTGACCGCCCGAGACCCACTCGCGGTCCAGACCCAGACGGTTCCAGCGGCGACCCGGCCAGGACCAGCCACCGACGACGACCCAGCAATCAAGGGATAATTCACCGAGTCGTCGCAAACCTCCACGGTAGGCCCGTTTGGTCGCTATGACGGAGCTCGGACTCCAGCGACTGTCGACGGGATGGCACGAAGGCCGTCTTGAAGATGGAGATGCACCCGGGCCGGTTTCGTCTCGCCACAGTGGCGGTGTGCAATTGCTGCGCACCGCATCACTGTTCGGGCGCCAGGCCGGTGACGAAGTAACTGACCTGGCGGGCAATTGCTACCGCGTGGTCGGCGAAGCGCTCGTAGTAACGGCCGATCAGCGCGGCGTCCACCGCCGGTTCCACGCCGTGCGACCAGTCCTTAGAGAACAGGATCTGGAAGGTTCGGCGACGCAGTGCGCCGGGTCTGTTGCGTAGGCGGGAAGCAGACGAGATTTTCCGGTGTGCTTGGGCGGCCCCGCGTTTTCCGGACAGCTGTTTAGTGGGCTATTTCATGCTGCGAGCTGTCGGTTCAGGTACTCGGTGTAGACCTCGTTGGGGGTCTTGTAGCCGAGCCCCGAGTGGAGACGTTGAGTATTGTAGCGGAATTCGATGTACCGGGCAACGTCTTTCCGGGCGTGTTCGC
>DASYIL010000014.1:0-7096 GCA_035997545.1 Pseudonocardiaceae bacterium
CGGCGTGGCCGAGGCCAGCTGCACCGACCCCCGGGCACGAGGCGGACGCACCGATTCCTTCCGACAGGGCAGGCCAGCGCGCGGCGCCGGCCGCCGCGTCGGATCCGACGTCGTGATTCGGATACCCGTGGCCGGTCCGGCCAACCCGCCGCTCTACCCGGCCTCGGAGGTGAACCATGTGGGGGGTGGTCTGCGCCCAAAGGCCGAGGACTCCGCGGCGGCCGGGGCGCACGATGGATGCCAACGGCACCAAGACCCTGAGCCGGGTCGTGAGGCGCGGGTGGCCGAATGGCAGGAGGGACGATGGGACCGCCATCCGACGGAAACCCCAGTACACGCATCACATCTCCGGCAGCCGGGGACAACAGGTCAGCTGCCCAACCCCACACCGAGAGTGCGGATACCGTGGCCGAGGCAGAGCAGGTTGCCGCGCGCTCCGCGAGCAGGGACTCTCCGGTGCAGCGGCCGGACACGCCGGTCAGTTCCAGATCTCCGTTCCTGATTGGCATGGCCGCGGCAGCGGGCGTCGCAGTCGTCGCCGGAGCCATCGAACTGATCTTGGTAGCGGGGCATGCCCTAGTGCTCATCGGCCTGGCTCTGTTCATCGCGATCGGTCTCGAACCCGCCGTGGCGTGGCTCGTTCGGCACGGACTGCCCCGGCGAGCTTCGGTGATCCTGGTGAGCGTAGGGGCCCTCGGTTTGATCCTCGGCTTCTTCGCCGCGGTGATCCCGCCCCTGGTTGCTCAGGGCACCGCGTTCGCCTCCCGGGCACCCGCCTATCTGCAGGCCTTGCAGGACCACAACTCCGTCGTCGGGAAACTCAATGCGCGGTTCCACCTGCTGCAGAGCCTGGACCAGACGTTCAACGTAGGCACCTCAAGGATTGTCAACGGAGTCCTCGGCGCGGGGGCGATCGTCTTCAACGCGCTGGTCAGTACCGTCGCGGTCATCGTGCTGACGGTGTACTTCCTGGCCTCCTTTCCGCAGCTGCGTAGCACGCTATACAGGCTGGTGCCTAAGTCCCGCAGACCTAGAGTGATCCTCATCGGTGATCGGATCTTCGCCCAAGTGGGGGCCTATGTATTGGGCAACGTGATCGTCTCCCTGATCGCGGGATTCCTCACCTTCGTCTGGCTCATGATATTCGGGGTGCCCTATCCGTTGCTGCTGGCGATCATGGTCGCGCTGCTGGATCTGGTCCCGGTCATCGGCTCCACCATAGCCGGAGTCATCGTCTGCCTCGTCGCACTGACCGTCTCCGTGCCGGTCGCGCTGGCCACCGCGGGGTTCTTCGTGGTCTACCGGTTACTGGAGGACTACCTGCTATTCCCCAAGATCATCGGCAGGGTCGTGGACGTACCCGCGGTTATCACCGTCGTGGCGGTGTTACTTGGCGGAGTGATCTACGGAGTCATCGGCGCACTGGTGGCCATTCCGATTGCCGCCGCCACCCTGCTCATCGTGCAGGAGGTGCTCTTCCCTTGGCTGGACCAGGCCTGACGCTCGCGCCAACGAGTCGCCGGTAACTCGCCGTGCCAGGCGTGCAGTGTGGCCCAGCTTGGCGATCTCGCTGATCGGGCAGCCGCGCAGACTAGCGATCAGCTCGGTCGTCCGGGTGCGGGCGCCACTTACCCGGTGGTGAGCGCCGTACCGAGGTTGGTGTAAGTCTCGAACGTCTCGTCGAGACCGACCATTGCCAACAGCCGAGTAACGGTGCGCGTCTCGCAGACTAGACGCAGCGCGATCGCGCGCTGCTCCGCCAGCTCATGGGCGGCGACCAGCACGGTGAGTCCGCTGGCTCCGAAGAAGGTGACCGGGCTCAGGTCAATGACCAGGACCAGCAGCGGTCGACCCAGCTGCTGATGCACGGTGTCCTGGAACGATGGCGCGGTGAACAGGTCAACCTCGCCTGCAACGCGCATGACCGCCACATCTGGCGCGGGTTGCCAGGTCACGATGGTCAGGGGCCCGAGCATCGGGAGCCCTATCCTGCCTGCCTCCGGGATCGTCGTGGTGACCACAACCCCTCCTCGCCATCGGAACCCGCCGTTTGCATGCCACGGGTCATCCTCGGGCGGAGCAGCGGTCGGTAGCTTCGGCCTGACAGGACAAGACTCGGCTTGCCAATCGGGCCCCGGTGTCACCTGTCTTTCGAGGTCAAGTCGCACGGCCATTCCCCAGCAGTTCCTGAGTGTCGCCCCTTGTGGTCTTGAGGCGGGTCGCGCCTTCTGTGTCGGACAGGATCTCACCCCAGCTAACCGTCAGGGTCCAGGATCGGGCTGCAGGTCGCTGTGCCCGCCTGCATCGCGGGCTCGGTCCCAGGAGATGCGGATCTCTTTCTCCGCCTCGTTTCGGCCCACCCAGTAGGCACCCTTGACGCTCTTGCCGGGCTCCAGCGCCTTGTACACCTCGAAGAAGTGCTGGATCTCCAGCTTGTAGAACTCGTCGAGGTGCTGAATGTCGCGCAGGTGCTCCATCCGGAGATCGTCGGTGGGCACGCAGAGCACCTTGTCGTCGCCACCCTTCTCGTCACGCATGCGGAACATGCCGATCGTCCGGCAGCGGATCAGGCAGCCGGGGAAGGTGGGTTCTTGCACCAGTACCAGCGCGTCCAGGGGGTCGCCGTCCGCACCGAGACTGTCCTCGATGAAGCCGTAGTCAGCCGGGTACTGGGTGGCAGTGAACAGGGTGCGGTCCAGTCTGATGCGGCGGGTCTTGTGGTCCATCTCGTACTTGTTGCGCTGACCCTTGGGGATCTCGATGGTGACGTCGAAGTCCACTTACGAGACGGTAGCGCAGTGAGGCACTCTCGAGCCCAGCCCCGGGGCACTCTATTCTCTGAGCACGCAGCATATGGGTAGTGGAGGCAAGAGCCGCAGTGCCGGGACTTGGTGGCCGGTGTGTCCGGTGCCGACGAGGTGAAGGTGGGCGTCTGGTCAGGCCTGCGTGAGCTGCCAGGCGGTCAGCGATGGCCCGGCGAGGCCGTGGCGCCCGTGCACCAAGACGTCGGGGATCCCCCGAGATGGTGAGCGTCGCGCAGTAGAATGCTGTCGGATAGGCAAGCCGGGTGATGGAAGTCACACCAGTCGCGTGCGGCATTCACTCGAACCCCGGGTCTGGGCAAGCCAATCCGCGCGGCGAGTACATCGTCGGCCAGGTTCGCCTCTATCCGGTCAGCGTCTTCACCTCACGGGGCGGGGCGGAACTCGAACTCGCCGACGCGAGGTCCACCTGCTTCGTCAGGCCGGGTCCGCACCATCTTGCTGCCCGGCAGCGGTGATCTGAATCGTCGACGACGAGCATGATGGCGATGTGAACGCGAAGCCCCATCGTGCAGGTGAGGTCTTGTCCGGCCGCAAGCCCTCGGCCCGGACCGAGGTGATCGTCGCGGCGCTCGCCGGACTCATCGCGGCGGTCCCGGTCACCCTGCACAGCTCGCTGGAGCTCGGGCTGCTGGTCGGCTGGGACACCGCGACGGTGGTGTACCTGACTTGGATCTGGATGATGATCTGGCCGCGGGATGCCGAGCAGACCGCACAGTGGGCGGAGTACACGGACCCGACACGGGCTCTAGCCGATCTCCTAGTCCTGACGGCGGCTCTCGCAAGCCTGGTGGCCGTGGGTTTGGTCCTCGCGCATGCCGCTCGGAGTCAGGGTGCGTGGGAGGTGCTGCAGGTCGGGCTGAGCCTGACATCGATCGTCCTATCCTGGGCGGTAGTGCATACCGTGTTCGCTTTGCGGTACGCACGGCTGTACTACCTCGGCCCAGACGGGGGAGTGGACTTTAACGACGAAAATCAGCCGCGGTACAGCGACTTCGCCTACCTCGCTTTCACAGTCGGCATGACGTTCCAGGTTTCGGACACCGCCCTAAGCTCCAACGAGATTCGTCGAACAGCCCTGCGGCACGCCCTGCTGTCCTACCTATTCGGCACCGGCATCCTGGCCACGGCGATCAACTTAGTAGCCAGCCTCAGTAGCAAGTAGCCTCGGAACAAGATCACTGAGGATAAGAGGCATAGGGCAAGCCGATGGGCCTGTGGGCGCCTACTGTGAAGCCGATCGCCGACTGTCAGGAGAGCACCGATGGCCAACTTTCATCTGGACCGTACGCTGACCAAGGCTTTCGTCACGGGCAGGTTGGACCCGCAGGGTCAAGCAACTCTCGCCGAGCAGGTGGCGCGCGTCATGCCATTCCATGCGCAACTACCCACCGGGATCGTGGCGAGACTGTCGCAGATCGTCGACCACCTAGGCGGCGAGGAAGCACTGCTCGGGTGGCTGGACAGCCACCCCGGCCGACCGCGGCTGGTAGCGCGGCTTTTCATTCTTATCGGGCTGTTCGACTGGTTCAGCGCCGAATCAGCGGTCGTGAAAGCTTTGCGTGAATTGCGTGCGCGTACTCCGTTCCCGGCGGGTCTCAAGGGTTACCTGGCACCCCACACCGACGACGACACACTTGCCAGCCTTGCCTGGGAGATCGAATCGCTGCTGGGGGACGACCGTGCCGACGAGGCCGTTCAGCTAGCGCTTGCCACGGTGGCGATGCTCCAGCAGATCGCCCCCCGCGCTGGGGAACTCGACCCGAACCTCCGTGACATGGGCGACCTATTGGAGCGGGCGCGGCAAGACATACTCGCGGCTGCGCATCGCGAATAGGTGGTTGAGGGAAGCCTGTTGGGTCGTACGAGCCGCTGCTACGGCGCTTGGGGTAGGCTGAGCGACCGCGGCCGGACCCCGCAGGACGAACGGACACGGCACACCTTGCGCCGCCGGACCGAGGCCTGGGAGGCCTCCCGTGGGCAGCATCGTCAGCATGAACGCGAATCGAGCTGCCGCCCCACCGGTTCCCGTCCCGCGCGGCGCCACCCTCTCCGGGGACGGCATCGTGGTGGGCACCGGTCCGGTGGACGTCGAGGCCTACATCGACTTCCAGTGCCCGTTCTGCAGGCAGTTCGAGCTGATGGCCGCGCCGACCCTGGACAAGCTGTTGGAGGACCGGGTCATCAGCTTCGTTCGCCATCCGATGAACTTCCTCGACGCGGTATCAACCACCGGGTACTCGACTCGGGCGGCCGCAGCCTCGGCGGCGGCCTCGGATGCGGGAATGTTCCACGAGTACGCCCGAATGCTGTTCGAGTACCAGCCCCCCGAGGGCGGGCCCGGCCTGACCGACGGACAGCTCGTCGAGCTCGGCCAGGAGATCGGCATCACCGACCCGAAGTTCGCGGAGACGATCCGCAAGGGCACCTACCTGCCGTGGCCGCCGTTCGTCACCGAGCGTGCGGTCGCGCGCGGCATCGCCGGGACGCCGAGCGTTTTTGTTCACGGCATCCCGGTTGCTGCCCGGCCGGGCCCCGTCCTCGCCGCCGTCGAGCGGGTGCTCACCTGAGAAGTCCCGCTGGTCTCGGGGCCGCGCGCCGCTGTACAGGTCCGGGTCCGTGCGGGAGCCGCTCCCCCAGTTGAACGAGCGGTTCCTGGCCGACACGACCGCCCAGGACCTTGCTGACGGGTAGCGACGGTGGGCTCTGACGGCGGTCAGAGCACCTCGAGCGGCACCCTGTGTCGGGGCGGCGGGAACGCCGCGTCGAGGACGATGAAGTCGGCCGTCGTGAGCTGCAGGTTGAGTGCGGCAGCGTTCTCCCGCACGTCCTCCGGCGTGCCGGCCCGCGGGATCGCGTTGACGTCCTCAGAGCGCAGCACCCATGCCAAGGCCACCTGAGCCGGTGTGGCCTGGTGGCGGCGTGCGACGTCGACTAGCGCGCGGTGGCGCAGGATCCGTCCCTGCTCCATGGGCGAGTACGCCATGAGCGGGATGCTGTGGGCGCGGCACCACGGCAGGAGGTCGTACTCCGGGCCGCGCCGGGCCAGGTTGTACAGGACCTGGTCCGTCGCGACGGCGCCACCGCCCGGTAGGAGCTCCAGCTCGGCCATGTCCGGGGTGTCGAAGTTGCTCACGCCCCAGTAGCGCACGAGCCCGGCCGCGACCAGGTCCGCGAAGCCGGCCAGAGTCTCCTCCAGCGGAATCGGACCGCGCCAGTGCAGCAGGTACAGGTCGAGGTGGTCCGTGCCGAGCCGGCGCAGGCTCGCCTGGCAGGCCAGCACCGTGCCCCGGCGGGTCGCGTGGCGCGGCAGCACCTTGCTCACCAGGAATACGTCGTCGCGGCGGCCGGCGATGGCCTCGCCCACCAGCACCTCGGCCGCACCGTCGGCGTACATCTCGGCGGTGTCGATGACGGTCATCCCCAGGTCGATACCGAGGCGCAACGACGCGATCTCCGACGCCCGGCGCTCGGGCCGCTCGGCGAAGTGCCAGGTGCCCTGGCCCAGGGCTGACGTCGTCTCCCCGGAGGGGAGGGTGATCGAGTCGACGGTCGCGGTCATGGTTTCTCCGGGTGCGGGTCTGGACGCCGCCGACGAGGTCGGTCGTCCCCGCCACCGGCACCCGACGACGATGGCAGCCGCGCGGGCGTTCCGGACCGGCCTCGGAGGGGCGTATTCAACCACGGGCTCGGCCCGCGGAGACGAACAATGCCGGGCCGCGGTTCGCGCGGGAGTCCGGGGCCGGTATCGACGAGGGGCTGCCGAGTCGCGGCCATCACTCCGCCTCCGGGCCGGGTCTGGTGAATGCACCGATGGGCGGTCATGCTGGCTGGGTCGCGAGTGACTGCTGAGGGGAGGGGGTGCGGGCGTGTCGTTCGTGTCTCGCGGGTTCACCCGGCGGCGCCGTGATGCTCCGCCTGGCCGGTTGCCGCCGGGGCAGTACGACGTCGGTGCGGGGTTCCCGGTGCTGTCGGCTGGTCCGACGCCGCGTACGTCGCCAAGCAGCTGGGACTTCCGGGTGCAGGGGCAGGTCGATGAGGTGCGCTGTTGGAGTTGGGCGGAGTTCCAGGGGCTGCCTCGGGAATCGGTTTCGGTTGATGTGCATTGCGTGACCAGTTGGTCGAAGTTCGACACTCGGTGGGAGGGGGTGTCGGTGGACACTTTGCTCGCTGACGTGGTCACTGCCGCGGAGTTCGTGGTCGCGTTCAGCGACGGCGGATACACGACCAACCTGCCGCTGGCCGACCTCACCAACGGGCAGGCCTGGGTGGTC
>DASYIL010000015.1:0-9625 GCA_035997545.1 Pseudonocardiaceae bacterium
GCCATCCCCATCTTTGAGCGTCAGGCCCTGGATGACGACGTAATCAGCCTTGACCCGCAGGCTGCGTATGGTCGCACCGTCGCCGACGATCGTGATCGGCTGTTGTGGTGTACCCGAGGACGTCACCTCCAGCTCGGCGTCTCTGAGGCCGTCGCCGCTCAAGCACACGGTGGTGCCGGGCTGGACCTGCGCCAGGGCTGTTGCCGCCTGTTCGGTTTTGGTCGCCGTGCTGGCGCAGCCCGGCGGTAGCGGGCCGGCCTGGTTCGAAGGGGGCGGGGCGCCGGGAGGTGCATTATCGGGAAGCGGGGAGTCGACAGGCTGGCCCGCCGTACAACCGCTGAGGACAAGCACCAGCCCGATGACCGACGTGCCGAGCCACCGGGTTATGCCGTGCCGGATGGTCACCGACTTCCCCCGCTGTGTATCAGCCGCGTCGCCATTGCGCGACCCTACCGGCGAGCCCAGCTTGGTCGGACCCGGCCTGGTCCGTGCCGGGACCGACCGTGGTACCCCTGGGGCCGCCACCTGGCCCAAGGTTCGGTTAGCTTGCAGAGTCGAGCATCGGATGAGAGGGGAAGGGGCTCGTGCGGACTCGAATCGTCGGTCTTGCCGTGCTCGCCGCGGTGCTTGCCATCGGTCTGTTCGGGGTTCCGCTAGCCGCCGGCGTATGGAAGTACTTTGTGTCCGACGAGCGAACGAAGCTGCTTCGGGTAGCCGACGCCACCGCCGCGGCCGTCACCGCAGACGTGCTTCGTGGAAACCTGCCGACCGATCTTCAGGACCCCAAGGATGGAACCCACCTGGCGGTCTATGTGGACCGCGGCCTGCGCATCGTCGGCACCGGGCCGCAGGGTGGGGATGCACTGGTTCAGCGCGCCCTGCGCGGCGAGATCAGCACCGGGGACATCGACGGTGATCTGGTCGTATCCGTGCCGGTGACCCATGACAGCGATCTGATCGGCGCCGTGCGCGCCGCCAGCCCGCGCAGCGCCGTCCAGAGGCAGGTCGCGCTGGTGTGGCTGGCTATGCTCGGCTTGGCCAGCCTGGCCATTGGCGCGGTCTGGTTGGTCGCCCGCCGCCAAGCCCGGCGGCTGGCCCGCCCGCTCGAGGAGCTCTCCGATGCGGCGCGCCGCCTCGGAGACGGTGACTTCAGCGTCCGAACCGAACCGGTGGACATTCCCGAGATCGACTCCGTCGGCACGGCGCTGAACAGCACCGCCGGGCGCCTCGACAATATGCTCGCTCGCGAGCGGTCCTTCTCCGCCGACGCCTCTCACCAGCTCCGCACTCCGCTGACCGGATTGCGGCTCCGACTCGAAGCGGCGCTGGACCGGCCAGGACAGGACCTTCGGCAAGCCATCACCGCCGGAATCGCCGCTGCGGACCGACTTGAGCAGACCATCGAGGAACTGCTTGCCCTGGCCCGGGATACCCGCAGCTCCAACACCACCCCGCTGGACCTCACTGGCCTGCTAGACGAGATCGAGCGGGGCTGGCATGACCGGCTGGCCGCCCAGGACCGGGCGCTGCGGGTAGCGGTGGATCCACAGGCCCCAGTGTCACTCGCCTCGACTGCAGCAGTACGGCAGGTGCTCACGGTCCTGTTGGACAACGCTGCCACTCACGGCTCGGGCACGGTGTCGGTGGCGGTGCGCAATGCTGCCGATGCGCTGGCCATCGACGTTTCCGACGAGGGCATCGGCATCACGGCCCCCGAACCGGAGCTGTTCACCCGGCGATCACGCCTCGCCGACGGGCACGGGATCGGACTTGCGCTCGCCCGCAGCCTGGCCGAAGCGGAAGGTGGCAGGCTCCGGCTGACTCGACCCGCTCCGCCTACCTTCACGCTCCTGGTGCCCGCCCAGGGGTGACGAGCCCCGAGGAGGACCGTCATGACCCGGCTCGGCACCCCGGTGGGGGGCGCGAGCCACTCCTTCGCCGCGGGCGGATGACATCGCTCAACCGTGCTGCAGCGGGAAGCCGGCGAGGCCCTTCCAGGCTAAGGACGCGGTCAGCGCGACTGCCTCCTCCTTGGGCACCTCGTGCCGGCGCGTGAGCCAATATCTGGCGCTGTGCTCGCTGATCCCGACGACGCCGACCGCAACCAGCCAGGCGCGGTCGGCGTCCAGCCCCGCATCCGCCACGACCGCCTGCGCGATGGCCTCCACGCAAACGGTGTTCGCCTGCTCCACAACGGCTTGCACGGCGGGCTGGTTACGCAGGTCGGACTCGAAGACCAGCCGGAACGCCTCACCGTCGCCGTCGACGAAGTCGAAGTAGGCGCCGACCGCGTTGCGAACCCGCTGCCGGTTGTCGTGGTTCTCCTCGATCGCCGCCAGGACCCGGCGGACCAGCTCGTCCGTGTGGCGCTCCAGCAGCGCCAGATACAGCTCAAGTTTGCCGGGAAAGTGCTGGTAGAGCACTGGTTTGCTGACGCCGGCGCGCTCGGCGATGTCATCCATAACGGTGGCGTGGTACCCATTGTTGACGAAGACGTCGGTTGCCGCGGCGAGTAGTTGAGCGCGCCGCTCGTCTCGGGGCATCCGCACCCCGCGGGGTGCCGCGTCCGCCCGGGTCGATGCCGTCTCGGTCATCGGCCTCCTTCGCCGTCATCTCGCTGACCGGGTTGACCCTACTCGTCGGTATCCCAGTGATGGGCGAAGCACGCGAGGGCGGCTGTGCAATCCTTGCGCGGTGATCCAGCCGACGCGAGCCGATCCCGTGGGCCGCCTGCCCGCCGGTGACCGCTCCCGACCGGCGGACCCCAGCCGATATAACGGCCCGCACTGCGACGACGAGCGGATCTCGGCCTGGCGCCCCGAACGCTCCGTCGACTCACGCTTCGCCGACGAACAGCCGCTGGCGGCGTCCTGGGACCCTAGACCCGAACTGGTATCGCGGCGCGGTGAGTCCGGACACCGTGGTTCCGGAGCCGATGGGGGCGGGCAGCTGGCCCGGGCGGTGTCCGTTTACGGCTGGCGGGTTTATGTGCTACCCGTTCTCGTGGTGCTCACCGTGCTGGCGGTGCTCGATGCGGCCAGATCGCCGATTCGGTCGCCGTCGGACCAGGCCAGCGAGTCCGGCTCGGCGCCGCAGCCGCTGATCCCCAATCCTCTGAGTGGTCCCGGTTTCGACATCGTCAAGGCATCCGCTGAACTGCCTGGTGGTGGGCCGTTCACCGTCCAGGGCTCCGGCACCTGGCGGGTGATCCGCGGCGCCGGGGCGCCCTTCGGTACGGGCCGGCTAATTACCTACACCGTTGAGATTGAGGACGGGGTCGAGCTCGAGGGTGGCCCCGCGGGCTTCGCCATCACGGTGGACAGCACGTTGAACAACCCGAAGAGCTGGATCGGCAGCGGCCGCTACCAGTTCCAACGGATTGATGACGGCCGGGCGGCGACTCTGCGGATCAGCCTCACGTCGCAGCTGACCACCCGCAGGCTCTGCGGTTTTCGGATCCCCTTCGACGCGTCCTGCTGGAAGCCCGAGGATGACCGGGTACTGATCAACGCCGCCCGCTGGGCCCGCGGGGCGGTGGCCTTCCAGGGCAATGTTGTCCAGTACCAGCAGTACGTGGTCAACCACGAGGTTGGGCACGGGCTCGGTTTCCCCCACATCGCGTGTGAGGCGGCCGGGCGGTTGGCGCCGGTGATGATGCAGCAGACCTGGGGAGTGGCCGACGATTACCTCGCTGCCCTGGGCACCGACCATGTCACCGCCGACCGCCTGGTGTGCCAACCCAACGCCTGGCCCTTCCCGACGGTCAACTGACCGGCGCGGGAGCCAGCCGGGAAGAGTAACGGGACCAGCAACGTTAAGAGGGTGACAGCACCGACACCATGAGGAGTGTGCGCGATGAGTCTGCCGCCGCTGGTGGAGCCCGCCGCGGAGCTGACCAAGGCGGAGGTGGCCCGCTACAGCCGCCACCTGATTATCCCGGATGTCGGGATGGACGGTCAGAAGCGACTGAAGAACGCGAAGGTGTTGGTGATCGGCGCTGGTGGTTTGGGTAGTCCAGCTCTGCTGTACCTGGCCGCGGCGGGGGTGGGCACGCTGGGCATCGTTGAATTCGATGAGGTCGATGAGTCCAACCTGCAACGCCAGGTGATCCACGGCCAGTCCGACATTGGCCGGCCCAAGGGCGAGTCCGCCCGGGATTCCATCCGGGAGATCAACCCGTTCGTGCAGGTGAAGCTGCACCAGCTGCGGCTGGATTCGTCCAATGCGCTGGACGTCTTCCGCGACTACGACCTCATCCTGGACGGCACCGACAACTTCGCCACCCGCTACCTGGTCAACGACACTGCTGTGCTGCTCGGCAAGCCCTACGTGTGGGGTTCGATCTTCCGCTTTGAGGGCCAGGCATCGGTGTTCTGGGCGGATGCCCCCGGAGGGCAAGGACTGCAGTACCGCGACCTGTACCCGGAGCCCCCACCCCCCGGGATGGTGCCGTCCTGCGCCGAGGGCGGCGTGCTGGGCGTGCTCTGCGCGTCGATCGGCTCGATCATGGTTACCGAGGCCATCAAACTGATCACCGGGATCGGTGAGCCACTGCTCGGCCGGCTGATGGTGTACGACGCGTTGGAGATGAGCTACCGCACCATCAAGGTCCGTAAGGACCCAGCGGCGGAGCCGATCACCCAGCTGATCGACTACGAAGAGTTCTGCGGCGTGGTCAGCGACGCCGCCGCCGACGCGGCGGCCGGCTCGACGATCACTGCCGCCGAGCTCAAGGAGATGATCGACTCCGGTAAGGACTTCGCCCTGATCGACGTCCGGGAGCCGCACGAGTACGAGATCGTCCGGATTCCGGGCTCCACGCTGATCCCCAAAGACCGGATCCTGTCCGGGGAGGTGCTGGCCGAGCTGCCGCAGGACAAGCCGCTGGTGCTGCACTGCAAGTCCGGGCAGCGCTCCGCCGAGGCGCTGGCCGCGCTGCACAAGGCGGGCTTCCGGGACGCTGTGCACGTCGGCGGTGGGGTGCTGGCCTGGGCCAAGCAGGTCGATCCCGCCCTGCCCACCTACTGATCTGGCACCTACTGCATCGAGCGGGTCACCCGCTTCGGCGGCGGGTGGAGTATTGCCGGGGTGGCACTGTCGGAGCGGGCTTGCGCCCGACGGCGGATTTACCGGCCTGCTGCGCCGACGAGCTGCGCTTCCCGCCGCGGCGCTCGCGGCGGTTGGGCACCGGCGACGCGGCATCGTCCGGCCGGTGTTGGTCCTGGGGTTCGGGTTGCTGTGTCATGGGGTCCCCTCACGTCGATGTGTGTGGTCAGCGAGATGCCGGCTCAGCAGCCTGCTCGGACGGACGAATCCGAGGGTGCCACCACCAGAAGTTTCAGGGCCGCCGCTCGACGGCGGTCAGACGCACCCGCCCTCGACGGTGTCATCGGACGACGTGTCACGGGACGACGGCGCGGCAGGAGATCTCAGCAGATCATGGCGCCAACGTTACCGCGAACGTGCTCGCAGCGCATCCAGTTTTGACCGGATCGCCGACCACCGTGTTCGAGTTTCACCAGGGGGTTCACGAGGGCCTCACGCCGGGCCCGCACCGCCATGTGAACGGGAGTTCTCAGCGATGCAACAAGCAGCAACACTCCGAACATAACCAGTATTTAGCGTCACTCGTCGTACCCACCAGCTCAGGAGGTGCGATGACGATGAGCACGACCGATATGACGGCGCTGGCCACGCCGGCTCGCGGGGGGCGATGGATCGACCGCTGGGAGCCGGAAGATCCCGACTTCTGGGAGCGGACCGGTAAGAAGGTGGCGAATCGGAACCTGTGGTTCTCGATTCTCGCCGAGCACATCGGGTTCTCGATGTGGACCGTCTGGTCGGTGCTCGTGCTGTTCATGGGACCGGAGTACGGCGTCGACCCGGCAGGCAAGTTCTTCCTGGTAGCGTTCCCCGCATTGATCGGCTCTCTGGTCCGGATCCCCTACACCATGGCGCCGGCCAAGTTCGGCGGGCGAAACTGGACCATCGTCAGCGTGCTGTTGCTGCTGATCCCGACGGTCCTGGCCATCGTGGTGATGGAGCCGGGCACCTCCTACACCACGTTCCTGCTGGTCGCGGCGCTCGGTGGCCTGGGCGGTGGCAACTTTGCCTCCTCCATGGTCAACATCAACGCCTTCTTTCCTGAGGGCAAGAAGGGCTGGGCGCTCGGGCTCAACGCCGGCGGTGGGAACATCGGCGTACCCGCTGTGCAGCTGCTTGGTCTGCTGATCATCGCGACCCTGGGCGTCGCCTACCCCCGGGTCGTGCTGGCCATCTACGTCCCGCTGATCCTGCTTGCCGCGCTGGGCGCCGCAAGGTACATGGACAACATCACCTCGATGCGTAACGACACCGGCGCGCTACGCGAAGCGGTCCGGGACTCGCAGACCTGGGTGATGTCCTTCCTCTACATCGGCACGTTTGGTTCGTTCATCGGCTACAGCTTCGCCTTCGGTCTGGTACTGCAAACCCAGTTCGGCCGTACCCCGCTGCAGGCCGCCTCAGTTGTCTTCATCGGCCCGCTGATCGGCTCGCTGATCCGCCCGGTCGGCGGCTGGACGGCGGACCGGTTCGGCGGCGCCAAGGTCAGCCTCGCGACCTTCATCGGGATGGCCGCCGCCACCGGCCTGGTGCTCATCGCTTCCCAGCAGAAGTCCCTGCCGGTGTTCACGGCCGGCTTCATCACGCTGTTCGTGTTGTCCGGCATCGGCAACGGCTCCACCTACAAGATGATCCCGTCGATCTTCGCAGGTAAGGCCAGGATAGCGATCGCAGCTGGTGAGACCAAGGAAGCCGCGCTGCTCAAGGCCCGCGGGCTCTCCGGCGCGGTGATCGGCATCGCCGGTGCGATCGGTGCCCTGGGTGGGGTGCTCATCAACGTCGCCTTCCGGCAGTCGTTCCTCACCACCAAGTCCGGGGATTCCGCGTTCTGGTTTTTCCTTGTCTTCTACGCGGTGTGTGTCGGCGTCACCTACGTGGTCTACCTGCGCCGGGCACCCGTCATTGTGGCCGAGGCGCCCGTGCATCCTCGGTTGGCCTATGCCGGGGTATGACGAAACAGTGCGGAAACACTGCGTTCACGCAGCGCGCTCACGATGTGAAGTAGGACCGGAAGGTAATTAAGGTAATTAGACGGCTGGTGAGCTGCTCGGTTGTGCGGGGCGACTCACTAGTTCGCTTCTGCATGGCAGACCGGTGACGGGGGATGACGCCCTGGACGCAGGGATGGGGTACCGGTTGGCCCCGTTGTGGGCAGGAAGGAGTCGCATAATGCGCACTCTCGTCGTCGCAGGCCACGGAATGGTCGGGCACCGGCTGGTGGAGGCTCTGGTTGGCCGCGACGTCCAGCGGCAGTGGCGGATCGTGGTGCTGGCGGAAGAGGCCCGACCCGCCTACGACCGGGTCGCCCTGTCGTCCTACGTGGACTCCTGGGACGCCGGGGCGCTGACCCTGCCCGCCGTCGAGGACGACCGGGTGGAGCTGCGGCTGGGTGACCCGTGCGTGGCGATCGACCGGAGCAAGCGCACCGCCCGTACCGCGTCCGGGCACCGGGTGGCCTACGACGCGCTGGTGCTGGCCACCGGGTCGGCGCCGTTCGTGCCCCCGGTGCCCGGCCACGACCTGCCCGGTTGCTACGTCTACCGCACCCCGGAGGACCTTGACGCCATCCGCGCGGCGGCGCAGCGCGCGATGCACACCACGGCGGCCGGTCGGCGCTCCGGGGTGGTGGTCGGCGGCGGGCTGCTCGGCCTGGAGGCTGCGCACGCGCTGCGCCAGCTCGGGCTGTCCCCGCACGTGGTCGAGATTGCCCCCCGGCTGATGCCGATGCAGGTGGACGAGGGCGGCGGGGCGCTGCTGCGCCGCTTCATCGAGGGTCTCGGGGTGCACGTGTACTGCGGTCACGCCACCCAAGCCATCGAGCCCGACCGGGGGCGGCTGCTGGTCCGGATTGCCGATGGCACCGAGCTTGATACCGATGTCGTGGTGTTCTCCGCTGGGGTGCGGCCGCGCGACGCACTGGCCCGCGACGCCGGGCTGCGGGTCGGTGAGCGGGGTGGCGTGCTGGTCGATAACCGCTGCCGCACCTCCGACGAGGACATCTGGGCGATCGGGGAGTGCGCGGCGGTCGAGGGCCGCTGTTACGGGCTGGTAGCGCCCGGCTATGCGATGGCCGAGGTGGTGGCCGACCGGCTGCTCGGCGGCAACGCCACCTTCCCCGGTGCCGACATGTCCACCAAGCTCAAGCTGCTCGGGGTCGACGTGGCCAGTTTCGGCGACGCCCACGCCAAGACCCATGGTGCGCTGGAGGTCGTGCACAACGACCCCGTCGCCGGGCGGTACGCGAAGCTGGTCGTCTCCGACGACGCGCGGACACTGCTCGGCGGGGTACTGGTGGGCGACGCCGAGTTGTACGGCACACTGCGCGCGCTGGTCGGCGCCGAGTTGCCAGCCGACCCCGGCGCACTGATCTCCCCCTCCGGTGGTGAGCTGGACGCCGGCGCCCTCCCAGCGGGCGCTCAGGTGTGCTCCTGCCACGCTGTCACCGTCGCGGCCATTGGCGCGGCGGTGACCGAGGGCTGCACCACCGTGGCGGCGCTGAAGGAATGCACGAAGGCCGGCACCGGCTGCGGGTCCTGCGTGCCGACGTTGAAGAAACTGCTTGCCGCCAACGGCGTCGAGCAGTCCAAGGCGCTGTGCGAGCACTTCGCGCACAGCCGAGCCGAACTCTTTGAAATCGTGGCGGCGACCAGGATCCGGACCTTCTCCGAGCTGGTCGGCAAGCACGGCAAGGGTCGCGGATGCGACCTGTGCAAGCCCGCGGTGGCCTCGATCCTCGCCTCGCTCAGTGGCGTGCATTCTCCCGGGAGCCACATCCTGGACGGCGAGCAGGCCACCCTGCAGGACACCAACGACCACTTCCTGGCCAACCTGCAGCGCAACGGCACCTACTCGGTGATCCCCAGGATCCCTGGCGGCGAGATCACCCCGGAGAAGCTGATCGTCATCGGCGAGGTGGCCCGCGACTTCGGGCTCTACACCAAGATCACCGGTGGGCAGCGGATCGACATGTTCGGCGCCCGGGTGGAGCAGCTGCCGGCGATCTGGCGCCGGCTGGTGGACGCCGGGTTCGAGTCCGGACACGCCTACGGCAAGGCGCTGCGCACCGTGAAGTCCTGCGTGGGCACCGACTGGTGCCGTTACGGGGTGCAGGACTCGGTGGGCATGGCCATCTCGCTGGAGCTGCGGTATCGCGGGCTGCGCGCGCCGCACAAGCTCAAGTCCGCGGTCTCGGGCTGTGCCCGGGAATGTGCCGAGGCCCGCAGCAAGGACTTCGGGGTGATCGCCACCGAGACCGGCTGGAACCTCTACGTCGGCGGCAACGGCGGCTTCACCCCGCGTCATGCCGAGCTGCTGGCCACCGGGCTCGACACCGACACGCTGATCGCGGTGATCGACCGCTTCCTGATGTTCTACATCCGCACGGCCGACCGGCTGCAGCGCACGGCGCCGTGGGTGGAGTCGCTGGGGCTCGATCACGTGCGAGAGGTCGTATGCGAGGACTCACTGGGCCTGGCCGAGGAATTCGAGGCCGCGATGCTGCGACATGTGGCCAACTACAAAT
>DASYIL010000016.1:0-9633 GCA_035997545.1 Pseudonocardiaceae bacterium
TTCGGCGATCCGAGCACGCAACTCGGCCATCGGCCCATCCCGCCCGGTGAAGTGCGTGACCTCACCGGGCAGCCCACCGCCCGACCGCGCAGATGAGGGTCCAGGTGCCGGTACGGTCAGCCGATCACGGACAGTCGCCGACTCCTCGGCGATGACCCTCCGGTTAACCTGCGAGTCGTCACCACCACGTGGAATGATCGGGCGACTGCCTCTCTGCCGCGGCACTGGTATATCCAGCGAATCGCCGTAGCGCAGGTCACTAATGTCCAGGAAAGCCTGCCGGTCGCGGGCGGGCATCTGTTCCAGATCATCGACGTCGACGAGCCGATCCCAGCTGGTCCCATAGATGGTCGCCAAAAATTTCAGTGCCCGCACTGGCGGCCGAACACCTCCCATTGGCCACTTTTCATATTCGCAGATACGGCTACCGCGCATGCGGATGCTCGGGTCGCCTCTGACCTGGTTGAACAGTGCCGCAACCTCGTCCTGGGTGAGCTCACATGCTAACCTAAAGGCCTCGCGGGGCCGGCACCCGCAGCGCATCAAGTCAGCCACAATCTGATCGATGAGTTGGCGGCCGTCCACCCCGAGCCTGACCAGACGTTCCCGCTGCTGATCACGGTACGCCTTGCTACCCGGTTTGCGCGGCATGACATCTCACTTTCTAGGCCACTCTTTATACACCCGTGATGCGAACGTGGCCTGAGGTGATTGTCGGATTCGTCCATGGCCACGGAAGTGATCCGGCCGTTGCCCTGTGATTTTTCTGCATCAAGGTACCAGCATCGTAGCAGGTAGTTGCGGGGTGGCCGGGTGAAGAAATTTCTCCACCGCGTGTGAGTGACACGCGCCGGTAGCATCTGCGAACATGATCTTATGCCGATTTGACCGTTGCTCACCAGCCGCACCCAACTGGGGTGCGCGCAGGACTGCAGGATTCAGGACGTGATCATTCGAAGGAGTCCAGGCCTGATGAAGGAAACCATGGCTGTCATGGACTACCAGACACAGGAAGGGCTTGCTGGCTGCGGCTTCTCGATGAAGTTTCCGGAACCTAAGTCGGCCTAGGAGAGGCAAAAAGGTTGGCGCACTCTGGGCTGGGCTAATTTACCGTTACCGGCGCGCCCCGTACTTAAGATCGCGCATTACCGTCCATCACCTGCTGATGTCGACTGCCTGGGGGTGGTGCTGTTGGTAGCTGGTACGGGGGTGTCGCTGTCAGCCGCGAACACCGGTCACATTGGGTCCTTATCACCTGACAACCGGGCGCTTAAACGCTCAGCGACGAAGGCAGGCAGTGGACCCCGCAGACCTCACCGATGCGCAGCCCCGTTCCGAGCACGAACCGGACCAGATCGGGTAGATCCGTGGCCCGGGCGACCTTCTGCTTCCGCGCTATCTTGAGTCTTCGCTTGTGCCATCCAGCCAGCCGAGCAAACGACGGCGCTCCTCAATGGTCAGCCCCCGCGGCTTCGCCTTGCGTCGCGGCGGTCTTAAGTGGACGGGCCATCACGCGCCTCCCAAGACCGGTCCCGATGGGGGGGTTTCCGTCGTGTCCGGCTGTTCACGGGTAGTTGCGCCCTATACGCGCCCCAGCGCCCGGGGTCGCTAGGAAGAAACATCGGCGACGCGTTGATCATGAGCTTGGGATCTGCCGACTGTGCCAGTCTGCCGTGGTAGTTCCACAGCTTGGGTCGTGCGGGTGAACGGTGGGCCGAGTCACATCTTTATGATTGGTGCAGCGGCTTGACAGAGCTTGGTGGCGGGGGGTGCACTGTCGGGTGCAGCACCTCGTTCGGTGAGGCGTCTATGCGTACATAGGCCACTGACCTTGAACGTCGAGAGACGCCCCGGGTCAGGACAGGTCTCCCCGGCTTAAGGGGTGGCTCCAGGTGGCTTCCCGCCCGTGAGGGTTTGGGATACGCCGTGCAGTGCCAAAGCTCTGACGAGGGGGTGCCTGAGCTCGCCGCGCCGGTTGCTGGCGCCGGGTGTCCGTGCTGCGCCTGGTGTGGTGGCACCCGCGTGTGCCCTGGCGGCGAGGAGGTGGTGCGGGATGGAACCTGGCAATAGTCGCCGTGCGTCTGGTGCCGTTTTCCTCGACGTGTCCACCCTGGTTCATCATCTTCCGGTCACCTGGTAGGCGGATTCTCGGGGCAGGGCTGTGTCGAGCTGATCCCTCCACCCTTGCTGGGTGGGCAGGGTGACCTGCCGTGTCGATCACGATCATGATTGCTGGTGTTGACCGCTCGGGTGGTGGGTCAACTCGTCTGCGACCTGCTGCCCGTGCTGGGCGCGGTGCTGTCACCTATCGCAAAAAATCTTGTTCACGGGGTGGGGACTGCTGTTGCCCTGGCCAAGCTCCTCGGTGTGCGGATGTCGGTCTGATGTTTCCGTCAAGGGCGCAACCGTGGCGCTGCGGACCACTACCTCTCGCGAGAGTGGGAAGTTTGCCTGCCCCTGGACCTGTCGTCATGAAGGGATGATCCGGTGACCACGAACACGCCGCCCACACAGACACCGTCCACACAGACGCCGGCCCCACAGGTGTCTGCGGGTGCGAGGCGGGGTCAGAGCGCGGTGCTCGATGAGGCGCACCTCGGGGATATCCAGGGTGCGTTGGGCACGATCACGCACGGTGATGAGGGCGTGCGCTCTGGGCTGTCGGCGCGGGTGAAGATGCTGGTGGCGATCGTGGGCCCGGGGTTGATTGTGATGGTGGGGGATAACGACGCGGGAGCGTTTGGTACGTATACCCAGGCGGGGCAGAATTATGGCACCCGATTGTTGTGGACGTTGCTGTTGCTGGTCCCGGTGTTGTATGTGAATCAGGAGATGGTGGTGCGCCTAGGCGCGGTTACCGGGGTGGGGCATGCCCGCCTAATTCTGGAGCGTTTCGGCCGTTTCTGGGGCGCGTTCAGTGTGATCGATTTGTTTCTGCTTAACGCGCTGACCATTGTCACCGAGTTCATCGGGATCAGCCTGGGCCTATCTTATCTGGGGTTGCCCAAGGTGCCTGGGGTGCTGGTGGCGGCGGTGGTGGTGATCGCGGCGGCGTCCACAGGAAGTTTCCGACGCTTCGAACAGGTGTGTCTAGTGTTGGTGACCGGTTCCCTGTTGCTGGTGCCGATCCTGGTGATGGCCCACCCGCCGCTGGGTCAGGTCGCCCACGACTTCGTGGTTCCCGGCATGCCGGGTGGGGCGGACCTGTCCACGGTGATGTTGTTGATCATCGCAATCGTCGGTACCACGGTCGCGCCGTGGCAGTTGTTCTTCCAGCAGTCTTACATCATCGATAAGCGGATCACGCCGCGGTTCATCGGTTACGAAAAGGTCGACCTGTGGATCGGGATCCTCATCGTCATCCTCGGCGCCGGCGCGATGATGGCCTTCACCACTACCGCATTCGCCGGGCACCCGGAGTTCGGTCAGTTCACCGATGCCGGGGGGGTCGCCGCCGGCCTGGGCCGCTACGTCAACCGCATCGCCGGGGTACTGTTCGCATTGGCGTTGATCGACGCCAGCATCATCGGCGCGGCCGCGGTAAGCCTGGCCACCGCGTATGCGATCGCGGATGTGTTGGGGTTGCGGCACTCGCTGCATCGCGGCCCACGCGAAGCGAAGGGGTTTTATGTGGTGTTCGCTGGGCTGCTGGTGGCCGCGGCGGTGATCGTGGTGATCCCGGGCAGCCCGCTGGGTTTGCTCACTGAAGGGGTCCAAACCTTGGCGGGGGTATTATTGCCTTCGGCGACGGTGTTTTTGCTGTTGTTGTGCAACGACCGCCAGGTTCTCGGGCCGTGGGTCAACGGCCGCAAGATGAACATCTTCACCTCGGCGGTGATCGCGGTGTTGGTGATGCTGTCGATTGTGCTCACCGCCGCGGTGGTGTTCCCCGACATCACCGGCACCGCAATCCTCACGATTTTGGGGATCGGGACCAGCCTGGCCGTGCTGGTCGGCGTGTACCTTGCCTTCCGTCGACGTCTCCACCCGGAGCTGCCCGACACCACCGCGCCGGTGGACCCGCAGCTGCGCGCGTCGTGGCGGATGCCCCCGCTGGCGCTGCTGATCCGCCCGAAGCTGAGCGTCGGCCGCCGGCTCGGACTCACCGTGTTGCGCGGCTACCTGGTCATCGCCGTGGGCATGGTCATCGTCAGGGTCGTCCAACTTGCCCTGGTCGGCCACTAACCACCGAGCTGGCCCGCGCGCGCCGGGCGGGCCAGGATGAGACGCGCACTGTCCAGGAAGGAACCTGGTCATGACCTCCGCCCCGCAGCCCCCGACCAACACCAACCGGCAGCGCCCTGGGCAGTCCCCGCGCGCGGGACCTCCGTCGTTTGAGCGGCCGTTGTCGTTGTCCCGGCTGCTGCGTCGGGCCGTGGTGGGGGCCCGGGGTCAGAAACTGGGGGGCCGGTTGGTCGATGTGATCGTCCGGTTGCGCGGCACCGACTACCCGCTGGTCACCGGGCTGGTCGCCGACCTCGGTAGCCGCCGGGTGTTCGTGCCCGCCGAGCTGGTCACCGACTGGGACACCGAGCAAGTGTCGCTGTCCACCGCGCGGGTGGACCTGCGCCAGTTCGAACGCCGCCAGGGCGAGGTGTTGCTGCGCGCTGACATACTCGGCCACCGCCTCATCGACATCCCCCGGGCCCGCCTGGTGCGGGCCTATGACCTGGAACTGGCCCACACCCCGGCCGGGTGGGTGCTGGCTGGGGTGGACACCCATCCCACCAGCTGGTGGCGCCGCCTGCGGCGCCGCGCAGCACCCGCCCACGGCCACGACGGCGAGGGAGGCGAGCACGGTGCGGGTGAGTTGGGCTCCGGGTATCGGGACTGGAAGGCCTTCGAAGCGCTCATCGGTCACCAGCCCACCGTGCTGGTTCGCCACCCGATCGGTCGGCTGCGCCGCCTCAAGGCTCCGCAGATCGCCGACCTGCTCGAACAAGCCTCCCGCGCCGAGCAGACCGAGCTGCTCGACCAGGTCCACGGCGACCCCGAACTGGAAGCCGACGTGTTCGAAGAACTCGACGACGACCGCCAATCCCGGCTGCTGCGCGACCGCAGCGACACCGACATCGCTGCCGTGCTGGCCCGGATGCGCGCTGATGACGCCGCTGACGCCATCGCTGACCTACCCCAAGATCGCCGCCAGCCGGTGCTGGAGCTGCTGCCCGCCGGTCACCGCGCCAAGGTGACCGCACTGCTGGGTTACAACCCCGCCAGTGCCGGGGGGCTGATGGGTCTGGATTTCCTCGCCCTGTCCCGCGACATCCCGGTCGCCGGCGCGCTGGAGCGGGTACGCACCGCCCACACCCTGCAACCAGAGGCGCTGACTACCATCTTCAGCGTCAACGACCGCGGACGGCTGCGCGGCGCGGCCAGCCTGGTCACCCTCATGCAGGCCGACCCCGACGCCCGGCTGTGCGATGTCGCCGACACCGACCCCATCCGGGTCCACCCCGACGCCGACCTCATCGACATCGCTCTGCTCATGACCGACTACAACCTGCTCAACCTGCCTGTCGTCGACGACGACGACCACCCCATCGGCGTGATCACCGTCGATGACGCCCTGGAATCCACCGTCCCCCGCAACTGGCGCCGCCGCGAACCCGCACCCCACCCCGACCCCGACCCCGACTCCGATCCCGACGCCGCCGATCAGCGCCCGCCACACACAGACCCCGACGACACGCACGCCCAGCATCCGGGTGCGCGTGGCTCGCCACAACCCCGACGACCACGACGCAGCCAGTGCTGATCCCCACCCACCAGCCACGCCCGCCGAACTGCTCCACCCGCAGCCCAACGACCCGCAGCCCAACGACACCCAGGCGTGGCATTCCCGGCGACGAACCCGCACCGTCATTGCTCTCGCGCTGGTCCTTGTCGCCGATATCGGCCTGACTGCCGGCGCGGCTATCACCCACAGTCACGTCCTCGGCGCTGCCGCGGTCCTCCTCGCCTCCCTGTTCCTCACCGTTGCGCTGCTCAATGCCACGTACCGGCCCCCACCCGAGCCCCAATCGGACCAGGGCGCGCCACCGCGATGACCACACCAGAAATAGTGCTGCGCCTGACGGCCGGACTCGGGCGCGGGCGCGATCGGGGTGGAACGTCAATGGCGGGCCCGGATGGCCGCGCTGCGAGGCAGCCGTCAGCCGCCTGAGCCATCCCCGTCACCGCCGACCCAGGGTCCGCGCTATTCACCAGGGTCGCATGTCCCAGCGGGTTCACTGAACAGCGTGGCGTTGGGTGGATTCTCCGCACCCGCATGGTTAGGCCTCCTCGTCCTGGTGGCCGCGGTGGTGGTCGGCTACGTGTGGGCGCAGCGGCGGGCCCGTCGCTACATGTTGCGTTTCGCTAACCTGGCGGTGTTGGAGCGGATCGCCCCCCGCCGGCCCGGCTGGCCCCGGCACATCCCCGCGGCGCTGCTTGTGCTCGCCCTGATGTTCTTGACGGTGAGCCTGGCCGGGCCCACCGCCAACGCCCAAGTCCCCCGCAACCGGGCCACCGTGATGCTGGTCATCGACGTGTCACTGTCGATGAACTCCACCGATGTCACCCCCACCCGCATCGCCGCCGCCAAAGACGCCGCGGCCTCCTTCGTCCGCAATCTGCCCCCCGGTATCAACCTCGGAGTGGAATCCTTCGCTGGATTCGCGACCGTGTTGGTCAGCCCTACCACCGACCGCGACCAAGCCGTGCGCGCCATCGGATCCCTCAAACTCGGCGAGTCCACCGCCACCGGGGACGCGCTGGCCGCGGCGTTGAGCGCCATCGACATGGTCAACCAGCTCATCCCCGAGGATGGTCAGGGACCACCACCGGCCCGGATCGTGCTGATGAGCGATGGCAAACAAAACGCCGGCCGCGACGAGTTCGAGGTGGCCGCCCGAGCCGGGTCAGCGCACATTCCGATCAGCACCATCTCCTTCGGCACCACCTATGGCACCGTCGACATCCAAGGCGAACAGGTCCCGGTGCCCATCGACGACGACTCCCTGGTCCGGGTTGCCCAGCTCTCTGGCGGCGAGTTCTACCCTGCCCAAAGCAACCAGCAGATCCACCACGTCTATGACACCCTCGTCCAGCAGATCGGCTACCAAACCGTGCACCGTGACGTCAGCAAACCCTGGCTGGTCCTGGGCACCCTGGCCTGCCTGGCCGCCGCCGGCGCCGGACTGACCCTCTCCCAACGGCTTCCCGCCTGACCACACCGACCATCAATTGCTGCCCCTGACTACACCCGGGCACCGCAAGGGCTTCACCGGCCTCCGTAGGCGCCTCGCTCGCTTCCTCCCGAACGCTGATCGACTGTGCCCTGGGTCGTCCGCGAGTGCCGTTGCTTTGCTCCAGTCCGGCACATTACGCCGAAGACCAAACCACGCCGGTACCCTGGAATCAGAGCAGGTGCGGCATCAGGTTCTGCGCCTGCCGAGGGAACCTGCGGCGGTACAGGTGAGCGGCGAAGACCGGCGATGATCGAGCAGCAGTGGTTTGCCGTCGAACCGTGGACGGTGCGGGAAAGTGGGCTGGACCTCGCCGCGATGGGCCAGACCGAGTCGGTTTTTGCGCTGGCCAATGGGCACATTGGGCTGCGCGGCAACCTCGACGAGGGTGACCCGCACGCGCTGCCGGGCAGCTACCTCAACTCCTTTTACGAGCTGCGGCCGCTGCCCTACGCCGAGGGCGGCTATGGCAATCCCGAGTCCGGCCAGACGATCATCAACGTGACCAACGGCAAGCTGATCCGGCTACTGGTGGACGACGAGCCGTTGGACGTGCGCTATGGCGAGCTGCGCTCCCACGAACGGGTGCTCGACCTGCGGGCCGGTACGCTCACTCGCCGCCTGGAGTGGGTCTCCCCCGCCGGTAAGGCGATGCGGGTGCACTCCCAGCGGCTGGTGTCGCTGGCCCAGCGAGCTGTGGTCGCGATCAACTACGAGGTTGAGCCGGTGGATCGGCCGGTGCTGCTGGTCCTGCAGTCCGAGCTGTTCGCCAACGAGCAGTTGCCCCCCACCACCGACGACCCGCGGGTGGCTGTGGTGCTCTCCGAACCGCTAGTCGCCGAGCAGCAACGTTTCAACGACACCAGTGCCACGTTGATGCACCGTACCCGCTTCTCTGGGTTGCGGATGGCCGCGGCGATGGACCACGAGGTGATCGGTCCCTCCCGCACGGAGTTCCATTCGTCGGCGACCGAGGACGTCGCCCGGACCACGGTGATCTGCCGGCTGGAACCCGGTCAGCGGCTGCGGGTCGTGAAGTACTTGGCGTACGGCTGGTCCTCGCAGCGGTCGTTCCCGGCGCTCAACGATCAGGTCCGGGCGGCGCTGGCAGCGGCGCGGTACACCGGCTGGAACGGGTTGACCACCGAGCAGCGTCGCTACCTCGACGACTTCTGGGCCGCAGCCGACGTGGAGGTCGAGGGCAACCCGCAACTCCAGCAGGCGGTCCGATTCGCGTTGTTCCACGTTCTGCAGGCCGGCGCGCGCGCTGAGCGGCGGGGGATCGCGGCTAAGGGTCTGACCGGACCGGGGTATGACGGTCATACCTTCTGGGACACCGAGACCTTCGTGCTGCCGGTGCTCAGCCACACCGTGCCGGACGCGGCTGCCGACGTGCTGCGCTGGCGGCAGCAGACCCTGCCACTGGCCATCGAGCGTGCTGGGCAGCTCGGCCTGGCCGGTGCGGCATTTCCCTGGCGCACCATCCGCGGCCAGGAATGCTCGGGATACTGGCCGGCCGGTACCGCGGCCTTCCACATCAACGCCGACATCGCCGACGCGGCGATCCGCCATGTGACCGCGACCGGCGACGTCGACTTTGAGCGCGATGTCGCGCTGGAACTGCTGGTGTACACGGCGCGGCTGTGGCGCTCGCTTGGTCACCACGACGTGGCCGGTCACTTCCGCATCGACGGCGTGACTGGGCCGGACGAGTACAGCGCGGTGGCCGACAACAACGTTTACACCAACCTGATGGCGCAGCGGAACCTGCGGGCCGCGGCCGCGGCCGTCGAGCGGCACCTGGACCAGGCAGCGACGTTCGGCGTCGACGCGGAGGAGGCCGCGTCCTGGCGCGACGCGGCGGCCGCGATGGTCGTGCCCTACGACGACAAGCTCGGCGTGCACCCGCAAGCGGAGAGCTTCACCGAGCACGCGGTCTGGGACTTCGCCGCCACGCCGCCGGATAAGTATCCGCTGTTGTTGCACTTCCCCTACTTCGATCTGTACCGCAAGCAGGTGGTGAAGCAGGCCGACCTGGTGCTGGCCATGCACCTGTGCCCAGAGGCATTCACCGCTGAGGAGAAGGCCCGGAACTTCGCCTACTACGAGCGGATCACCGTCCGCGACTCATCGCTGTCGGCGGCTACCCAGGCGGTGCTGGCGGCCGAGACCGGGCACCTCGACCTGGCCTATGACTACCTCTGGGAAACCGCGCTGGTGGATCTGGCTGATCTGGCGCACAACACCGCCCAGGGCCTGCACATCGCGGCGCTGGCCGGTGCCTGGTCTGCCCTGGTAGCCGGATTCGGCGGGCTGCGCCACCTCGACGACGGCAGCCTGGCCTTCGCACCCCGGCTACCCGAGGCGCTGACCAGGATCACCTTCCGGCTGCGCTGGCGCGGGC
>DASYIL010000017.1:0-10644 GCA_035997545.1 Pseudonocardiaceae bacterium
GGCGGGTGCGGGAGTCTGCGACGACGATCCGGTAGTACGGCTGGCGAATCTTGCCAAGCCGCATGAGCTTGATCTTAACAGCCACGAGTCGAGCTACTCCTGTCAAGGCGCGAGTGTTCACGGTGAGCGCGCACGGCCAACGGTGGGGGCGCTGGCCGACGTTGCTCAGAGGTCATTGAGGACAGCAGATCAGTGGTCAGTTGTCGCAGCGAGATGAAAGAACACGCCACGATACATCGACTCATTGTGCCAGACCATCCGGACATCCGTAGCACCCGTCCACGCGCCGCGCACGGGAACACGACACACCGAGCATGACAGCACGACACGCCAGCGTGGGGTACCCGTCACCCGGGCATCAGGCCTTGAGTGATCAGCAGCAGCCCGACGGCGGGGAGGAAGTTGTTCGTTTGGTGGGCGACGATACTGGTCAGCAAGTTGCCGGTGAGCATCCGAGCCAGCGCGATCGGCAGCGAGATCACCACCAGCAGCGGGGTGCGCAGTAGTTCGAAATGAGCCACGGAGAACAGCGCCGTGGTCAACCCGAAGATCGCCCAGCGGTTCCACCGCCAGTGCTCCAAGGCCCGCCACAGCACGCCGCGGTAGAGCAACTCCTCGCACAACGGCGCGACCAACCACACCCCGAGGAAGAGCCCGATCGCCATTCCGAGCGGCAGCCGCAGACCGTTGAACGCCTCCCCAACAGCTGAATTGGCCTGGTCCTTGCCGACCCAGCGCGCCCAGAGGCCAGCGGCCGGCAGGGTGATGACCAGGCCGACGACCCCCAGCAGCAGCCCTACGCCGACGTCCGACGGTCGCCACCGCACCGACAGCTGGCTGCGCAGCCGTTGCAGCAGACTCCCGCGACCGATCAGCGCGGCTCCGGCGGCCGCGACGGAGGCGGCCAGCATGGTGGGCACCACGAGCGCGGCGACCAACGCCGCAGGCGGCAGCGTCCTGCCCGCAGCCCGGTTCGGGGAGGCGATCGCGAAGGGCAGTAGCACCAGCACCGACACCGCCAAAAAGGTTACTTCGGCGACGGCGAAGCAGGCGAGCATGAGCCAGCCACGGCGGGTGTCCCGGCTGGCTAGCGCCTCCTCCGGTGGCGGCGGGATCGTCCCGGCCACCGCGGCAGGCCCTAGCGGAGACGGCACCGCAGGCTGCTGCGGAGGCTCAGGCGTACTCACTGCTCCTCCTGCTCGTCGGGGCGTGGGCTGTCATGGCTTTGAGGCTGTTGTTGTCCCCAGGCCCGGCCGCGCAATAGCAGCAACGCCGGGTCCCGCAGCGCGTTCGGGTCCAGGCGCGGGTCAGTGCGAGTGACCAGCAGGTCGGCGGGCGCACCGGACACCAGGCCGGGAACGCCCAGCCAGTCACGTGCCGCCCAGCTTGCCGCCGCCAGCGCCTGCGCGCCATCAAGCCCGACGGTGCGTAACGCAGCGATCTCATCCACCAGACGACCGTGCCGGATGCCGCCGCCAGCGTCGCTGCCGGCGTAGATGGGGATCCCCGCCTCGACGGCGGCACCAACGGTGTCCCGGACCCTGGCGTGCAGCGCGCGCATGTGCGCGGCGTAGCGTGGATACTTCCCGGCGCCATCGGCGATCTTGGGGAACGTCTCGATATTGATCAGGGTAGGCACCAGGGCGGTCCCCCGCGCGACCATCTCGGCGATGGTGTCGGCGGACAGGCCGGTGCCGTGCTCGATACAGTCGATCCCGGCGGCGATCAGGCCCGGCAGCGCGTCGGCGCCGAAGACATGCGCGGTGACCCTGGCCCCGGCGGCGTGCGCGGCAGCGATCGCCTCGACCAGCACGTCATCCGACCACAGCGGGGCAAGGTCGCCGGTCGAGCGGTCGATCCAGTCGCCGACCAGCTTGACCCAGCCGTCCCCGGCCACCGCCTGCTCCTGCACGGCCTGCGGGAGCAGCGCAGGTTCGTCCAGCTCGACGCCCAGCGTCGGGATGTAACGCTTGGGGCGGGCCAGGTGACGGCCGGCGCGAATGATTCGCGGTAGGTCGTCGCGGGACTGCAGCGGGCGGGTGTCCATCGGGGATCCGCAGTCCCGGATCAGCAGGGTGCCGGCGTCCCGGTCGATAGCGGCCTGCTCGGCGGCCTCGGCCAGGCCCGTCGGCCCCTGCGCGCCGAGGCCGACGTGGCAGTGTGCGTCGACCAGGCCGGGGAGGAGGTAGCCGCCGTCGCAGACGGTGATCGCCCCGGGTACCGGTTCGGTGTAGATCACTCCGTCGGCCACCCACAGCTCACCGGGTTCGCCAGCGGGCAGCAGCACCCCCCGCAAGCGCATCACCGACGCTCTGGAAGTCCCCGAACAAAGCCCCGTCACTTCTTGGGGAACTTCAGCTTCGATGGGTCGAAACCAGGCGGAAGTTGGTTCAGACCCGACAGGTCCGGCAATCCACCGGGTAGCCCTCCAGGTAGCCCACCGGGCAGCCCGCCGCGCACCCTCGGCGGCGTCGGACCCCGCCCCTTGCCCTTCTTGCCTTTGCGGCCCTTGCCGCTCCGGCGACCGGGACCCGTCCCGGGAAAGCCAAAGCGGCCGGCCATCTGCTGCATCATCTTGCGAGCCTCGAAGAACCGCTCGACGAGCTGGTTGACGTCGCTCACCGCCACCCCGGATCCCCGGGCGATGCGCTGCCGCCGGGAGGCGTTGATGATCTTCGGATCAGCCCGCTCACCAGGGGTCATGCCACAGATGATGGCCTGCAGCCGGTCCAGCTGCTTGTCATCGACCTCGGCGAGCTGCTCCTTCATCTGACCCGCACCAGGCAGCATCCCGAGCAAGTTGGCGATCGGCCCCATCTTGCGGATCGCCTGCATCTGCTCGAGGAAGTCCTCTAGGGTCAGCTCCCCACTGCCGATCTTGGCGGCGGCCTGCTCGGCCTGCTCAGCGTCGAAGACCTGCTCAGCCTGCTCGATCAGGGTGAGCAGGTCTCCCATGCCCAGGATCCGGCTGGCCATCCGGTCGGGGTGGAAGACGTCGAAGTCCTCCAGCTTCTCCCCGTTGGATGCGAAGAGGATCGGCTGACCGGTGACCTGCCGTACCGACAGCGCAGCGCCACCGCGGGCGTCGCCGTCCAGCTTGGTGAGCACGACGCCGGTGAAGCCGACGCCGTCGCGGAACGCCTCGGCGGTGGTTACCGCGTCCTGGCCGATCATGGCGTCGACGACGAACAGGATCTCGTCGGGCCGCACCACGTCGCGGATGTCGGCGGCCTGGCGCATCATGGCGGCATCGATGCCCAGCCGACCGGCGGTGTCCACCACGACGATGTCATGCTGGCGGGCCCGGGCCTCGGCCACCCCGCGGCGCGAGACATCGACCGGGTCGCCGACGCCGTTACCCTGTTCGGGCGCGAACACCGACACCCCGGCCTGCCCACCTACCACCTGGAGCTGGGTGACCGCGTTGGGTCGCTGCAGGTCCGCGGCGACCAGCAGGGGGGTGTGGCCCTGGTTGCGTAGCCAGCGAGCGAGCTTGCCGGCCAGTGTTGTCTTCCCGGAACCCTGCAGACCGGCCAACATGATCACGGTCGGGGGGGTCTTGGCCAGCTCGAGGCGCCGGGTGTCTCCACCCAGGATGCCGATGAGCTCCTCGTTGACAATCTTGACGACCTGCTGGGCGGGGTTCAGCGCGGCGGAAACCTCGGCGCCCTTGGCGCGCACCTTGATCTGCGCGATGAACTGGCGGACCACCGGCAGCGCGACATCGGCCTCGAGTAGCGCGATGCGGATCTCACGGGTGACGGAGTCTATGTCAGCCTCGGAGAGCCTGCCCTTGCCGCGCAAGCCGGACAGCGCTGAGGTGAGGCGGTCGGAGAGAGTGTCGAACACGCCGGTCGCGCTCCCTGGGGTGCGGCGGGGCCGATCGCCCCGGAGTGTGGCTGCGGTACTGCCAGCGTAGCCGCCTCGTCGCGGGCGTGAGAGCCTGGACCGCCGGCGTCCCGGGCCCCACCCCGAGCTGCCGGCGGTCCGGCAAGGGCTCCTGCGGTCGGCGCGGCACACCCGCCGCCCGGCTTCCCGGCACGGGCGGCATCCCCGCGTCCGCCCGACCACCGCCGAGCCACCCGACCAGCATGGGCGACGGCAGGCACCCCCGGGGAGCGTGAATCCCCGCGTCGCGCCTAGGTACGACTACCTACGGATGCAGCCCAAATCTTTCCGTGGGCTGATCGGCCTGCCGGGGCCGGCGTTGCGGCCCGGACCGTTCCCGCTGTCGAGGCGCCCGGAGCTCAGCGGGCCCGCTGGCATTCCGCGCCACCGCCTGTGGGGATGAGCCATTCGAAGACTCCGCAGCCTGCGTAGAATCGGCCTGCCCGGCAGCGGTGGGCTGATCTACCAGACCGACCGCCTCGACCAGCAACCGGTGCACCGCGTACACCTGATCGGTCATGTCGGCCCGCAGCTCCCCGAGCGCGGTGGCCTGCCGCTGGATCTCGGCTTTCCGGTTCTGCAGCCGCTCGTGCGCCAGCCGCATGACCACATGCAGTGCGGCGACACTTCGTGTCTGGTAATCGCGGATCCAGGCTTCCGTCTGGGCCTGGCGGCTGGCGATGTCGTGCTCGGACTGCTGCTCGGCAGCCCGGCGGCGACGTTCGAAATCCGACTCCGCCTGCCGGTATCGGGCTGCGGACTCGGCCTCCGCAGCCTGCCGCCGGCTCGCGGACTCCGTCTCCAAGCGCTCGCACTGCTCGCTGGTCTCGTGCAGCAGCCGGTTAGCCTCGGCCTGGGCGTTCTCGCGCAGCGAGGCGCTCTCCTGTTCGGCGCTGCTCTGCAGTTCGGCGGCTTCGTCCTCGGCCATCTTCAGCATGCGCTGGATCCGCTCGCTCGCCGCGGTCATCGGGGATCGCTGCAGGCGATCGAGCTCAGCGGTCGCTTCCTCGGCTTCGCAACGCAGACGATCAACCTGCCTGGCCGCCTCGGCCGCGTCACGACGCAGATGTTCGAACTGCTCGTCGAGGTCGGCGGCCCGCTGCCGCGCCGCGTCGCGTTCGGCCCCGACCGTCGCGAGGCGAGCCTTGAGGGCGCCGACGTAGTCGGCGACCTGCTGGCGGTCGAACCCCCGCAACACGATCTCGAACGGCGGGTGCACCGGGACGGCCTGGGCGCGGGTTCCGTACATGCGGCCGGATCGTAGCCGGGTGCTCACCGGGCGGCGCTGCGCACCGCCTGCTCGACAAGCTCGCGTACCTCCGGCGGCAGCCCGCCCTGCTCGCCGGACCCGGTGAGGCAGAACGAATCCACCACCGAGCTGCCCAGCGTGCCGATCCGAGCCCAGCGAACAGTCACCGCGCTGCTCTCCAACGCCGCGGCGACCCGGTACAGCAACCCGATGCGGTGGTCGGTGGTGCGCAGCTCGAGGATCACCGCTCCGGTGGCTTCGTCGTCGAACCACAGCACCCTAGTCTCGAATTCGGGACATCCCGTTGTGGATGCGGTGTGGGACGCTGGGGTCTCGCCGTAATCCCGCTCCTTGGCGGCCAGCGCCTCCCTCAGCTGCAGCGAACCGTCCAGCGCCCGCATCAGGTCCTGGCGAAGGAGGGCGACGTCGGGCGAGCGCCCGAAACGCGGCGAGACGGTGAAGGTGTCCACCTCGGCGGAGCGTCCGGCGCCGAGTTCGACCACTTGGATGTCGGCGCAGTGGACCTGCAGCGAATGCATCGCAAGCACCCCTGCGGCCAGCGCGAGCACGTTAGGCCGGCCAGCGGTGACGACCATGATCGTGGTGACCACACTCTGCCCCGCAGCGGCGGTATTCGACGTCACGGTCGACGCCACGTGCAGCGAACCGCTCGTGGCGGCTCGCTGCGCCAACGCACGCTGCTCATCAGTGGGCGGCTCCGGTGCTGGCAGGGGTTGGCCGGCCAGCACCGCGCGGCAGCGCTCGGCGAGGTGGGAGATCAGCCCGGCGCGCCATTCGTTCCAGATGCCGGGGCCGGTGGCCAGCGCGTCGGCCTCGGCCAACGCCACCAGCAGCTCCAGCAGAGTCGGATCCCCACCGAGGGTGGCGACCACCCGCTGCGCGGTCGCGGGGTCATCGAGATCCCGGCGGGCCGCGGTGTGGGGCAGCAGCAGATGGTGGCGCACCATCGCGCGGAGGATCGCGACGTCTGAGGGCGGCAGCCCGAGCCGCTGCCCGATCTGCTCGGCGAGCGCCGCGCCGACGACGGAGTGATCGGCACCGCGGCCCTTGCCCAGGTCGTGCACCAGCGAGCCAAGCAGCAGCAGGTCCGGGCGGGCGACCGTGGTGGTCAGCCGCGCCGCCTGCGCCGCGGTCTCCACCAGGTGCCGGTCCACCGTCCACACGTGTGCCCGATCACGTGGGGGCAGGTCACGCACCGCACCCCACTCCGGGAACAGCCGTCCCCACAGCCCGGTGCGGTCCATGGCCTCGATCACATCCACCGCCGGCGCACCGGCGCCCAGCAGCGACAACAGCTCCTCCAGCGCCGCACGTGGCCAGGGCCGGCGCAGCTCTGGTGCGGTGTCGGCCAGCGTCGTGAGGGTGCCGGTGGCGACCGGCATACCTGTTCGCGCCGCGGTCGCCGCAACTCGCAGCGCCAGCGCCGAGTCCCGTGCCGGGTTGGCGTCGCGGGCCAGTACCACCTCCCCGCCCTGCTCCACCACCCCCTCGGCCAACGGGCGGCGAATCGGTCCCCGTCTTAGGTTGCGCAGCCCCGGCAGCCGGGCCCGCCCGCGCGGGGGCACCGCGGCCCGCGCGCTGCGCAACCCGACGTCCATCGCGTAAACAACGGTCCGGGCCACTCCCGACAGGCTTCTGGCCAGATCGAATCGGTCACCAAGCGCCAAGGCGCTAGCGACCTCGTCGGCGTCCTGCGCGTGGAGCACGTCGTGGTTGCGGCCAGCGAGCCGGTGCAGTTCGGTGCGCACGTCCAGCAACAAGTCGCGCGCCGCGCGTACCTCCGGCCCAACCCGGTCCAGGAGCTGGCCTGCGGACAACGCATCGAGCAGCTGCACGTCCCGCAGCCCGCCGTGACCGTTCTTGAGATCCGGTTCCACCCGATGCGCAATATCGCCACTGCGCTGCCAGCGTCGCTGCGCCGACTCGGCGAGCTCGTCCAGCCGGGTACGGATCCCGGTACGCCAGGCCCGTCGCACCGCGGTGTCCATCGTGGTGAACAGCGCACCGTCGCCGGCGATCAGGCGGGCGTCCAGCAACCCCAGTACGGCCCGCAGGTCGGTGGTCGCCACCTGCACGGCCTGCCCGATGGTTCGGACGCTGTGGTCAAGATCGATGCGGGCGTCCCACAGCGGGTACCACAGCGAGTCGGCGAGCTCGGCCACGTCACGGCTGCCGTCATGCAACAGCAGCAGGTCCAGGTCGGAGTAGGGCACCAGTTCGCGGCGGCCCAGGGTACCGACGGCGACCAACGCGCTGCCGCGCCCGACGCCCACCGACGCGCAGCGAGAGGCCAGCCAGAAGTCGTATAGGTCCATCAACGCGGCCCGCAGCGCTGGCGCGGGCAGCCGGCGCAGTTTCGCATCGAGGAGCGCGGCCCGGGCCCTGACGAGGTCATCTGCGGAGCCGTCCGAGCGACCGGCGTGGGGCAGGGCACCAGACAGCGCCATCGCCGCCCCTTACGTGTAGTCGGAGGCCCCGCCGCCCCGCGACGAGAAGTCGTACGAGTCTGCCGTGCTGGGCTCGTGCCCTCAACTGCACTCTGACCTCATGCCGAGATTTCGCTCAGCGTATTTCGTCTGCTGAACCTCGCGTTTCAGCAATGTGAACTGCCCCGCTCGCGCGTTACCGGAAAGTTACGGTGTCAACTGAACCCATCCGCGGGCGACGAGCGGCATATCGGTGGTAGTTCGACCCGAAGGTGGACGACGGTGCCGCGGTGGTCACAGCGGGTGTGGACATGCTGGGTGAGCAGGCGCATCAGGGATATGCCGCGGCCGCGGGAGCGCCCGTCGGTGGGTGTTCGCCAACGGCCCTGGTCGGAGACGGTGACCAGGATGTGGTCAGCGGCACGGTGTGCTTCCAGCCGCACCGATCCTGGCCCGTCGGCGTGGTTGAGATAGGCGTGTTCGGCGGCATTGGCGATCGCTTCGTAGACCGCCAGGACCAAGTCGTCGACGACGTTGGTGGGGAGATCAAGGGTAAGCCAGTCGCGGAATTGGCGGCGCAGCGCGGTAGCGTTGTGCGCGGTCGCAACCGCTTCGACCCGCAGCGGAGTCCTGATATCCTTGGTCGGCTGGCGGGTCCAGTGCAGATCACCGTGATGCGCGGACCCGGCAGCCAGGGTCGTGGCCGCGTGTCCAGGTACGGTGTTGCTGCTCTCATCCATTGCACGGGTAATACCCAGATTGACGGCAAGCTGAACATGCCAGCGGTGCTCCGTCTACCCGGCAGTCTTACGCAGCTCGGATGGCGGTCACGCTGTCGCGGCGCTGTGGTATCGAACTGGGTGATCACCATCCCACACAATCCAGCGCGGCCTGCAGGATCGGGAGGGTGCACAGGTCGACCTCGCCCTCCACCCGCATCTCGCCCGCCGAGCAGGGCAGTGACTGTGTGGTGCAGGAAAAGGCACACCAGGCACTGGGACCGCTGGTATCGACTACGGCGACCCGGCCCCGAACATTTCCGGATCCGGTCTTCTCAGGCTGCACCGACACGGCCCATCTCTGGCGCACCTCGCTGAGCAGTGCTTGGTGGCTGCGGGCGTAGGACGCGAACAGCGCCCGTCAGGCCCTTTTAGGCTCACAACGCGTCCGCACCACGCTCCCCAGTTCGAACCCGGATCACGGTCTCCACCGGAGTGACCCACACCTTCCCGTCCCCGATCTTGCCGGTTCGGGCCGACTCGACCAGCGCGTCGAGGGTCTTGTCGAGCTGCATGTCGTCCACCACGACCTCGACCCGGAGCTTGGGCACGAAGTCCACGGAGTACTCCGCGCCCCGGTAAACCTCGGTGTGCCCTTTCTGTCGCCCGAAGCCCTGCACCTCGCTGACCGTCATCCCCAGCACCCCGATCTGTTCCAGGGCACTCTTGACTTCCTCCAACGTGAACGGCTTGATGATCGCGGTCACCAGCTTCATCGCCACTCACCCTTCCTGGCCGGCCTGGGCCGGGATCTTGCCTGAGGAGGCGTCCTGGGTCACCCTGCTGTTCCCGCTGCCGGTGTAGATTGTGCTGAGCTCATAGCCGACCTCGGCATGCTCGGTCTCGTCGATACCGGTCAGCTCGGAATCGTCGCCCACGCGCAGGCCGATGGCGTACTTCAGCAACAAGGCGATGATCAGGGCCCCGACGAAGGAGTAGGCCAACACGGCGCCCGCCGCCACGGCCTGGCGCCACAGCTGGTTGACGCCCCCGCCGTAGAATAGGCCTTTCACCCCGGCGGGTGCCGCAGAGGTCGCCAGGAAACCGATCAGGAGCGTGCCCACCAGACCGCCGATGAGGTGCACGGCGACCACATCGAGTGAGTCGTCGAAGCGGCATCGGAACTTGATGCTGACCGCGAGCGCACACACCCCGCCGGCGATCGCTCCCACCGCGATCGCCCCGACCGGGGAGACCGACGAGCAGGACGGGGTGATCGCGACCAGGCCAGCCACCACGCCGGAGGCGGCGCCGAGGCTGGTGGGTCGCCCGTCCCGGACGCGCTCGACCAGCAGCCAACTCAGCATCGCCGCGGCGGTGGCCACCGTGGTGTTGATGAAGGCGATGCCCGCGACGCCGTCTGCAGCCACGGCCGAGCCGGCGTTGAAGCCGAACCATCCGAACCACAGCAGCCCTGCTCCGAGCATCACGAAGGGCAGGTTGTGCGGGCGCATGGCCTCCCGCGGCCAGCCGCGGCGCCTGCCCAGCACCAGGCACAGTGCCAGGCCCGCGGCACCCGCGTTGATGTGCACCGCCGTCCCGCCGGCGAAGTCGATCGCTTTGAGGTCGTTAGCGATCCAGCCACCGATCGGAGCGCTGACCCCGTTGAAGGAGAACACCCAGTGCGCGACCGGGAAGTACACCACCGTAGCCCACACCGCGGCGAACACCAGCCATGGCGCGAACCGCATCCGGTCAGCCACGGCACCCGACACCAGAGCCACCGTGATGATCGCGAACATCGCCTGGAACGCGACGTACACCGTAGCCGGGATGGTCCCCACCAACGGGATCGAGGCCGGTGCACCCTCGCTGGCGAGGTAGGTCCCGCCGAACAGACCCTCCAGTCCGGCATGTTCCGCCGGGTTGCCGACCAGGCCGAAGCCGATGTCGTTGCCGAACGCCAGCGAGTAGCCGTAGAGCACCCAGAGAACGCCCACGACCCCCATCGCAGACAAGCTCATCATCATCATGTTCAGGACACTCTTCGAGCGGACCACGCCACCGTAGAAGAACGCCAGGCCCGGAGTCATCAGAAGCACCAGGGCGGAGCTGGCGAGCATCCAGGCTGTGTTACCGGTGTTCGGGCTACCGGTGTCGACCACGGTTCATCCCCTTGTGTCTCACGATCGAGTGGTGCGTCTGGAAAGAGTGGTCAGCCGGTGTTTCTATTGGAGATACAGTATGTTACGAAAGAGTTAACTGTCGGACTTATCCCGTTATGTCCAGGCCGCAGCTGGCCCCGGGCCTTGCTGACAGGCCCGGTTCGTCCGGAAATCAG
>DASYIL010000018.1:0-3302 GCA_035997545.1 Pseudonocardiaceae bacterium
GCCGCGCGCAGTGTCGTGGTTCCAGTCGCCCGGCTCGGGCGACGACCGCGTTACCGGTGGGTACGCGCGCCGCCGCAGGCGGCGCGCTTGTTTTCACATAGAGCCAAATTCGGCAACATCGACCGGTACCGGTACCGGGGCGGTACCGGTCGAGTCGGGCGGTGCCGGCTTGTCTGGACGCGGAGCCAGAAATCGATCACGGAACGAGTCCCTGGGTGACGGCGCTCGGCGCGCCGGCAACCTCGCGCCCGGGGACCCATTCCGTACACGCACCACCGAACGGTCTGGCACCACGCCACACCGCCAAGCGAGCTGACTGTCAAGGGACACGCGGATCTGAACAGTGGCGGACGTGAGATCTGAACGGTGGCGGACAACAGAACTGAACGGTGGTGGCCACCGGATCTGCCCGGAGGGGTGGTGGCCACCGGCCGTGTGATTGGGTTAGGTCAAGGCTTTTACCCCTTGTCCGGTGAGGGCTTGGGAGAGTCGGACGCTGTCTCCGCTGGTTTGGCAGAGGTGGGCGTGGTGCAGGAGCCGGTCGACGGTGGCGGTGGCCAGGGTCTTGGGCATGAGCTCGTCGAATCCGGAGGGGTGCAGATTCGAGCTGACCGCGACGCTGCGGCGTTCGTAGGCGGCATCGACGAGTCGGTAAAGTCCTTCGGCGGCGTCGGGTCCTACGGGCAGTAGCCCGATGTCGTCGATGATGACGAGATCGGCGCGCAGGATGCGGCTGATGGCCTTGGTGACTGAGTCATCAGCACGGTGGCGGCGCACCAGCATCCCGAGGGCTTCGAGGGTGAACCAGGCGACGTGTTTGCCGGCTTCGACGGCGGCCTGGCCCAGGGCTTCGAGGAGGAAGGTTTTGCCGGTGCCGGCTGGTCCGCAGACCACCAGGTTCTCCGCCCGGCCGATCCATTCCAGGGTTTGCAGCGCGGCTTGGGTGGGGACGGGGATGGAGGATAGGGCCTGGTTCCAGCCGGCGAAGGTTTTCCCGGTGGGAAACGCCGCTTGGGCGCGGCGGGTAGCCAGCGAGGAGCGGTCGCGGCCGGCGACTTCCTCGGTCAGCAGCACGCGGAGGACTTCAGCGGGGTCCCAGCGTTGGGCCTTGGCGGTGGCCAGCACGTCGGGGGCTACCCGGCGGATGTGCGGGAGCCGCATCCGCCGTAGCAGCGCCTCCAGTTGGTCGTCCAGCGGCGGCGGGGCCGGGGTGCGGGTGGTCATCGCAGCCCCCGATCCGCGTCGAGGGCTCGATCCGGGTTCAGCAGGCTGTGGATCCGGTCGACGATGTAGTCCAGGAAACAGGTCATGCCCTCGCGGTCGGGGCTGCCGGCGAAATGCCGGGTCAGGTCGCGGGCGGTGGCCTCGGTGGCATGGTCGAGCCAGTACGCCAACCGGCTGATCAGCGTTGCCCAGGCCGTCAGCTCACACGCCGCGACGCCAACGGGCCGGTCGGGGTCGGCACCCGGGGGGTTGAACAGGGTGGGGTCGTGGTAATTCACGACGTCACCTCCGTGTCGCCGAAGCCGGCCCAGCCCGCGGTGCCCTGGGCCAGTGTGTGACCCTCACCGGCCTGGCTGACCGGCCCGGGGGTGGCCTGGGATTGGTGGGTCAGGATCGCGGCGAGGTCACCGTCGGCGAAGCGGCCCGCGGTGGCGGCCTGACCCAGCGCCCGGTCCACCACCGCGGCCGGGTGCAGGGCGGCCAGCTCGACGGCCTCGGCCATCTTGGCCCGCACCCGGGTAGCACCGGCCGCACCGGCCTCGGTCAGCCACAACGCCGCTCCGTCGCCGATCGACAGGAACGCCGCCTCGGCGTCACTGCGTGGGCGCGGCGTGCGAGACAGCACCCCGGGCGGGGCCGGGGGAAAGTGCGCGTCGTCTAGGCGCGGGGTGCCCGGGGTGGTCACCGCGTGCCGGGCCACTTCCAGTGGCCCGCGCTCGCCGACGTGCACGATGACGACCTGCTCCCCGTGGCGGCGCACCCACACCCGCTCACCCGCCAGTGTGTGCGGTACCGAGTACTGCCCGACCTCGAAGCTGACCATCGGGGTGTTGAGCCCCACCGTGCGCATCACCCCGAACGCGGCCGTGAACGGCGCGGCGGGCAGCGGATGCAACCGTTGCTGTTCCTCGGCGAGCATCTCGGCCGGGGCACGGCGGGTGACACGGTGTGGCCGGGTGTTGACCTGGTCGCAGAACGCAGCGCACGCCGCCTCCAGCTCGGCGAACGAGCCATACTCATCGAGCAGGTTCGCCTCGGTGGGCACCAGGTCGGCCTTGGCGACCCGCACACAGGCCTCCGACCCGCCCTTGGTGGCCGGATCCGCCGGCACACACGTCGCTACCGTCAGCCCGTAATGCTGACCGAAGGCCACCGTCGTCGTGTTGCGCACCGGCACCCCCGCGACATGCTCGATGGTGACCGTCTTCTCGTTGTCGGTCAGCAAATAGGTGGGCACCCCACCGGTGCGGCGCAGCGCGGTGTCAATCGCGGCGAACACACTAGGCTGGCTTTTGTCCAGCAGTGGTAGCACCACCCGGAACCGGCACCACGCCAACCAGAGACAGAACAAGATTGTCGGTGCGCCGGCCACCCGGGGGCCATCCCCGAAGTCGTACTGCGCCCACATCCCCGGCTCCGCAATCCACGGCCGGTGCACCCGCCGCCGCCCCGCCCGCCACGCCACCTTGAGCTGCGCCACTGCCCGGCGGGTGGTGCGCTCCGACCCCGAGAACCCCATCGCGACGATCTTCCGATGCGCCACATCCGCACGGATCTTGCCCTTGGACCGGTCGACCAACTCCTCCAACTTCGGCAGGTATCCCTCGACCACACTCGGGCGCGGCGCCACCCGCCCCACCACCAGCTGTCCGGCCTCACGCGCGGCCACATACCGGATCACCGTGTTCGGTGAGCACCCCGCAAGCTCGGCAGCGTCTCGATACGACCCGGTCAGGTCGAACCCTTCTAGAATTTCCATGATCTCCTCGGCAGACTTCAACTGGTCCCCTCCCCGGGGGCTGTGTGCGGTTGGCACCGCGCAGTCCACCCGAGGAGGGGGCCTCCACCCGGGAACCGGGCGAGGAACGGTCAAGATCGTGTCGGGCAGATCCAATGGCCGCCAGCGTTCAGTTCTGCTGGCCGTCAGCGTTCAGGAACTTGGCCGTCTGCGTTCAGGATCTCGTGGCCGCCGACCCGGATCACCGCGTCGCTGACCTGAGGTCCGCAGCGGCCAACAGTGCGTGTGCCGACCGGTCCAGGAGCTGTTCCTTCGACCTGCGCTCGCACGTGTTCGACTG
>DASYIL010000019.1:0-46901 GCA_035997545.1 Pseudonocardiaceae bacterium
CGCAGTGGAGATCGGAGCGTCAGGCGCCAGGTCGCGGCTATCGGATCGCCGGTGTCCGCGGGCTTGTCGGACAGGAAGAAGGATCTGCCCTCGGCAGCGGTCCGAACCATCGAGCTGGCCCTACACTCACCAGGCAAAACCCCCCAATCGCGGGTAGGGGCAGCACCCTTGGCCGGGGCGGCCGCGTTCCTGGCCGACCGGGGCTGCCGTACCAGGTCAGGCCCGACGCGGGGTTCGACGTGCAGCTCGTCCGCTCGGAAATCGACTTCCGGCAGGTGGGCGTTGGCAGGACCGGTGTGCACGTTCGGCGCAACCGTGTACGTCACCGTGTACGTCGTGGTCGACACCGACAGCTCCGGCAAGCCGGAGATTCTGTCGCTGCTGGGCGACACGCTCAGCGACCACTCGGGTGCGTAGCGCCTGTCCGGCATCGACCCGGCGTACGGGTAGGGCTGACCCCCCACCGGGGGCGGGATGGGCCCCACTCTCAGTCGGGGGGTCGGCTCCGGGCGCCCGGGGGAGCACACCATCGATCTGGCGACGCCCACACCGGACGCTTGTCTAGCCCGCCGCGCCACCTTCAGGACGCGGCCGAGTGCTCTGCTGCCAATGAGGGGGTCATCGTGCCAGTCATATCCGTTCCCCAAGACTTCAACGAAGAGGAGCTCTACGTCGACCTTCGGTCGATCTTCGGGCACTCGCTCTTCCTGAAGTGTGAGGGCTTCAACTTCGCCGGCTCGATCAAGCTGAAGGCCGCGACCGAGATGGTCGAGGCCGCCGAGCGAGACGGACTCCTGACGCCGGGGTCGGTCCTCATCGAGTCCTCGTCCGGAAACCTGGGCGTGGCACTGGGCATGATCGCGGCGAGCAAGGGCTACCGGTTCCTGTGCGTGACCGACTCCCGCTGCAACCTGTCGACCAGGCGGCTGATGGAGGCGTTGGGCAGCCAGGTGCACATCATCGTCGAGCCAGCTGCCAACGGCGGCTTCCTCGGCGCGCGAATCAACTACGTCCGGGCGCTGTGCGCCTCCGACGACCGGTACGTATGGCTCAACCAGTACACCAATCCGAACAGCTGGAAGGCGCACTACCGCACGACGGCCCCGGCCATCGCTGGCCAGTTCCCGCGACTGGACGTGCTGTTCGTCGGGGCCGGCACCACCGGGACCCTGATGGGCTGCGCGCGCTACTTCCGACAGTGGCACCGACCGGTGCGGATCGTCGCCGTAGACAGCGTCGGCTCAGTGACTTTCGGTGGTGCGCCGGGCCGCCGGATGATTCCCGGCCTGGGCACCAGCGTCCGCCCAGACCTGCTCGACGAGTCCTATGTAGACGAGGTGGTACGCGTCGAGGAAGCAGACACCATCCGTACCTGCCACCGGCTGGCCCGACGCGGATTCCTGTTCGGCGGCTCCACCGGCACGGTGATCAGCGGCGCAATGGACTGGCTGGCCCAGCATGACACGCGGGAACTCACCGCAGTGGCCATCGCCGCAGACCGCCCGAGCTGGTTACGGATGAACCCCCGGTGAACGACGAACAAAGATCACATTATGAGAGATGGATCCGATCACTCGCAGTACGTCGGGACTAGGGATTACACCCGTTCCGGTGACACGATTGCGGCGTGACACTCGCAACCGTGTTAACCGTGACCGGCCGACTGTGGGGGGTTGGGAGACCGGGATGATGGATCGACGCGACAGCGGCGACGCGCTGGACGCCGAGCTGGCCCGCCGGGTCGAGGCCGAGGGCCGGATGGCTGCTGCGCTGGTCGAGCTGGAAAACCATCCCGGGCACCGGCTGCTCTCTACCGTTACCCCGACCGGGCGGACCGCCGAGCGCTGGGCCTCGGCGCGCGACATCCTGGCCGGCCTGTGGCAGGACTTCGGGACTTACCAGACCGTGGTGGCCGCCGCGCGCGCCGTCCGGGCCCGGCGGGCCCGGCCCGGCGACCGGGAGCGCGCCGAGCTGCGTCACCTGCTCGGGGAGCCCTCGATCGAGGTGGCGAGGACGGTGGTCGCGCTGCCCGAGCGTCGGCTGACCGGGGCGGCCGAACACGTCGAGACGGTCACCTTGGAACAGCTCAGCGTCCGGATGGACGCCTCCTTCGGGGAGGTCAGCGAGGTGGTGGTGACCTGCGATGCAGTGCACCAGGCTTTTCCTACCAGGTTGGCCCCGCTGGCCGAGCGCGTCCTGTCCGCTCGGGAACTAGTTGGGGATCTCCTCCTGGACGGGGGCGACCCGGACGCCGCCGCTGTCGCCACGCTCGCTGCGAAGATCGAAGACTTGGGCCGCGCCTGCGCCACTGACCCGCTGTCGCTCGCTGGACAGTCGGCCGCGGGGGTGCTGACCGCACTCGACACGGAGGTCACCGCGGTGTCGGCGCGGCTCGCCGGACTGGCAGCGGTCCGGGACGGCTGGGCCGACCGGCTGGCGGAGCTGGCGGCGACCCTGCGTGAGATCGACACGCTCCGGGGTCAGGAGGAGCAGGCCAGGCAGCGAGCCCAAGAGTTGATCGCCGACACGGGCCTGGCCGCGCCGCCCGACCGGTTACCGGTGCTTCGCAGTCAGCTGGCCGCTGTGACTGTCCCGGCAGGGTGGTCGGCCCGCGCGGCGGCCCTAGCGGGGCTGCGGGCCGCAGCGGACGGCGCGGCGGGCGAGATGCGGGCCGCCCACGAACGGGCCACCGGTCTACAGGACCGCCGCACGGAGTTGTGTGGGCGGTTCGATGCGTATCGGGCCAAGGCCACCCGACTCGGGCAGGCCGAGCACCCCGATGCCCTCGCCCTCGACGAACGCATCCGGCGGCTGCTGTGGACCAGGCCTTGTGACCTCGCTGCCGCGACCCGTGCGCTGGCCGCATACCAGCGGCTGGTGCAAGCCGCCAGTGGGAGCGGCACGGGCAGGTCGGCATGACGGCGGCGGTGAACGGATCCCCTTGCGGCCGGTCCGGCTGCGGCGGCGTGCTGGAGGACGGCTACTGCAACGAGTGCGGGCACGCGGTGGCGGCCACGCCGGGGACAGCGGCGGCCGTCGCGCACACTACGTTGTCGTCCGGGCGCGCCGACCTGTCCGGATCGGCCACGGTGACGAGCGGGCGGGCGTCCCGGCGCGGCACCGCCCGGACGTCCGCGACCGGCTCGTCGCGCGGCCGCTTGGGCGCCGGTCTCGTCGACATGCCGCCGGTACCCCGCATCGACCCGGCGAGCGCGCTGCTGGTCGACCCGCAGGTGGCGGAGGACAAGCGCTTCTGCAGCCGCTGCGGGCGCCCGGTAGGGCGCAGCCGCGACGGCGGGCCGGGTCGGGTGGAGGGCTTCTGCCCGCATGACGGCGCGTCGTTCTCGTTCGTGCCGAAGCTGACCCCCGGGGTGCTGGTGGCCGGGCAGTACGAGGTGCAGGGCTGCCTCGCCCACGGTGGCCTGGGCTGGATCTACCTGGCGATCGACCGTAACGTCGACGACCGCTGGGTGGTGCTCAAGGGTCTGCTCGACTCCGGCGACGCCGACGCGATGGCCGCGGCGGTGGCCGAGCGGCGGTTCCTCGCCCAGGTCAACCACCCGAACATCGTCACGATCCACAACTTCGTGCAGCATCCCGACGGCGCCGGCACCCCGGTCGGCTACATCGTCATGGAGTACGTCGGCGGGTTGTCGCTCAAGCAGCTGCTGGAGACCCGGCGCCGGCCCGACGGGAGCATCGAACCCCTGCCGGCCGCGCAGTCCATCGCGTACGCGATGGAGATGCTGCCCGCCCTGGGCTACCTGCACACGCAGGGACTCGCCTACTGCGACTTCAAGCCCGAGAACGTCATCCAGTATGACCGGCAGCTCAAGCTGATCGACCTGGGCGCGGTGATCCGGATGGACGACCGGCTCAGCGCCGTCTACGGCACGATCGGCTACCAGGCCCCGGAGATCGCCACCCACGGCCCCTCGCCAAGCTCGGACATCCACACCGTCGGCCGCACGCTCGCGGTGCTGGCGCTCGGCATCCCACCGGCCCGGCGTGGCGCACCGGTGGACCTGCCCGAGCCTGCCGAGCATCCGGTGTTGGCCACCCACGAGTCGTTCCACCGGCTGCTGCGCCGCGCCACCGACCCCGATCCGCTGCGCCGGTTCGGCTCGGCCGACGAGATGTCCGAGCAGCTCAGCGGGGTGCTGCGGGAGGTCCTCGCCGTCGAGGACGGCCGCCCGCGGCCCGCCCTGTCGACAGTCTTCGGGCCGCCGCGCGGCACCTTCGCCCCTGGCCTGCTGCCCGGGCCGTCCGGCCTGGGGCGACCGGACCCGGCGCGGGTGGCGGCGGTGCTGCCGGTCCCGCTGGTCAACCCCGCCGACCCGGCCGCGGGGCTGCTCGCCACGGCGGCGAGCACCGACCGCGACTACGTCACGAGCATCGTGGCGTCGACACCCCAGCCGAGCCCGGAGCTGCAGCTGTGGATGATCCGCGCCCATCTGGAAGCGGGCGATCCCGAAGCGGCGGCCGCCGGCATCGACAAGCTGGCCGCCGACGACCCCGACGACTGGCGGCTGGATTGGTTCCGGGGACTCACCGCACTGGCCACCGGTCACCTCACCCCCGGTTACCTTGACGCAGCCTGCTCGGCGTTCGACACCGTGTACGCCACCCTCCCCGGCGAGGCGGCGCCCAAACTCGCACTGGCCGCCGCGGCGGAGTGCGACGGGCACGACGAGCTCGCGGAGCGGTACTACGCGTTGGTCGCCCGTCCCGACCCGAGCGTGGCCGACGCCGCGTTCGGGCTGGCCAGGGTGCGACTCCGCTCCGGGGCTCGGACGAGCGCGACCGTTGCCCTCGACGCCACCCCGGAGAGCTCCAGCTGGTACGTCACCGCGCAGCTCGCCGCCGTGCAGGCCACCCTGCTGGGCCGTACCGGCATCGAGGTGGGCGAAGACGAGCTGCGGTCGGCCGCGGCGCGGGTGGAGAGACTCCAGCTCGACCCGGCCGTCGAGCAGGAGGTACGCGCCACGCTGCTCACCGCAGCCGTGGAGCTACCGTCCACGCCAACCGGGGCGGGCGGCGCACCCTTCCTGGGATATCCATGGCAGAACCGAGATCTACGGCTGGCGCTGGAGCGCTGCCTTCGCACGTCGGCGCGCCTCACCTCCGACACCGACGAGCGGATCCGGCTCGTCGACCGCGCCAACGCGGTGCACCCCTGGACCTGGCTGTGACCGTGGGGCAGCCCTGCCCGCATTGCGCGGAACTGACCGGGACCACCGACCAGTTCTGCGAAAGCTGTGGGGCCGACCTGCGGGTCCGCCGGGACCGCACCGACCGCGTCGAGATCGACCTGGGCGCGCTCGCCGGCGTCAGCGACCGCGGGCGCGTCCACGTCCGCAACGAGGACGCGATGGCACTGGGACACGGGACAGCACTGGGACAGCGGACGCCGGGGCGGTCCGCCACCAGGCTCGCTGCGGTGGTGTGTGACGGGGTGTCTACCGTGCACTCCCCCGAACTCGCGTCGCGGGCCGCTGCCGAGTCAGCGCTCGACGTCCTGCTGAGTGCCGGGAGCGTGCCGGACCTGCCGGCCGAGCATCGCACCCGGGACGCGGTCGCCGCGGCCGCGCGGGCGGTGGCGGCGCTGTCGGCGCCGGGTACCCGGGACGCGCCGTCCTGCACGTTGGTCTCGGCGTTGGTCGACCGGTCCGACCCGGACCTGCCGGAGATCACCGTGGCGTGGGTCGGCGACAGCCGGGCCTACTGGCTCGCCGGGGCGGGCGCCGCGGAGCCGGCCCGCCTGCTGACCGCCGACCACTCCTGGGCAGCCGAGATGGTGGCCGCAGGCATGCTCGACGTCGCCACGGCCATGGCCGACGTCCGGGCGCACGCCATCACCCACTGGCTGGGTGCGGACGGTGAGCCCGAACCGGGCGTGGTGACCTTGCGGCCGGCCGGGCCCGGGGTGCTGCTGCTATGCAGCGACGGGCTGTGGAACTACCTCCCCAACGCCGAGGGACTGGCCGCGGTAGCCGTCCCGGCTGTCGAACGGCGCACCGGGGCGCTCGACGCGGCCGCCGCGCTCACCGCCGTCGCCCTGGAGGGGGGCGGCCGCGACAACATCACCGCCGTCGTCATCCCCATCACCGCGAGGAGCCCGTCATGACCGACACACCGGGATTCACCGTCGAGATCGACCAAAACAGCTACCTGCCCGCGGGCGGTTCGCAGGTCGACGCGATCGTCACGGTGACGATGGCCGGCGGCCCGGAGGCAGGCGCGGCCGCGGACGGTGCCGCGCCCACACCGACCGGCGACGGCCTCGAGATGATCATCGTCGACTGCTCCACGTCGATGAGTGGGGACAAGATCGTATCGGCTCGGCGCGCCACCGCGGCGGCGATCGCGGAGCTGCGCGACGGGGTGTCCTTCACCGTGATCGCAGGCACCCAGAACGCCGAGCTGGTCTATCCGCCGTTCGTGGGGACCGCCACAGCAGACGCCCGCACCCGCGCCGACGCGACGGCGCGGGTGGTGCGGCTGGCCGCGAATGGCGCCACCGGGATCGGTGCGTGGCTGACCTTCGCCGGTCGGATCGCCGACCAGCACCCGGGCGCGATCAAGCACGCCATCCTGCTCACCGACGGTCAGAACGGCGAGCATCAGAGCCAGTTCGCGGCCGCGCTGGACGCGTGCCTGGGCAAGTTCACCTGCGACTGCCGCGGGGTGGGCACCGACTGGAGGGTTGACGAGCTGCGCGCGATCTCCTCCGCGCTGCTGGGTACCGTGGACATCGTCGCGAACCCCTCGGACCTGGCCGCCGACTTCCGCGCGATCATGGGCGCGGCGATGGGCAAGGTCCTGGCCGATGTGGCGCTGCGGCTGTGGACGCCGCGGGGCGCGACCGTGCGGTTCGTCAAGCAGGTGGCGCCGACGGTGGAGGACCTCACCGCTCGCCGCACCGAGTCCGGCACCCAGCGCGGCGACTACCCGCTCGGGTCTTGGGGCGCGGAGAGTCGCGACTACCACGTTGAGGTGCAGGTGACGCCGGGTGTCGTGGGCGACGAGATCCTTGCGGGACGGGTGAGCCTGGTCCGGGCCGGCTCCGACAACGTGCTCGCGCAGGGCCTGATCCGGGCGATCTGGACCGACGACACCGCGCTGTCCACCCGGATCAGCCGCGGCGTCGCCCACTACACCGGCCAGGCCGAGTTGGCCCAGGCGATCCAGGACGGCCTGGCCGCGCGCAAGGCGGGCGACGGGCCCACGGCGACGGCCCGGCTGGGCCGCGCCGTCGCGCTGGCGGCTGCATCGGGCAACGACGGCACTGCCCGGCTGCTGGAACGCGTGGTCGACGTGATCGACGCGCCGTCCGGGACCGTCCGACTGCGCGCCGGTGTGACGGCGGCCGACGAGATGACCCTCGACACCCGGTCGACCAAGACGATCCGGGTCCGCGGCGAGTCCTGACGATGGCCGCCTGCCCGGCCGGGCATGACTCGGCCGCCACCGACTACTGCGACGTCTGCGGCACGCCGATGACCGGCGATGGCCCGGCAGCCGCGCCCGCCGCGACGGCGGCCCCGGTCGCAACCCCGGCGCAGCGCTGCGCGAACTGCGGGGCGACCCGCGACGGGCGGTTCTGCGAGGTGTGCGGGCACGACGCAGCCAAACCGGTCGACCCAACGCCGGCCATTCCGGTGGCCGGGCCCGGCGAGTGGTCGGCGCTCGTGCGGGCCGACAGATCCTGGTTCGAGGAGGTCCGCAGGCGCAACGGCCCGGACGTAGCGACCCTGGAGTTCCCGCGGTATTGCCCGGAACGGCGGTTCGTCCTGTCCGGGGAGCGGCTGGCGATCGGGCGACGCAGCCGGTCCCGGGGCATCGAGCCGGAGATCGACCTATCAGGGCCGCCCCTGGACCCTGGTGTGTCAGCGCTGCACGCGCTGCTGGTGGCCCGGCCGGACGGCGGCTGGGAGCTGGTCGACCTCAACTCCACCAATGGCACCACGCTGGGCGACGCGACGGACCCGATCACGCCGAACACCCCAGTGGCGCTCGCCCACGACGACCGCATCAAGCTAGGCGCCTGGACGACGATCACCGTCACGTTCTCCGCGACGCCCGGCTGAGCAGGGAAATTCTGCTCAGTCGCGGTAGCGGGCGGGCGCCGGCTGCGGGACCGGGTTGAGCGCTCTGAGCCACCGCTGGTCGCTGACTGCGAGGCTGCCGTCGGACCGGGCGCGTTCGAGCACGGCGTTGACGAAGCGCACCAGGTCGGGCGCACCCGGACTCATGCCGACCGCGTAGAACGAGCGGGCCAGTGGCCGGCCGACGACCTTGGTCTGCGGGTCCTGCGCGGCCAGCCCGGCAAGGATCACGTCATCGCTCGAGACCGCCGCGACGCGCCCCCGCTGGAGCTCCACCATGCAGTCTGGGATGCCCGGCAGCGACACGACGTCCAGGCCGATCGGCAACGCCCGCAACACCACCTCCGTGGTGGATCCAAGCGACGTGCACACCCGCGCGCCGGTCAGGTTCTCGATCTCGGTCGCCCCGCTACCGGTGGGCACGAGCACCCGCTGGGAGACGGTCATGTACGCGCTGGAGAACTCGACCTTCTGCTGGCGCTCGCAGGTAACCGTGAAGGTGTTGACCACGAGGTCCACCTGACCCCGCTCGATCGCCCGCACCCGGTCGGCAATGTTGAGCACGACGAACTGCACTCGGTTTGGGTCACCGAAGATCGCTGCCGCGATCTGCCGCACGACGTCGATGTCGGAGCCCTCGAGCTCGCCAGTGATCGGGTTCCGGTAACCGACGAGGTACTTGCCCTGATCCACGCCGGCGATCAGCCGCCCGCGCCCGGCGATCACCGCCATCGTCGAACCCGCCGGCATCGTCCCCGGAGCGGGCGTCAAGCCGGTCGGGCGCAGACTCTCCCTGGTCTGCGTGCACGACGGCGCGGCGGCCGGCGGGTTAGAGGGGGTCGGTGGTGGGCCGTCGGAGGGCACCGTGCCACCCCCCGTGACCAGCAGGCTGCCCAGGGCGAGTGCGGCGGCCACACACAGGTAGCCGACAGGTCTGCCGACATTGACGTTCGTCATCGGTATTCCCCCACCCGCCGGCCGATCCCGGCGGTCACGGCCCCGGCCGCGAGTAGCCCCAGCACGGCCGGACCTGGCGTCAACCCGGTCAGTGCCGAGTCCGCACGCCCCACATCGACGGTGAAGGCCACCCGCTCGATGTCGATGGCGCTTGCCAACGCTGCGTCGAGACGCTCGAACGCAACGCCCGAGCCCGCCGGGTCAGCCCCGGTGACCGAAGCGACGGCCAGCCGGTACTGGCCGCCGTCGTCCAACTCCCGGACGCGGCGATGAGCGTCCCGCCAATCCACCAGCGCGGTCCGGATCGCCCCGATCCGGACCGCGGAGTCGGGGACGCTGCGAACCGCGTCGGCAAGCAGCCCACCGTCGCCGCCCGGGCCGAGCACGCGCTCCACCTGCGTGGTGAAACCCTGCTCCGACGAACCACCGCCGCTGCGCGCAATGAGCACCAGACTCTCGTTACTGCGGGCCTGCAGTACAGCGATGCGGGCGCCGTCCAGCGCTGTCGCAGCGTCGCTGTGCTGGCGTGCGCCGTCCAGCCGGTTGCCAGCGACGACGACGGCCACCACCCACCACAGCAGCGCGGCCACCAGCGCCGCACCCACGACCAGCAGCCCGATGTTCACGACTCTGTTCGTCCGCCGCCGCTCCAGCACCGCGTGATCGACCACCCCGGCAAGCACAGCAGCGCCGATCAGCAGGACCGCGAACGGAATCGTGCCGCCACGCCGATAAGCAGCCGCGAGCGCCGCGGTCTGCATCTGCCGCAGCTCCTCGGCAGCGGGCAGGATCGTTGAGCGCATCAACCGCGACGCCCTGTCCAAGTAGGACTGACCCAGCGGCAGACCAAGGCGATTGTGCGCCCTCGCGGTCTCGACAAGTCCGGTGTACACGGGCAGCTGGATCCCGATCATCGCAACCGGGACGGCCGCCGGGTCCCCAACGGGGAGCCGGCCCGCCGCGTGCATCGCCCGATCGGCCGCCCGGGCGATGTCCTCGTCATAGCGGGCCCGCACCGGGGCAGGCTCGAGACCCCCAGAGACATACCCGCTCGTCACCGTCGCATCAGCGTCGGCCAGCGACCGGTACAGCTCAGCGGCGTCGGCGGTCAGCACGGCAATCCGGGTGCCGCTCGCATGCACCGCGTCAGTGCGGGCGACCCCGTCCAGCACGCTGACCACGACAATCACCAGGCAACCCACCACGAGGCTGGCGGCGACACGACGCAGCCGCTGGGGCGTGGTGGAAGCGGCCCGGAGCAGCCGCCGCGGGCGTCCCACGGTGTCCGCTGCGACGCCAGTCGTCAAGTGAACTACGCTCCTTATGTCCGTCGTGGCCCCGGGAAGCCTCCCGAAGGAGCGATCACCTCGCCGAGCAGGCGCCGCGTCCGGATTTCACGGGCGACGCTGCGTCCCGAAGATGAACAGGAAGAGTCCAGCAGTCGGCTAGGAGATTGCGACAAACGTCACAAAGGACAGCTAAGGCTGCGCTGTACTTCGGTAGATGAACAATCGGTGCTGCGATCAGGCCATGATCGCTGACCGCGGTGTTCCGTCGTCAGGTCACCAGACCTCGCCCCTCAGCCCGAGTCGACCAGAGAAACACCTGGTCACGGGCCTAGCGTCTAGTTTCGGCACGATACTAGGCATCGACGAGCGTGGACTGGGACCGGGAGCCTGGCCATGATGACCGCTGCCGCGGCCAATTGGGTGATCGGCCGTTCATCGCGTATCAGCGCCGCGACGTCCGGGCTCCTAGTCACTGGAAGCAGCCCGCGATAGCCGAACGAGTCCCTCATCCCGTCGGCTGCATATCGCTAGCAGGGGAGGCATTGAGTGTCGCCCCGAAGAGAAGTTCCAAGAAAGCAAGGAGGAGGGGACATGAGGATCGCAGAAATCTTCGGAATTGGCGTCTATAGTCCCGACGACCACGACCACGACCACGGCAGCGACCGCCACCACGACCGCCACCACGACCACGACCACGACCGCCACCACCGCCACCACGACTACGACCACGACCACGACCGCCACCACAGCTAGTCGCTACACGGCGACCATAGCTAGGTAACCCGGCGCGCGTGTGGGCGGTGGCCTCCACTCCCGCCAGTGGAGCGGAGGCCACCGCCGTCGCCAGACCCAGAGGAGGTTGGGCCTTCACCGGGTGCAGACGTCTGGTACCGGGGTCAGGCCACCCGCCCGTCGGGCCGGGATTATCTCGTCCCGTCGCGCCAGCGGCCTCGGCAACCGCCAACGCCAGGCGCTGGCCGACGCGCTGACACAGTCCACCCGCCGCAGGCAGCTCCCTGGCGCTTGCCTCGGCATTGAGGTTGGAAGTTTGCCGGAAGTTTGGGGCGCAGGTATCAGCCACCGGCCACCGTGGCTCTTGACCAGTAATGACCGGTCATGAGCGGAGGAGGAGCCGATGGAGACCGCAGCGCACCCCCCGGCGCTTGTCTTGTTGGCCGACGGACACCTCCCAAGACCTGTTGGTGAGCTCGTGCGCGCGGTGCGCGTGCCCTTCGGCGTGGAAGTCTTTTTCGCCGTGCGGTCGTCAGGCACCTGGCCTGCCCGTTGGACCCGCTGCCCTTCCTGTGCGGCCACCGAGTGCTGGGTCAAGCCGGACGCTACGTCAGCCATCGACGCACACCCAGAACCTCGCACACCGTAGAAAGGAATCCCATGACCATCCATATTTCGTCGTCGATAGACAACGAGGAGATTTCCAACACCGCCGCCGACCAGCACCTTGACGTCGTGGCTTGCCCTGAATGCTCCATGACCGCCGCCTTGCAACGGGGCAATCGAGTAGAAAGCACTGATGGCCCCGTCGACCACGTGAGGATCACCTGCGTTAACCGGCATTGGTTCCTGATGCCGGCCGACACGCTCAAACGAGCGCCCGCAGAATGACTAAAGGGTGGACCACGCCGGTTCGACTCCCACATCTCACCGAAGAACGCTTGCGATACATGGAGCCGGTGAGCTCGGGTCCTCAGCCAACATACCTGCGGGCCCGGGAGTGTCGCTGCGGCTCTTCCAACAGCCGCAATCCGCGCTCCACCTCGGGCGGGACCACCCGGCGCTCCTGTAGCACCCAGGCCAGCCCAGCGAGCGCCTCGCCGACCGCAACCACGCTAGCCCGGTCTCTAGGCACCGAGCGCAGCAGCGTGCCGGTACGCCGCAGCGCGCTCGGTAGCGGACGGCGCAACCACGCTGTCCACAACGTGTTGCGGATACCCAACTGCCGTCGGCGTCGGGGATCGCGGGAAGCTGACGGGGCATGCTCGACCACCACGTCCGGTGCCCAGCACATCCACCACCCCCGAGCAGCGAGGTCCAGGGAGAGCAGTTCCTCCTCCCCTCCCAGCCATAGCCGGGGTGAGAAACCACCCACTTCCCGGAACGCGGCGACGCGGAACATGCTCGCCCCGGCGAGCACACCGAGCAGGGCCGGACCGGGCAACCACGCTGGGCCGGGCACCGGCGAGTCCCGCAGCTCAGGGGTGATGGGGTCCTCGGCCATCGTCGGTGCGACCAGGATCCGGCCCGTCACCGACGCGAGGCCGGGGTGGTCGTCGAGCAGGTCGGCAGCGCGGGTCAGCGCGCCGGGCCGCCACCGAGTGTCGTCGTCGCAGAAGGCCACATATGGCGTGTCGATGTCCTGAACCGCCAGGTTGCGGCCCAGCGCGCCTAGGTTCCGGTCGCTGCGCAGCAGGGTCACTTGGCCGAAGCGCTCGGCGACGGCATCGGCTGTGTGGTCGCACGAGCCGTTGTCGACGACCACCACGGGGGCCCGGTCAGGCAATGCGGTCATGTGCTCCAGGGTTCGCAGCAGTTCCGCCTGACGATTCCACGTGATGATCACGACGGTGACCCGGCCGGCCGTCACTGGGAACCGTCTTCCAACATGCGGACTTGCTCCTCCACGGCAGCGGGCAGGGGTGCGCGCCGCAGCAGCGCCGCCGGGAGCCGGACCATCGCCTGGCGCAACGCACTACGGGCGGCCGCATCGCGCCCCGAGTCCCGCGCAAGCGCGGCGGCGGCGGCGATGGCTACCGGTCGCGGCCGGCGCAGCACGGCGGTCAGCAGGGCGTTGCGCAGCTCCGCTACCCGGCGACGCTGGGGATCGGGTCGGTGTGCGGAGGGATGGTGGTGAGCGACGACGTCGTCAAGATATGCCCGTTCCCATCCGGCCGTCGCCAGGTCGTAGCACAGCAGCCGCTCCTCCCCCACGAAGAACAGCAAACTGCTGAATCCACCGACCTCACAGAACGCCTGGCGACGCAGCACCGCCGAGCACGCCAGGAACCCCAACACCGACGGGCCGGGGGCGTCCGGGGGTCGGGGTAGCGGGCTAGCGGCCATCAGCGGGTTTCCCGGGTCGGGACGTTCGGTGGGGCCGACGAGGGTGCAGGCCGCCACCAGGCCGAGGCGCGGGTGGCTGTCCAGCGCGGCCGTGGCCCGCTGCAGCGCGCCAGGAGCCCACCAGGAGTCGTCGTCGCTGAAGGCGACATAGGGGGTGCGGGCCGCCAGGACGCCGAGGTTGCGCGCCGGAGCCCCATAGTTACGCCGCAGCGCCAACGCGACCACGCCGGGGAACTGCTCGCGTACCGCATGGGCCGTGCCGTCGGTGGAACCGTTGTCTACCACGACAATGGGTGGCGTGGGGGTGAGCTCGTGGAGGTGTCGCAAGGTGCAGGTCAGCTCCTGGCGCCGGTCGCGGGTGGCGATGACCACCGTGACGTCGCCGCTCACCGAAGTACCACTGCCGGCGCCTGGACTCGCACGGGCTCTCAATACCCGCGCTCGGAACCACGGAAACGCTCGCACCAGGTTTGGGGCCGCTGCGTCGGGGTAGCTCACGGGGGTGAGCACAAGGTTCAGCAGTGCCGTGGTCACCGGGGGAGCTGGCTTCCTTGGATCACATCTGTGTGAGCAGCTGCTGCGCCGTGGCATCGGCGTCTTCTGCCTGGACAATTTTCTCACGGGTACCCCAGCCAACATCGCGCATTTAATTGGGGAGCCACGGTTTCGCCTTATCAAGTGCGATGTGACGAACTTCGTGCACGTGCCGGGTCCGGTGGACCTGGTGCTGCACCTGGCCTCGGCTGCCTCCCCCGCCGACTACCTTCGGCTGCCCATCGAGACGCTCAAGGTGGGCAGCCTCGGCACGCTTCACGCGCTGGGTCTGGCCGGGGAGAAAGGTGCGCGGTTCGTGCTCGCCTCGACCAGCGAGGTCTACGGCGATCCGCAGCAGCACCCGCAGTCCGAGAGCTACTGGGGCAATGTCAACCCGGTCGGCCCGCGGAGCGTGTACGACGAGGCCAAGCGCTACGCCGAGGCGCTCACCACCGCTTACCGGGTGTCTCGTGGGGCGGACACCGCAATAGTGCGGATCTTCAATACCTACGGTCCCAGGATGCGCCCAGACGACGGACGGGCCATCCCGACCTTCATTCGCCAGGCGCTGGCCGGCGAGCCACTGTCGGTCACCGGCGATGGTAGCCAGACGCGTTCGGTGTGCTACGTCGATGACACCGTGCGGGGCATCCTTGCGCTGGCCGAGTCCGACGCGGCGGGTCCGGTGAACATCGGCGGTCCGCTGGAGCTACCGGTGGCTGAGCTGGCCGCAACAGTCATCGAGCTTAGCGGGTCGCCCGGGTCGATCCGGCACATTGAACGCCCCGTCGACGATCCGCGGGTGCGCCGCCCGGACACCACATTGGCCCGAGAGCTCCTCGGCTGGGAGCCGAGGGTCCAGCTCCGGGAGGGGCTGTCTCGCACCATCGTGTGGTTCCGGTCGCAGCTGGCCAGCGCCGAACTGACCCCGCGCTGAACGGTGTTTCGGGAATCGCTTCGCTGGGTAGAGATACTTTTTGAGGACCCTGGCGGTCGCCACGGGCCACCTGGTCTTGGGGAGTACTGGTCTTGGGGAGTACTGGTCTTGGGGAGTACTGGTGCGCATCCTCGGTATTAATGCGATCTTCCACGATCCGGCCGCGGCACTGGTCATCGACGGGGAAATCGTGGCCGCCGCAGAAGAGGAACGGTTCAGTCGCCGCAAGCACGGGAAGCGCCCTGTGCCGTTCTCTGCCTGGGAACTGCCTGAACTATCCGCCCGCTGGTGCTTGGAGGCCGCGGGCATCAGTCCTGAGGACCTCGACGCTGTCGCCTATTCATATGACCCGGCGCTGGTACAGCAGGGAATGGATGGGCTGGATGAGCGGTGGGAGGACCTGCGGACCACTTACGCCCGCCGTGCCCCGTACTTCCTAGCCACCGCACTGCCAGGGTTGGACCCGGGGACCGTGCAGTTCGTACCGCACCACATCGCCCACGCCGCCTCAGCTGGCCTCGCCGCACCGTTTCGTGATTCCGCGGTGCTGGTGGCCGACGGCCGCGGGGAGGCTACCTCCTACCTGAGCGGCCGCTATCGTGACGGCGAGTTGGAAGTGCTGGCCAGCCAGGAACTGCCGCATTCGCTGGGTCTGATGTACGAGGAAGTCACCGATCACCTGGGCTTTCTGCGTTCGTCGGACGAGTACAAGGTGATGGCGCTGGCCTCCTACGGCCGGCGGTCATCCACCGAGCCGCGGCTGCTGCCCACGTTGCGGGAGCTCGTCCGGACCACCGGTGACGGTGGGTTCGTCGTGCGGCCCATCGACTGGTCCGGGCTGGCGAAGCGGCGCGCACCCGACGAGGAGCTGCAGCCCCAGCACGTGGAACTCGCCGCCGCCGTGCAGGCGCGCCTGGAGGAGGTGTTGCTGGAACTGGCTGGGTGGCTGCACCGGCGCACCGGCGAGCGGCGGCTCACGATGGCCGGCGGGGTGGCGCTGAACTGCGTCGCCAACACCCGGCTCACTGCCGAGGGACCCTTCGATGAGCTGTGGGTGCAGCCCGCGGCGGGCGATGCGGGCACTGCGCTGGGCGGGGCATTGCACCTCGCGCACGTCTTCGGCGAACAGCTCACCCCGATGCCGGGCGCGAACCTCGGCCGCAGCTTCACCGACGACGAGTTAGCCGGCTGGCTGGACTCCGCGCACATCCGTTACGAGCGTCCGCCGGATGTGGCGACCGCTGTCGCTGACGCGTTGGCCGCCGACGCAATCGTGGCCTGGTTTCAGGGGCGTAGCGAGTTCGGCCCGCGCGCTTTGGGTCACCGGTCATTGCTCGCCCATCCGGGCCACGCCCGGAATCTCGACCGGCTCAACGCCGTCAAGGGGCGGGAACAGTTCCGGCCGATCGCGCCGATGGTGCTCACCGATCGCGCCGGGGAGCTGTTTGGTCGCGGCCCGATCCCGAGTCCTTACATGCTGTTCGTGCACGACGTGGTGCCGCAGTGGCGCGAGCGCATCCCGGCAGTAGTGCATGTGGACGGCACTGCGCGTATCCAAACCGTCGACCGCGATACCGAGCCGATGCTGGCCCGGCTGCTGGAGCGCTTCGCCAAGCTGACCGGACTGCCCACAGTGGTGAACACGAGCCTGAACACCGCCGGGCGTCCCATGGTGGATGACCCGCGTGACGCGCTGGAGTGTTTCGGCTCGGCTCCAATCGACGTACTCGCCCTCGGACCCTTCCTGCTGCGCCGTTCCGAGATCGCTCGATGAGCTACGCGGTGGTGGTCCCCACAATCGGGCGGCCCAGCCTGGAGGCGCTGCTGACGCAGCTTGTGAGTGGCATTGAGTGCTATAACACTGTTTCCCGCTCACGGGGTCCGGTGGAGATCGTGCTGGTTGATGACCGGGCCTCGGGCTGCGGGCGAGCACTGCGGGCGCCCGATATGGGTGTCCCGGTGCGGGTGCTGCGGACGGGGGGACGGGGACCGGCGGCCGCCCGCAACGCCGGCTGGCGCGCGGTGGGCACCGAGTGGGTCGCCTTCCTCGATGACGACGTCGTGCCCGGACCCCAGTGGCCTGCGCAGATGGAGCAGGACCTGCGCGGACTCGCTCCGGATGTGGGCGCTAGTCAAGGTCGGATCGAGGTGCCTCTGCCCACCGACCGTCGTCCCACCGACCTCGAACGCGGCACCGCAGGCCTGGCCAGCGCACGGTGGATCACGGCGGACATGACCTACCGGCGCGCGGCCCTGCAGCGCGTCGGCGGCTTCGACGAACGCTTCGGCCGGGCCTACCGCGAGGACGCCGATCTGGCGCTGCGGGTGACCGCGGCGGGTTACCGCATCGTCGAAGGGCGGCGGCGCACCGTGCACCCGGTACGCCCTTCGGGGCCGCTGGCCAGCGTGCGTGCGCAACGCGGCAATGCCGACGACGCCCTCATGCGGCGGCGGCACGGATCCGGCTGGCGGCAGCGGATCGGGGACGGCCCTGGCCGGCTGTGGCGCCATGGGCTGACCACCGCCGCCGCCATCGCGCTCGGCGCCGCAGCACGGCGATACCCGCGGGTCGCCAATGTGGCAGGTTTCACCTGGGTCGCGCTGACTGCAGAATTCGCGCTGCACCGGATTCTGCCGGGCCCGCGCAGCGCGGAGGAGATCGGCCGGATGCTGGCCACCAGCATCGCCATCCCTCCGGTGGCGTGCTGGCACCGGCTGGCCGGGGAACTGCGCTGGCGGCGAGTGCCGCCAGCCACCGCCGTTCCCGCCGCGGTGCTGTTCGACCGCGACGACACCCTTGTCCACGACGTGCCCTACAACGCCGATCCCGCCGCGGTGCGGCCCGTGCCCGGTGCCCGCGAGGCGCTGGACCGGCTTCGCGACATCGGCATTCCGGTCGGGGTGGTGACCAACCAGTCCGGCGTGGCCCGTGGGCTGATCAGCTGCGAGCAACTTGAGCAGGTGAACACGAGGGTGACGGAGCTGCTCGGCCCATTCGATGCATGGAGCATCTGCCGGCACGGCGAGGACCACGGCTGCGGCTGCCGCAAGCCGGCACCGGGCCTGGTGAGAGACGCCGCCGCGCAGCTGGGCGTGCCGGTGGACCGCTGCGTGGTCATCGGGGATACCGGAGCGGACGTCACCGCGGCCGCCGCGGCCGGCGCCCGCGGAATTCTGGTGCCCACTGCCCGCACCCTGCGCCAGGAGATCCGGTCCGCCTCGGAGGTGGCACCGAACATCGCCGCGGCGGTCGAACTCAGCCTGTCGGGGCGGCTTCCATGAACGCCAGCACCGTGAGCACCGGCCTGATGAACACGGCCCTGATGAATACCGCGCCGATGGCTGGCACCGTGCTGATCGCTCGCTTGGACAACGCCGGGGACGTGCTGCTGGCGGGGCCTGCGGTCCGAGCGGTCGCCGCGCACGCCGACACGGTGGTGATGCTCACGGGTCCGCACGGGAGCGCAGCCGCGGAGCTACTCCCCGGGGTCGACCGGGTCATCGAATGGTGTGCGCCCTGGATCGACCCCGATCCCGCCCCCGTCACTGCCGAACACGTCGCCGCGCTGCACGATGCGGTGCGCGCCCAGAAGCCCAGCGCTGCCCTGCTATTTACCTCGTTTCACCAGTCGCCTCTGCCCCTGGCGTTGCTGCTGCGACTGGCGGGACTCGCCTGGATCGGCGCGATCAGCGAGGACTACCCCGGCTCGCTGCTCGATCTGCGACACCACGTCGACGGCGACCCGCCGGAGGCGCAGCGGGCGCTGCAACTGGCGCGTGCCGCTGGCTACCCGCTGCCGGCCGGGGACGACGGACGGCTCGCGGTGCGCCGGCCACTGCCCGGGGTGGAGCACCTCACCGGCGGCCCTGGGTACGTCGTAGTGCACCCTGGCGCCTCGGTCCCGGCCAGGGAGTGGCCCGCGCAGCACTGCGCGCAAGCCGTCCGCGCCCTGGCCGCCGCCGGGTACCGAGTCGTCGTCACCGGCTCAGCCCACGAGCGGCACCTCACCGCCGAGGTCGCCGGCGACATTGGCGTCGACCTCGGCGGCCGCACTGATTTGCGGACGTTGGCCGCTGTGCTCGACGGCGCCGGCGTGGTCGTCGTGGGCAACACCGGGCCGGCGCATCTGGCCGCCGCGGTGGGCACGCCAGTGGTGTCGCTGTTCGCCCCGGTAGTGCCGGCCGCGCGGTGGGCCCCCTACGGGGTGCCGACGGTGCTGCTCGGCGACCAGCACGCGCCGTGCCGCGACACGCGCGCGCGGCACTGCCCCGTGCCCGGTCACCCCTGCCTGTCCGGGGTGAGTGCGGCTGACGTCGTGGAAGCGGTCGGCTCGCTGGCAGGGGTCCAAACAGGGGCCCAAACAGGGGCCCGAATGGGGACGCCGACATGAGGGTGCTGCACTGGCATGTCCACGGCTCCTGGAGCACCGCGTTCGTGCACGGACCGCACACATACCTGGTGCCAGTGACGCCGAAACGCGACGCCGACGGCCGCGGCCGGGCGCGGACCTTCCACTGGTCGCCCAACGCAGTGGAGATCACGCCCGAAGCGCTGGGCGATGCGCACGTCGACCTCGTCGTGTTACAACGCCCCCATGAGCTGGAGCTCACCGAGCAATGGCTGGGTCGCCGGCCTGGGCGTGATGTGCCAGCCGTCTACGTCGAGCACAACGCCCCGCGCGGCGATGTGCCCAACACCCGGCATCCGATGGCCGACCGGTCCGACATCCCCGTCGTGCACGTCACGCCGTTCAACGATCTGTTCTGGGACTGCGGCCGGGCCCCGACCCTGGTGATCGAGCACGGCATCCCCGATCCCGGGTACCGCTACACGGGAGAGATTCCGCACGCCGGGGTGGTGATCAACGAACCGGTCCGCCGAGGCCGGGTCACCGGTACCGACCTGCTGCCCCGCTTTGCCGCGCAGGCACCGCTGGACGTCTTCGGCATGGCGGTCTCGAAGCTGCCAAGCCACGGCCGAATCGCGACATTCGAGGACTTGCCGCAGGCCCGAATGCACGCCGAACTCGCCCGGCGCCGGGTGTACCTGCACCCGATCCGCTGGACCTCGCTGGGCCTGTCCCTGCTTGAAGCTATGCACCTGGGCATGCCGGTGGTCGCTCTGGCGACCACCGAGGCCGCGGAAGCGGTGCCCCCGGATGCTGGGGTAGTGTCCACCCGGGTTGATCTGCTCACCGAGGCGCTGCGCGCCTTCGTCGCCGACCACGATTTCGCTCGCCACACCGGCCTGGCGGCCAGAGCCGCCGCTCGCCGGAGGTACTCGCTCGAGCGATTCTGCACCGATTGGGACCAGCTGCTCAAGGAGGTGCGCTGATGAGGATCGACCTGATCTCCGAACACGCTAGCCCGCTCGCGGCGATCGGTGGGGCCGACTCAGGTGGGCAAAATGTGCACGTCGCGGAGCTCGCGCGGGCGCTGGGCGAGCGTGGGCACTGCGTGACCGTGTACACCCGTCGCGACAGCCTCGAGCTGCCTGACCGGGTCCGCGCCGGCCCCGGGGTGACCGTTGAGCACGTGCCCGCCGGACCCGCCAGCCGCACACCCAAGGACGCCTTGCTGCCCTATATGGCCGAGTTCGGCGATCACCTCGCGCGGCGTTGGCTGGTGGAGCCGCCGGACGTGGCGCACGCGCACTTCTGGATGAGCGGTCTCGCTGCACATCGCGGCGCCCGTGGCACCGGTATCCCGGTGCTGCAGACCTTCCATGCGCTCGGCACCGTCAAGCGGCGATACCAGGGTGCGTCGGATCCCAGCCCGCCGTCCCGATTACAGCTGGAGGCCGAATTGGCGCGCGACGCGGCGCTGGTTATCGCGACATGCTCGGATGAGGTGACCGAGCTCGCCGCCCTGGGCGTGCCAGCGCAGCGGACCGTCGTAGTGCCGTGCGGGGTCGACATCGACCGATTCACCCCGAACGGGCCACGGGCGGCGCGCAACGGCCGGCACCGCATCCTGTCGCTGGGACGGCTGGTCGAACGTAAGGGCGTCGAGACCACCATTCGCGCATTACCCGAGGTTCCCGGCGCGGAACTCGTCATCGCGGGCGGCGGGGACGCGATCGCGGACGCAGAGCTGGCGAGGTTGGCGGCGGCCGCACAGGCTTGCGGGGTGCGCGACCGGGTGCACCTCGCCGGCCAGATCGCCCGGGAGGACGTGCCTGCGCTGCTGCGCTCGGCGGACGTGGTGGTCAGCGTGCCCTGGTACGAACCGTTCGGGATGGTGCCGCTGGAGGCGATGGCCTGCGGCGTTCCGGTCGTCGCCTCCGCGGTGGGTGGTCACCTGGACACCGTCCTGGACGGCCGCACCGGGGCACTGGTGCCGCCACGCGACCCCGCCGCGCTGGCGCAGCGGCTGCGGGAACTGCTCGCCGATCCCGCCAGGCTGGGCGCGATCGGCTCGGCCGCGGCGACCCGGGCGCGGTCTCGCTACGGCTGGGGCCGCATCGCGAGTGAGACGGAGCTGCTCTACCGCCGGGTGCGGGCCGGCGCCGTGGCCGCGACGGCCACCGTGCTGGGAGGCCGATCATGAGTCGCGAACACTTCGCGTCCTTGCGGACCGCCCTGGCCCGGATCGAGGACATCGCTGGCTCACGCATCGAGTTATGGGGACGCCATCTGGCCGGTGTGCTGGACGGCGGTGGGCGGTTACTCGCCTGCGGCAACGGCGGCAGCGCCGCCGAGGCCCAGCATCTCACCGGCGAGCTCGTCGGCCGGTTTCTGCACGAGCGGCGCCCGTTCTCCGCGATCGCCCTGCACGCCGACACCTCCGCGCTCACCGCGATTGGCAATGACTACGGTGGCCATGAGTCGTTCGCCCGCCAGGTCTTCGCGCACGGCCGATCAGGTGACGTGCTCATCGCGCTGTCCACCAGCGGTGCCAGCCGCAATGTGATCTCCGCGGCCAAGGCGGCGCACGAGGTCGGCATGACCGCGTGGGCCCTCACCGGTCCGGCCCCCAACACGCTGGCGGCGGTATGCGACGATGCGATTGCGGTCGAGGCTCCCAGCGCCGCGACCGTGCAGGAGATCCACCTCGTCATCGTGCATGCGGTGTGCATCGCGATCGACGACGCGCTGGGCGTGGTCCCGCCGAAGCCGCAGCTATGAGCGGCTCCCGATTGGTGGTGTTCGGAGACACGCTGCTCGACAGCGACATCGAGGGCAGGGTGGACCGGTTGTGTCCGGATGCACCGGTTCCTGTCGTGGACGTCCGGGCGCAGCGCTGGCGTCCCGGTGGAGCGGGTCTGGCGGCGCTGCTGGCCGCGCGGGACGGCCACGACGTGGTGTTGATCACCGCGCTGGGCACCGATCCGCCGGCCCGGCTGCTTGCCGATCTGCTCGCCGCGCACGTTGAGGTGGTGCGGATGCCGCTGCGCGGAGCGACGGTGTGCAAGACCAGAATTCGCGCGGGAGGCCGTTCGCTGCTGCGGGTCGACGCCGGCGACGGCCACGCCGCCGGCGCACCGACCGGGAACCGCTTCCCGAGCGTGCTGCGCGATGCCGAGGCGGTGCTGGTCTCCGATTACGGGCGCGACGTGACCGCCGATCCGAGCGTCCGGGACGCTCTCATCGGGCTGGTCAGCCGGGTGCCCGTGGTGTGGGATCCGCATCCCAGGGGAGCTCGGCCGGTGCCCGGGTGCCGCCTGGTGACGCCCAATGAGGCTGAGGCGGCGATGTCGGTTCCGGCCCCCGCCGAGGGGCCAGCGGCCGCTGCGGCGCTGCGTGCGTCATGGCGGTGCGACGCGGTGGCGATCACGCTCGGTGCCCGCGGCGCAGTACTGGCCACTGCGGACGAATACACGGCGGTGCCGGTGCCCGAGATCGATGTCCCTCGCGATGGCGACACCTGCGGTGCGGGTGATGCCTTCGCTGCCGCTGTCACCGGCGCTCTACTAGTCAACAGCTCGGTCAGCGCGGCCGTGGCGGTCGCAGTCGAGGGTGCGTCGGAGTTCGTCGCCGCCGGGGGTGTCGCGTCGGTCAGCTCGCCACCCTCTGGACCACCGCCTACCGAACACCAACAGCCGCCGACCAGTCGGCTGCCCGCACTGGATGTCGTGGCACGGCTACGTCGTCGCGGCGGCCGGCTGGTGGCTACTGGCGGCTGCTTCGACTTGCTGCACCCCGGGCATCTCAGCCTGCTCAGGCAGGCCCGGGCGCTAGGAGACGCCCTGGTGGTGTGCGTCAACTCCGACGAGTCGGTGCGCCGCCGCAAGGGCCCCGACCGGCCGATCGTGACCGCAGCCGACCGGATCGCGCTGCTGGAAGCGCTGGAACCGGTCGACGCAGTGATCATGTTCGACGAGGACACCCCCACAGCGCTGCTGGAGACGCTGCGGCCTGACCTGTGGGTCAAAGGGGGCGACTACACCGTCACCGACATGCCCGAGGCGCCAATGGTGCGCCGGTACGGCGGGCAGATCGTGATCATCCCGCTGGTCAGCGAGTACTCGACGAGCCGCCTCGTGTCAGCCGCGCGGACCGGGCGGCGGCCAGAGATCCGGCGCCGGAGGAAGGAGAACGTATGAAGCAGCTGGGCAATGTGCTGATCACCGGGGGCGCCTCAGGGCTCGGCGCGGCCACCGTTGAGGCCGTGCTTGCCGCTGGTGGGCGCCCGCTGGTACTCGACCGCAACGCTCCCTCAGCCGAGGTGGACCATGTGCAGGCCGACCTGGCCGATCGAGCCGCCACTGAGGATGCGGTAGCGGTACTGGTGGCAGCCGGCGGCGGCCGGTTGCAGGCAGTGTTCACCGCGGCCGGGATCGACTCCTGCGGCCCGTTCGGCGAAGTGCCCGCCGACGAGTGGGAACGGGTGGTTGCGGTCAACCTGCTCGGTACCGCGAGGGTGGTGCGGGCCGCGCTGCCACACCTGGAGCGTTCCAGGGGAACGGTAGTGACCTGCTCCTCCACCCTCGGTTTGCGGGTGTTTCCCGACGCGACGGCCTACTGCGCTGCCAAGTTTGGTGTGATCGGCTTCACGCGCGCGCTGGCCGCGGAGACCGCCGGGCGGATCGGGGTGACGCTGCTGATCCCCGGCGGCATGCACACCGCGTTCTTCGACGGCCGCGACGAGCAGTACAAGCCGTCGCCGGACGCCAAGCTCAACCGTCCGCAGGACGTGGCGGCAGCCGTGATCCATGTGCTGCGCCAACCAGCCGGATGCGAGGTACGGGAGATGGTGGTCTGCTCGTCACAGGAGTCATCCTGGCCGTGAGCCGCCCCGCGGTGCTGGTGCTCCGCGCGCTGGGCCTTGGTGACCTGCTGACGGCGGTGCCGGCGCTGCGCGGTCTGCGGTCCGCGTACCCGGACCACCGGTTGACGCTTGCCGCCCCGGCGTCGCTGCGCGAGTTGGCGATGCTGACCGGAGCCGTGGACGATCTGCTACCCACTGCGCCTCGTCGGACGCAGAAGGCAGCGGTCCAGCTGGGTCCGCTCAGCTGGCAAGAGCCACCGCCGGCCGTTGCGGTGAACCTGCATGGACGGGGGCCGCAGAGCACCCGCGCCCTGCAGGAGCTGCAGCCCACCGTCCTGCTCGCCCATGCCTGCCCCGGGAAGCCGGGTCTGGAGTGGGACAGCGACCTGCACGAGGTGCGCCGGTGGTGCCGGCTGCTGGAGTACTCCGGCGTCCCCGCCGATCCGTCAGATCTGGCGCTGGCGCGCCCCCAGGCACCGAGCCCAACACCGGGAGCGATCATTGTGCACCCCGGTTGCGGGTTCCCCGCCCGGCACTGGCCCGTCGACCGGTATGCGGCGGTCGCTCGTCGGCTGACCGGGGGCGGGCTACGGGTGGTGGTGACCGGCAGTGCGGCCGAGCGGCCACTTGCCACCTACGTAGCCGCCGCGGCCGGCTTGCCCGACGACGCGGTGCTCGCCGGCCGCACCACGCTGTTCCAGCTCGCCGCCATGGTCGCCGACGCGTCGCTGGTCGTGTGTGGTGATACCGGCATCGCCCACCTCGCCACTGCCTACGGCACGCCGTCGGTGGTGCTTTTCGGTCCGGTGTCCCCGCAGCACTGGGGCCCACCCTCAGAGCGTCTGCAGCATGTTGCGCTGTGGGCCGGCAGCACCGGCGACACCTTCTCAGACCAGCCCGACCCGGGCCTGCTCCGCATCACCACAGCCGAGGTCATCGCCGCCACCGAGTGGCTGACCAGTGGCACCGAGGATCGCGTGGCCAACCCCCGTCGGCAGCGGCGACAGGCGGCTGAATGAACTACCGTCAGAGAAATACCTACCACCAGCCGTGGACGACCGCCGTTCAGGTAGGGCAGCCACAACGAGCGGAGGGGACCTACCGTGAGCCAGGACCAGTTCACCCAGCAGGATCCCACCAAGCAGCACGCAGCGCCGGGCAGCGGCGATCGGACGGTGGAGTACCCGGGCCGCACCGGGGATCTGGACGTGCAGCCCGACCACGGTGAGCACAGCTACCGGGGCACCGGGCGCTTGGAGGGCAAAAAGACCATCATCACCGGCGGTGACTCCGGTATCGGTCGGGCGGTGGCGATCGCGTTCGCTCGGGAGGGCGCGGACGTGCTGATCACGTGCCTGGAGTCTGAGCAGGACGACGCGCGGGAAACGACCCGCTGGGTTTCCGAGGCCGGCCGTCGGGCCGCCACGGTGACTGGTGACCTCCGTGATGAGCGGCACTGCCGCGAGGTGGTCGACCGCGCCGTGCAGGAGTTCGGGCAGATCGACGTGCTGGTCAGCAACGCGGCCTACCAGATGTGGCAGGACCGCGGGCTCGAGGGCATCACCACCGAGCAGTTCGATCGGGTGATGAAGACGAACGTCTACGCGTTGTTTTGGTTGTGTAAGGCGGCAGTGCCGCACATGCCGCCCGGTGCCACCATCATCACCAGCTCGTCGGTCCAGGCGTTCCAGCCCTCCCCGCCCCTGATGGACTATGCGGCCTCCAAGGCCGCGATCGTGAACTTCACCAAGGCGCTTGGCCACGACCTCCTGGACCGCGGTATCCGCGCCAACTCGGTCGCCCCCGGTCCGGTGTGGACCCCGCTGATCCCCGCCACCATGCCCGAGGACAAGCTGAAGTCGTTCGGTGCACAGGCGCCCATGAGACGGGCGGCGCAGCCGGCCGAGCTCGCACCGTTCTACGTGTTCCTCGCTTCCCAGGAATCGAGCTATATGACCTCGGAGGTCATCGGGGTGACCGGCGGCTCACCGATCACCTGACGACTCGCAGCGCCACCAGAACCGAGGTACCAAGCATCGATCGACCCGATCTAGGTATGAGCAATACGACAACAGGTGAAGTACAGGAGGCAGCATGGCTCGATCTGCAGGCACCAAGGACTCCGAGCCCGATCTGTTCGGTATATATCTCAACGACCACCTTGCCGTCACGACCGGTGTGGTCGAGTTGGCTCGCCGGACGGCGAGGTCGAATCAGGGCTCAGATATCGGTGACGTGCTCGCACGGTTGGAGGCCGAAGTCGGCGAAGATCGCACTGCGCTGCTACACATGATGGCTGCACTCGAGGTGCCGCTGCGGCACTACAAGGTCTACGCGGCGTGGGCGGCGGAGAAGGTAGGCCGGCTGAAGCTCAATGGTCATATCCGGGGCCGGTCCCCCCTGAGCATTGTGGTCGAGCTGGAGGCGTTGCGGCTAGGCGTAGAGGCCAAGACGGCGGGATGGCGCACGCTGCGCGAAGTAGCTGAGCACGACGGCCGCCTCGATGCGGCACACCTCGACGGGTTGCTGGCGCGGGCCCGCCACCAGGCCGACGTCCTCGAGAAGCTACGCGCGCGCAAGGCTTCAGACGTCTTTGGCGGGCGAGCAGGCTACTGCCTATCACCCTCGTGTCACACCGTTGGTGGGCTTTGACTGCAACTCCCGCTCCGTAGATCATCGGGACACAGGTTGCCGTCGTCGGTGTACTCCCGTCCCAAAGTGAGACACTGGACTGGCCGAGCGAGGAGGTGGCGATTGACCGCAACAGGCGACCATGCCCATATATCCAGCCCCGGCCCAGCGTCCGCGCTTCCCTTGCAGCGCCGCCGTGCGCTGCTTCACGGTGTCGAAGGCCCGGTAAACCTTCCCCATCCCACCGCGGCCGATCAGCTTGTCCAGCCAGTAATGCCGAACCCCGTCCATCCCCACATCATCGGCACCGCCGCCCCGACCCGGCCGACAGCTCGATGGAGTGGCGTGCCACATAGCGCGCTGAATAAACGACGGCCCAGACAGCGGAAGACCACAAGTCCCCCAGTGCCGCTGCGCTTACGTGGCACTCTCTCCGCATCGGAGACTGCCACGATCACCGGTGAAGCATCGGCCCGATTCAGTGAGAACGGCCCTACCCGCTCGCGCAGGGTGGGCCGTTCGTTGGTCGTGGTCAGGCGAAATCGCCGGCACGAACCGCTGCGGTGAACGCGGTCCACTCGGTGGGAGTGAAGGTCAGCGCCGGGCCGGTCGGGTTCTTCGAGTCGCGGACGGCGCGGTGCCCGTCGTTGAGGTCGGCGACCTCAACGCAGGTGCCGCTCGTGCCGCTGTAGCTGCTCGTGCGCCAACCCACTCCAGCCGACTGTCCCGGTCCAAGCGCACTAACCTTGATCATCTCGTCAGCTCCTCTATCAGCCCGCTGATCATCTCGCGGGAGTCATCCGGGGGCAGCGCGGCCGCCCGCAGCCGTTCGTGGGCGTAACGATACGCGGCAATATCCCGCAGTTTGTCCAGATAGTCGTTGTCGGTCATATGTTCCAGGTAGACGATCCGAGGGTCGCCGGGGTCGGGGAACTCCAGCACGGTGAACGAGCCGTCGACGCCGGGATGGGCACCAGATTCGAATGGCAGCACCCGGAGCACCACGTTGGGCAGTTCGCTGGCCTCAACCAAGCGGTGTAGCTGAGCGCGCATCACGTCCGGACCACCGACGACGCGGCGCAACGCGCCCTCGTTGATCACCACGTCGAGACGCAGCGGGTCGGGCCCCGTGAGCCGGACCTGACGCGCGCGGCGCAGCTCCGCGGCTCGGGCTGCTTCGTCCGGCAGTGGCGTATAGGGCGAGTGCCGGAGTATCTCGGCTGCATAGTCCTCGGTCTGGAGCAGGCCGAGGACGACCTCCGACTCGTAGACCAGCAGCCGCGTCGCTTCGGACTCCAGGGACAGGTAGCCCTCGAACCACGGCGGCAACACCTCGGCGTACTGGCGCCACCAGCCCGGTTGACGGTTTTCACCGGCCAAGCTGACCAGAGTCTCCACTTCGTCGGACACCGCCCCCAGCGCACCCAGCAGCGCCCGCACGTCGGCAGGCGTGACCGCGATCTTCGCTTGCTCGATACGGCTGATCTTGCTGGTCGACCAGCCGAGTTCCTCGGCAACGGTCTCCAGGCTCATGCCCGTGGCATCGCGCAGTCGCCGCAGCGCAGCGCCGAGGCGGCGCCGTCGGATCGTGGGGACAGAGGCCATGGCGCCAGACAATGCCACAGCAAGGGCCCCCAACGATCGGGTGACGTTGACCGCTCGTGACTTTGCTATGCAAATTGCTCAGCTACAATCAGGGCAACGCCGATAGCCTAGACGGCGGCGCCGAGCTGGGCACGGCGACGTAGCCGCCCGGCCCGCACCTCCCCCACCGGGCTGGGCGGTACTACTGCCAAGAAGTCAGGAGCCACACGCCATGGCAGGCAGACACCGTGGTGTTGCCGCACTCCGAAAGATCCTGTTCGCGGGTCGTCAGACGTGGGGACCCGCGCCCACCGCGCCACTGCTCACGATCGAACTGGTCGACAGCCGCACCGAGGTCGCACACCGGGTGGCCGACGAGGCGTTCGCCGCCAGCCGTCGCGACAGAGGCTGCTACCGGGCCGTGTGCGGCGTGCTCGTGCTTCCTGCGAGCCTCACAGCCCCAGCGCGCGGCCACTGCCCCGCGTGCGAGCGGGGCATCGCACCCACTCGGAACAAGGGGCGCACCCATGGAGCCTGACAGCCCGGACCTGGTGACCGCCAAGCAACTGCTCGACCACGCCAAGCGGCGTGGCTTTCAGTTCCAGCGAGTCGTGCCAGACGAGGACGGGCCACTGGTAGGACATCGAGTCAGTGGCGACTGGGTCGACCTGATCCACATCGACGGATTCAGCCGCGACTGCTTCGCCTGGCGACAGCGGGCATCGTCGCTGATCCTTCCCCAAGGCGCACTGGTGCAACGCCGGGTGGATGGCAGTGCGCTCGATGTGCTCAGCGAGGTCTTAACCTGGGAGCCCGTACCGTGACGGTCAACGCTTGCGCATCGCCACGAAGAAACACCGCGTCCTCGATGTTGACAATGCAACAGCACCGCGCAGACCTGTTCGCACCGCAATCTTCCTTAGGAGTGTGGTGGGCTGCACACCCGACGACGTGTCGCCGGAGACGCCCGGTGAGCGTTTCTCAACCGGATACGCGGTCTCGCCAACGAGGTGAGATTCAGTCGTGGTTCAGGACAGCCGCGGACCTCACCACAAATGCGCCGCAAACACCCTGTAGAACCAGACGATCGAGTAGACTCGACGGTGCTCAGTCACTGGCATGCCGCTCGGCCAGCACCTTGTGCGGTACCTGCAACAGGCGCAGCAGGGTCACCAGCGCCAGCCCACCGATAAGGTTGCCGAGCGCGGCCCACGCAAACAGGCCCAGCCAGTCCGCGTAGCCGAACGGTGCACCAGCGTGCAGCGCGGCGAAGCACACCAGCGAGGCGACGATCGCGTGGTTGATATGGCCGGCACCCAGCAGGAAGCCCATCACCGTTGCGGGCACCAGGCGGACCCCGTCGGAGTGCGTGGCGTGCTGCAGGTGTGTCATTAACGTGATCAGCATTCCGCCGATCAATGCCAGCGCGAAGGCACGCCAGGTGATGCCCAACTCGATGTAGGCGTTGGCAGCGTCGACCGCGGTGGCCCGCAGCAAGGGGAAGCCTGCTATCACGATCGCCGTCACCAGCCAGCCCCCGGCGAGGTTCATCACGATCGTCGCCGCCCACAGCCGGCCCAGCGACTGCAGTGAATTACGTTTGGCCACCACCGCAGCGACCGGCACCAAAAAGTTCTCGGTGAACAGCTCGCTACGCGCCAGGGTCAGCGCGATAAAGCCGATGGAAAAGGCCAGCCCGGCAAGCACGACGTTGTGCGTCAGGCGCTCGACGAGCAGCAGCGCGAGCACCCCGATGCCGACGTCGAGGCCGCCGAGGAAGCCGGTGACCAGCAGGCCCGGCCATGAGCGTCCCAACCGCTGTTCACCCTCATCGAGCAGCCGTTGAAGAGTTTGCTCGGACTCCTGCTGAGGGACATCGGGGTCGGTGACATTGCGCCGCTTCATAGTCAGACAGGGTATGGGCTTCGCGCAGGCAGCACCGGTTGGAGCGCAAGGCAATCAGGCCCCGGTACGTGCTGAACGGGCCACCAATCGCTGCTTAGCCTGCCCACGCCGTTGTCTGGTCTGGCCGACGTCCAGCAGCTTGAGGGCCACTACCGCCGATTCCGTGGGCGGACATTCATGATCACGAGTACCCGGCAGCCGAGGTGATGGGCGCCCGCAAGCGGTTCCCTCGTCCGGGACCGAGTCCAGTCAGCATTGCGCGACAGCGCGCTCGATCAACTCGACCGTGGCGCGCGGGACGTCGCGTCGCTGTGTGGCGTATCGATGCTGGTCAGCGATATCAGGGATATCCGACGGTTTTTCCCGCCGTTACTCAGCTGACCCCGGGGGGGCTGCGTGGGTACGGTTCGCGCCGTACTGGACGTTGTACCTTGTAGAAGCCCCCATACCCGGGGACTCGTGGGAGGCCTACGTTGTCCGTCCAACCGCCCCTCATCACCGATGCTGCCCCGTCGTTCGACGAGCAGCAGGCGCACCGCCGACGGACCTACTCGATTCTCATGGTCGTCCACATTGTCGGCTTCGCCCTGTCCTACCCGCTGTACCTATGGCAGCCGTGGGCCGGCGTCGCCGCCATCGCGCTCACCGGTGTCCTGCCGTGGGTCGCGGTCCTACTGGCGAACGGCTCGTGGATTCGAGCCGTTGGCCGCGGTACCGCTGGACAAGACCGTCGTCCTCGGGCTTGTTACGACGAAGACTGGACGGCAGGAGACCGTCGACCAGCTCGAGACGCGCATCCGCGAGGCGGCGCACCAGGCGCCGCCTGAGGGCGCTGTTGCAAAGCGGTGGCAGGCTGGATCCGTTCCCGTGGTCTGTCTGAGCAGATGGCCACGGCCAGCTCGCGCAGCGTGAACCGTTGCACCGGCAGTTGCGGTATGTCGCGCCTTAATGCAGCCCTTCGCTTTAATGCAACAGCGCTCTGGTGAGTGCATCAATGCGGTCCAGCGACGCCTTCGGCGGGGTGGCTCCGAGCGCGTCGAGCCGCGCGGTGTCCATGAAGCTCGCATAGAAGTCACCGATCTGCTGATCTGGCGAGCCGGCCGCACCGTGGCGAGCCACGCTGTCCTCGACGATCGTTCGCAGGTTCTGCTCGGCCTGGTCGGTCAGTGCGGCGAACGCGCCGTAACTGGTTCGATCGGGCGGGATCTCGGTGGTGCGCAGCCACTGACCGTTCGCGAACCGGGGGGTGCAGGTCGATGGGCGGGGTACGGACGGCGATGTCGATGGCGGTGATAGTGGCCAGGGAGCCGGGCTCTCAGCTCAGTCGTGTCAGGAGAACCGTGACGAATTGATCGCGAAGCTGGACCCCGGCTAAACCCCTCTAGATTTCGATGTCTCTCCCTGTTTGGGGTGCAGATGTCACCTGTCCATTGCGCCGACGCCGGTTCGCAGCTCGGTGAGTCGCCCGGGCAGGCCTGTGGAGGGCTCCAGCGGCGGTGTACCCGAGCCGGCGTTCTGGCGCATGCCCGCGAGCAGTTCGAGCAAGGCGTCAGCCGCCGAGTGCTTGGGCCGCCAGCCCAGCTCATCGCGAGCGCGCGAGGTATCCATCAGCGGTAGCGCCAGGAGCAGGTCGACCATGCCCGGCTCGGTGGGAACGAGCCGGGCATGCCAGGCCAACGCCGCGAGTTGGCGGAGTATCCAGGCCGGCAGTGGCACCGTCCGGGCGTCAAGCAGATCAGCGAGTTCGTGTGATCCCAGCGCAGGATCAGCGGCCAGGTTAAACGCGCCGGATACATCACAGTTCAAGGTTGCCAGCCGAAACGCCTGGCCGACATCGTGGCTGTGCACGGCTTGAAACAGCAACTCCGGCAGCCGGGGCACCAGCGGAATCAACCGGGGGTGAAGTAGCGGGGTCGGCAGCAACGGACCGGCGAACAGCCGCCGGATGCCGCTAGCCGCGGCCCGCTTGAAGACGAAACCGGGCCGTAGCCGGACTACCCGAGTCTTGGGATGACGAGACTCGAAGGTGTCGAGGATTCGTTCGACGTAGACCTTTTCTCGAGAGTAGGTGCAGGTCGGCACCCCATCGGTCGGCCACGACTCATCTATCGGGTGATCTTTCGGGCCAGCCGAGTAGGCGCCGACGGAAGAGGCGTAAATCACAGCGCCCACGCCTGCCGAGGCGGCGGCTTGGAACACTCGCGACGAGCCCCCGACATTTGTTGACCACGTTGCCCGTTGGTTCCGGGAGGGTTGGATCAGCCAGGCGAGGTGAATAACGGCATCCGTGCCGGCGAACGCGGTACCCAATTCGTCGGTTCTGATATCTGCGCTGACCCAACGCACCTTGTCGAGCTGGGAAGAAGGCTGGCGCCGCGCGATGCCGACGATCTCCTCGATGTCATCCTGCTCTCGCAGCGCCGCCAGTACCGAGGTACCAAGGTTGCCGGTGGCGCCGGTCACGGCCACGCGCATGCCACTCACCCCTCCGCAGGATTATCGCAGCCAGTCGACGGCTCTACACCCTGGCTACCCACTGCCCCGCTCTCCAAACGGAACGACGCGGATGGGATCGATGGCGCCGCTCCAAACGATGATCTAAGACCCACGTCACCAACAAATCATCGCCAACCCTCTGGCCGGACCGAGAGGCCGCGGATACACCGTTACGGTTGCAGGAGAATCTTGATGGCTCCGTCCTGCTTCTTCTGGAACATCTCGTAGGCCTGCGGCGCCTGGTCCAACGGCAGGGTGTGGGTGGCGAAGCCTTCCACACCAAGCGGGTCGCCGTCGGTGAGTAACGGCAGGATGTCGTTGACCCACCGCTTGACGTTGGCCTGCCCCATCCGCAGCTGGATCTGCTTGTCGAAGATCGTCAACAGCGGCAGCGGGTCGGTCATACCACCGTAGACCCCGATCACCGAGATTGTGCCGCCCCGGCGCACGATGTCGATCGCCAGGTAGAGGGCGTTGAGCCGGTCGACCCCGGCCCGCCGCATCAACGGTGCCGCCACCTGCTTGGGTAGCGCGCCGACCACTTGCTGAGCGATCTTCGCACCGGGCGACCCGTGCGCCTCCATCCCGACGGCGTCGATGACCGCGTCCGGTCCACGACCGCCGGTCATCCCGCGGATCACCTCGGCGAGATCATTCCCGTGCTCGCGCAAATCGAGCGTCTCGGTGCCGTGCAGCCGAGCGCGGGCGAGGCGCTCGGGTGCCAGGTCGACGCCGATCACCTGGCCGGCGCCCCGGTGCCGTGCGATACGGGCGGACATGTCACCGATCGGTCCCAGGCCGAGCACCACGACGCTTCCGTCGGCCGGAATCCCGGCGTACTCGACTGCTTGCCATGCGGTGGGCAGCACATCGGAGAGGTAGACGAATCGCTCGTCGGGCGGACCGTCGGGCACCGCAATCGGCAGGGTGTTACCGAACGGAACCCGGAGGTATCCCGCCTGGCCGCCCGGCACCTGCCCGTAGAGCTTGGTGTAGCCGAACAGCGCGGCCCCCATGCCCTGCTCCCGGACCTGGGTCGTCTCACACTGCGAATGCAGCCCCTGCCCGCACATGAAGCACGTTCCGCAGGAGATGTTGAATGGGATCACCACGCGTTGACCGGGGCGGATCTCGGTAACCTCGCCGCCGACCTCCTCGACGACCCCCATCGGCTCGTGACCGAGGATGTCGCCTTGGCCCATCAACGGGCCCAGCAGTTCGTACAGGTGCAAATCAGAACCGCAGATCCCGGTCGATGTGATACGCACGATCGCATCCGTCGGGCGCTGGATCTTCGGATCAGGAACCGTATCCACGCGGACGTCACGTTTGCCGTGCCATGTCACTGCCTTCATCTTGTCGCTTCCTCCACACCTGGTCAGCGGTTCCCTCGGCAGTGGAGGGCATACCCGCCGCGGAGCATGGGTACTCCCAGGGGCATGCCAGACCTTGTCGCGCTGAGTAGGGAAGCGGCGCAGTGCACCGCCTGCGAGCTGTACGCGGACGCAACGCAGACGGTCTTCGGTGCAGGGCACGCTGGTGCCGCGATGGTGCTGGTCGGCGAACAACCCGGCGATCGCGAGGACATCGTGGGTGAGCCATTCGTCGGGCCGGCTGGCCGGGTACTGAACCGGGCGCTGGAGCGGGCCGGGGTGGCCCGAGCCGACGTCTATGTCACCAATGTGGTCAAGCACTTCCGTTTCCGGCGCGAGGGCAAGGTCCGCATCCACCGCACTCCCGGAGTCGGACACGTCCGGGCCTGCCTGCCCTGGCTGCACGCAGAACTGGCCGCGGTAGGCCCGCGCCTGCTGGTGACGCTGGGTGCGACGGCGGCCAAGGCGTTGCTCGGCACGTCGTTTCGCCTTACGCAGCACCGTGGCGAGTTGCTGGCGTACGCCGACCTGCCACTGGTGGCCACTATCCATCCGTCCGCACTTCTGCGTGGCCCGAAGGATCGCCAAGCTGAGATGTTCGATGACCTCGTCGCCGATCTGGAGCTCGCCAGGCGCACCGCAGAGCTGGCGCGCGGGCCTACGGTCAAAGGGGCCAAACCTGCTCAACGCACGGAGGGCTGATGCTCGGCTAGGTACGGCCCCTGCTCCGCCAGCAGGGCGGCCAGATCGCGGCCGACCACCAGGCGCATGTCGATGAACCGGACGTCGGTCTCGCCATAGTCATGGATCGGGATAATGCGACTGGCCGATCGAATCATGGCCAACCCAGAGGTGGCTCTGGACACGCTGGCCCGTCAGCGCTGCTGGGAGCCGGGGTCTAGCCCTCCTGCCTCCCCGGCTGGGAAAGTACGTGCGGTGATGTCGGAAGGTGCGGGCGCGGGCCCACCGCCGACATGCGCCTCGGCCCGGACCGGTCTGTCATGTGTGGGTAGTGCAGTTCGAACGCTGGTCGCTCGGAGCGGATGCGGGGCAGTTCGGTGAAGTTGTGCCGTGGTGGTGGACAGGTGGGCGCCCACTCCAGCGAGTTGCCGAAACCCCACGGATCATCGACGGTGACGACCTCGCCGTAGCGGTAGCTGCGGAACACGTTCCACAAGAACGGCAGCGTGGATGCGCCGAGCACGAACGTGCCAATCGACGAAACCATGTTGAGTGTGGTGAACCCATCGCTAGGCAGGTAGTCGGCGTAGCGGCGGGGCATACCCTCGTTGCCGAGCCAGTGGTGGACCAGGAACGTCAGGTGGAAGCCGATGAACGTGGCCCAGAAGTGGAACTTACCCAGGCGTTCGTCGAGCATCCGTCCGGTGATCTTGGGGAACCAGAAGTAGATCCCGGCGAAGGTGGCGAACACGATCGTGCCAAAGAGCACGTAGTGGAAATGCGCCACCACTCTCGGGATTTCTGGGCGATCCTTTCGCGGAGATGGATACGGCGCAGCGGCCCGGATCCAGCGGCTCGGGCCTGTCTGTCACTCAGCAATGCGGCGCTCAGACGGGCCATGGACCTGTTCGACAGTATCGAGGTGCTGGAGGCCACGCTAAAGCTACTCGAGGACGGCGAGAGCCTCCACCTCGACTAGCATACCTGGCGGCAATCGAGTATAAACAGTTGTGCGAGCCGGAAATGGCTCCGTCAGGAATTCACTCAAGACGGTATTCATCTCCCTAAAGTGGCCTTGTTCGGTTAGATAGACGTGCAGCAGTATCACATCAGCGAAGGATGAGTCAGCGCTTTTAAGAAGCTCTTGTATATTCGTCATTGCCTGTCGGAGCTGCTCGTGGATCCCTTCGCAAAGGATGCCAGAGTAAGGGTCGACGCCTACCTGCCCCCCGATTGCTAGAATGTTCCCACGTCGGACAGCCTGCGAGTGTGGCCCTACTGGCGACACGGCCCCCTCACTCGAGATAACAATAGACTCCATCTTAATCTCCTTCTTCTTAATTATGCTCGGTCCCCGTCACTTACGTGGCTGATCGCCACGCTGCTGACGATACGATCGTTGCGGTGTCGCTCCTCCGTCACCGCGCCCGCGATTCCGTCCGTCACCATGAATAGCCGTGCACTCTAGGCCAGAACGGGGCGGCGACATTCATGTGATTATCCTATGTCGTGGTCGGTGCTGGCGACCTCAACCTGACAGCGTGAATCGAACGGTCAGGTTCGTCCTGACAGAACAAGCACGCCGTGGAGTTCATCCAGGTGCCCGAAGTTGAATCGACAGGGCCGCGGAACCCCGGTCCGACCCGGAGCTCGTCTTCCCGGCGGGGAGATGGTGCGACCACTGCCCATTAAGTGGCGCCGGCGAAGGCGGCCACCGGCCGCGCTTCGATCATGACAAGGCACGAAGGACTCGGGCCAGCGGAGTACGCTCCGCTCCCCCTTCGTGGGCCTGGGGTCCTCACTGCAGGCCCCCAACCGCCACCGACCCGCCGCAGGACGAGGCCCCGTGAGGGACCGGGTCTCGGTCAGCTGGCCAGCTCGGCTCGACGGTTGCAGATCAGGACGCGGCGTTCGTCCTCGCTGAGCCCACCCCACACGCCGTAGGGCTTGGTCAGTGGTGGGACATGGGGCCCATGCCACCGTCGGACATGTCGGTGACAGTGACCACGAAGGGTCGCATCATCTCGGTGTCTTCGTGTTCGAGGATGTGGCAGTGGTAGACGTAGCGGCCCGGGATGTCGAACCGGACGGCGACTTCGACGACGTTGCCGGGGTCGACTCTGATGACGTCGTTCCAGCCGTGGACTTCGCTGGGTTCGAAAGTTCTCGGCGGGTTTTGGAGATCGGTACCAGCGGTGCTGAGGTTGTGCGGGTCTCGGGGTTGTAGAGGTTAGTGCCGCCCGCGTCGGTGATGACCAGGCGGGTGCCGGCGGGGTTGAGTGGCTGGAACTGGGACTGGTGGATGTGCATGGGGTGGGTGTCGCCGGTGGTGTTGACGAACCGCCACGCCTGCCACTGCCCCAGCTTGGGGCGTAGCGCGATCCGGTCGTAGAAGGAGACCCGGCTGCTCGATGCTGTTGTGTCGTTGGGCATCCATCCCTCGACCCGGTAGGTGGTGGGGGCCGTGTCACCGGGGAACTGGATAGAGATCTTCCCGGCCTGATCTTCGACGATTTCGTGGAGATACAGGTGGCCGGGCGGGGTTGTCTCAGCCAGCAGGATGGTCCGGTGGTCGTGCTTGGTGACCGGGAACGGCTCGGGTTCGCGGGGGTGCCGGTTGCTTGTCGTCGTGCACTAGGCGCCGGAACGCTGGGTTGAGCACGGCGGCGGTGGTGTCGGTGAACAGCGCGCCAGGCGCCCCGGCTGGCTGTGCGTGGTGGTCCACGTCGAGCCGCAGCACCCACGGGGTAGAGGTTGCGACCCGGTCGGTCGCCGTCGGTGAGCAGGGTGGTCAGCGGCGGCGCCGGCTTGCCCCCGAAGGGGTCCTGCGCGGAGTTGACGAGGAACAGCTGTTCACCCTCGGGAAGACCGGTGAGGTTGACCAGGACGTCGACGCGGTCGGAGGACGCCAGGGTGAGGGCCTGGTCATCACCGAGCCGCCAGCCCCGCCACAGCAGGCCACCGCCGGTGCCGATCACCAGGACCCGGTCGTGCTGCGGTGTGACCACACGCGCGCCGCCTGACCTTGGGTCACGGTCACCAGGTGTAACCGGTAGGTGCGCGCGTTGCTCCCCGTTGAGCAACCGCAGCCGGTAGACCATCGGCTGCAGCGCCAACCTCGGCCACAGCCTGCCATCGACGAGTGTCAAGGGGCCGAAGGACTCAGCGGTGCCAGTGGTGGTCGCGGTGGCAGTGGTGATCTTGTGCAGCAACCGCAGCTCACCATCGACAACGTCGAGGTTGCGGTCCTGCAAGACAAGCAGGATCTCGCCATCCTCCGCGCCGCTCGGCAGCCCGAGCTCCCGCTCGCGCGGGTCCCGCACCAGGTATCCGCCAGCCAGACCGGAGTACACGTGGTAGCGGGTGCCGTTCATGGCGTGGTCGTGATACCAGAGGAACTCCCCGACCTTGCCCAGCCCGAGGTCGAGATTGTCGTAGCTGTTGGGGTAGGCGGAGAGCTCGTCGGAGCCGGTGGCAGCCATGTTGTCCGGCCATCCGTCGTCGTCAGAGGACGAATGCGCCCCGTGCAGGTGCACCGTCGTCCAGCCGATCGGTGCACCGGAGGTGCCCTCCGGTGCACCGCCCTGCCCGCCGAGGTGGTTCTGCACCGAGTCGGTGTCCCCATTGGGGTCCTCCAGCACGGCGGTGGCGATGGGAAGCCGGGGCGGCGGCTGCACCGCATCCCCGGGACGGACCGACGCCGGCAGGAAGTTACGCCAGCGCACCCACGTCTCCTGACCAGCCGCCGCCTCCAGTAGCACTCCCGGCGAGACAATGCGGACCTGGGCGCCAAAACCCCAGACGGGAACGGGTGGGAGATCGGGGTGGATCGCCATCGTCGTCTCGGCGATATCAACTTCGTGCACGACCCCCGGCCGTAGGTGATGCGCCCGGGGTGGGCTCAACGACGCCTGGAACGGAGCGAGTGTCTTATCGGGACGGATCGGGTCGGCGGCCCGGTAATACCCGTCCCGGGCGGTGACGCGGTGTCCTCACCGTCCACCCTTGATGCCGTCCGCTCCTGACCAGCCACGACTCCCACCCTTCTCGATCTCCCGGCGCCCACGCCCGGAACCCCCACGTCCGGAACTGAGGTATGACACGCTCCCCCGATCCACCGCGAATGGTAGGCGGTCAGTCAGCGCTTTGGTCCGGCCGGCCCGCCCGGGGCCCAATCGGGCTGACACGGGCGGCCTCGCATCGGGTGAGGAGGTAGCCCGGCGATCGGACCGCCGCTGACCCGCGCTGGATGAGGCACTATGCCCCTCTGCCGGCTGATAGACGTTGCCCGCTCAGCTTGAGTTAGTTGGTCCTCGCGGGTGGTGGAGCGCGCGGCCCGTTGACCGCACGTTGTCGGCTGGCCTCCAACCGTGTAAACCCATAGTTGATGTTTGGGAGCTGAGCGTCGTGCGCTGGTTGAGGAAGTCTGGGGTGGCGGCGGTCGTGGTGACCTTGCTGGGTGCCGCGACAAATGCCGCGGCCTGCTCGCCACCGTCGGGGACAGGCCTGTGTGCGGTGACGAAAACGGCCAACGTGGCGGTGCCGATGCGCGACGGCACCACGTTGCGCGCTGACGTGTACCGGCCAACGATGTCCCAGCCGGTGCCGGTGATCCTGGTGCGGACGCAGTATGGCAAAGAGGCCGCGCAGGTCCAGCCCTCGCGGTACCAGCGTCCGGAGTGGTTCGCCTCGCACTGCTACCTGGTGGTTGTCCAGGATATCCGGGGTCAGTTCTCCTCAGGGGGCACGTTCTCGGAGTTCAGCCACGACCGCGACGATGGCTATGACAGCGTCGAGTGGGCTGCGAGACTGCCCGGATCGTCCGGCAAGGTCGGCATGTACGGCTCGTCCTACGTCGGTGCGACCCAGTGGCTGGCCGCCGAGACCGCCCCCCCTCACCTGACCACGATCGTGCCGGCGAACACCGCGTCGGACTACTACGACGGCTGGACCTATGAGAACGGTGCGTTCCGGCTGAACTTCATCGAACCGTGGGTGATGGACACGATCGCATTGTCCTCGGCCCAAAACCGGGGTGACACCAAGGTCGCCCAGCAGCTCACCCAGGACAGCCTGAACATCGCCACCTGGCTGCGGTACGCCCCGTATCGCAGCTTCCCGCCGCTTCACCCCGATGACGGTGCGGTGGCCCCGTACTTTTACGACTGGATCGCGCACCGCACCGACGGCCCGTACTGGCAGCAGTGGGCGCCACAGCGGCACTACTCCAAGATTGGCATCCCGGTGCTGACCTTCGAGGGTTGGTACGACGCGTTCCTCGCCGGTGGCGTGCGCAACTTCACCGGCATGGTCGGCTCCGGCGGATCAGCGTTGGCTCGGAACAATCAGCGGATCGTGATCGGTCCCTGGGATCACATCGGCTGGGGTCGGCCCGACAGCCCCGTGGCGCCGATGCTCAAGCAGATCGGGCCGGTTGGCAACAGCCCGATCAACGAGCTGATGTTGGCGTGGTGGGACCACTTCCTCAAGGGCATCGACAACGGCGTGAGCAACGGCCCGACAGTCAACTACTTCGAGATGGGAGCCAACCTTTGGAAAACCGCGTCGGCCTGGCCGCTACCCGGCACCCAGTGGACGAACTACTACCTGTCCAGCGGTGGACACGCCTCGTCAGTACTGGGTGACGGCCAACTGGTCGCCAGCCCGCCGACCACCGGGCATCAGCCCGACACCTATGACTACGATCCCCGCAACCCCGTGCCCAGCGTGGGCGGTCACTCCTGCTGCGCCGCAGTGGGCGGTTCACAGGGGCCCTATGACCAGCAGTCCATCGAAGAGCGGCCGGATGTGCTGGTGTACACGACCCCGCCGCTGGCCACCGATACGGAGGTGACCGGGCCGATCAGCGTGACGCTCTATGCCAGCTCGTCGGCACCAGACACTGACTGGACCGCCAAGCTGATCGACACGCACCCGGACGGTACTGCGATCAACCTCAACAACGGCATCCAGCGCGCCAGCTTCCGGGAGTCGAGCAGTGCACCGACGCCGATCGTGGCGGGCAAGGTCTACCAGTACACGATCACGGTCTGGCCAACGAGCAACCTTTTCCTCGCTGGCCACCGGATCCGCTTGGAGATCTCCTCCAGCGACTTCCCACAATTCGACCCGAACCCCAACACCGGGTCGTGGCTGGGGGACAGCACGACGACAGAGGTCGCCCACCAGACCGTGCTGCACGACGCCCAGCACCCGTCGGTACTGATACTGCCGGTCATCCCGGCGTCGGCTTCAGGCAAGGCCAGCACCACATTCCCGCTGAAGGCCCATCAGTAGCCGCTGTGCCGCTGCACCGAGCGCGCCCAGGATGACAACGAAGCTCACTCCGTGTATAGGGTGTCCAGGATCTCGGGGTAGTGAGCCCGTTCCCTCACCCGGCCTGCCTTTGCATCGCGTCAACGGTGTCAGAGTGTTGCTGGCGCCCTCTCGTAGCGACGTCGTCAGGCGCTCGTGATGCCGGCGAGGCGGCGTAGCACGATCCCGGGGAAGGTGTGAGGGGACGCACCAAACGAGGAGGTGGAGTCGAGAAAACCTCACCTCTACTCCAGTGTGATCATGACCCGCCGTACGCCTGTGCCTATGCGGTCGCCGGGGCCAGAGATGACTCGGTTGAAGGCTGCATAAATCTTGGAGCCATCAGGATTCGGGCCAAGAGTGTCAGGTATGTGAAACGACTCCGCAGAAGTCGCGCTTGCGAAGGGCTGACCAACACTTAGGTAGTTATTCTGGACCACAAACTTCAGTGAACCGTCCTTGAGTGAGAGCGGGTTAGGGTTGGGAAGTAGCGGAAGCGCCCCGCCGGAAGCCGGAGGCGGGCAGTGCTTGAAGGCATTCACGGCGTTGTTGACCACCTGCACCTCCGCACATGATAGAGTAGTCCCAGAGGCACCGCCGCCAAAACCGTTGTTGGTGGGCGAGTCACCGATGTTGACGGTCCAGTCCGTGGGGATTCCCTCATACTCCACAACTATGTTTGCCTTCGTGCACTGGATCAATGCAGTGGGGCGGAGGTCTAGTCCAACAACTCTCCGAGTGATACCCGGACCGGTACTTATGATGCCGCTACCGGGCAGCAGTGCGCCAGTCTGCGCGCCGGTGTTGAGATCCAGCGTCCATAAATTCGCGGGGCAAGTCGGGGGCGGTGGCGGTTGCATGGCAGCACCCTTGGGTGCGGCGCTAGCAGTCGTGGCGGTTAGCCCTGCGAAAATCGCCAAGGTAACGAGAGTAAGAGTCAAGCACCGAAACGTTGCCGGTATTTTCATTCTGCACCTTCATACTGAGTCCCCCTCGCGAGCTGGAACATTGATCAGGAAACGCCCGGTGACGTCAATAGCCTTGTCCCGTAGAGTGCAGAACCGATCAGATGGTTTGCTAGATCAAACCGCTATCCCGACACTCCGGGAAGGCGAACCCGCCCGACACCGTCGAGTGCACGAATACTGGGCGCTGAAGGTGGACAGAAGAAGTTCAGCCGACAAAGAGTGGATTGCGACAAACCCCACAACGGATGGTTACCTTAGAGCCTGTTGGTAAAGGGCCGAGACCGTGGACCGGGCCGGCCTGGCCCGGCCGGTGTCCTCGATCTCACGGTTCTTGGACCCCCGAGCAGGCGGTCGCTGCCGCGGCCGGCGTCGAGGTCCTGGACTCGCGGCGGTTGGGGGGGCGTGGGTGCTGGATCGGGTCTGGGAGCGGCTGGGGATCAGCACGGCGATCCGCCGGGTTGCCGCCCTGCGCAAGATCGACGGTGAGCTTGCCGAGCGGGTGATCTTCGACCTGGTCGCGCAGCGCGGCGGGTCCGCTGACGGTCATTGCCCGGTCCGGCAGTTGCGGTACTCGCTGAAGTGCTTGTCCCACCTCACCGCGGTATCGACGACAATCGCAGCCGCCGGAGAGCACGGCCCCTACCTTCTGGCACTCGCCAAGGGCGCCACTCCCGATCGACGCCATACCCACTACCACACCCCCGAGGTCACCCCACTCGGGACAGGCTGCGGCAGGCCCACAGCAACGATCTCGGTCACATCCACTCGAACATGGGCCCATAGGGCCCCCCAACCACCCGCGCACCACCGGACGTAGCCGGACTGGACGAAGATCGGCCCCTGACCATGTTCGCGCTGATCAGAGGCCAACTTGACTGGTGTGGCGGGTCAAGGATTCGAACCTTGGAAGGCATCAGCCGACGGACTTACAGAACAGCGCCCGCGACGTGCTGACCAGCAAGTACTTACCCTCGGTACGGGTCCGGGTCCGGGGACCGAATAGGGCCCGGTCCTCCTCAGCCCAGACCGAGCACCTCGGCTGATCTGCTCCCGCACGGCTTGCCCGCGGGACTGACGGAAACAGAGACTTCTGCCGGGCCGTCTGATCGGCGCACTGCGCCCCCACAGAGCTGACCGCGCAGGGCGGTGGTCCTGCGATTAACAGATGCATGCAGGTCCCTGATCGGAGCTCGCGAGGTCGGCTGTCGCGGCGTTCGCCGGGTGGTGTTCGAGTGCGGCACGGTGCTCTGCTCGTTGCGGTCAGAACTGCGGTCACACGGTGGCAGCCCACCGCCCTGCCTATGACCGAGGCAAGGGGCCACTTGACCCCTAGGAGCGCAAACCTGTTCTCCAGTCTTCGATCTGCACCGTGACCAGCTTTCGCGAGGTGCTGCTGGTGCTGGGTTGTCGTCTGCGTTGTGGTCACCGCTATCGTCAGCTGCCCGCCGGGCTGAGACCCGGTCGACTCCCCGCTATTCCCTGCGTGCCGACGAGGCTGCTCGGCTTGGCGGTGCGGTCAGTGGCGGCCGAAGGTGGGCCGGGGCCATGGTGACGTCCCGTTGACCTAGGTTGACCGATCGTAATGGCACGCTGAGAGTACGTGGCAGGCTTGCCGCGAGTGGCGGCCAGCCCGATGAGGCTGAGACAATCGCCCACATGCCGCCGGGATGCATCCGCGACCTAGATCTCAGCTCTTTGCCGGACGAGACGTATTTCGCAACACCGCGGAAGCAGCTGATGTCTTTCCCGATACCACCGAAGGGATCCAACGGAGGGGAAGATGGCGACGATTGAGCTGACAAAGGAAAGCTTTTCCGACGTCGTGGGCGGCGCCAAGTTGGTGCTGATCGACTTCTGGGGACCGCGGTGTCGACTGTGCCGCATGTTCGAACCTGTTTTCGAACAAGCATCGCAACGAAACCCCGACGCGGTGTTCGGCAAGGTCGACGCTGAAACGCATAGCCAGCTTGCCGCCATGTTCCGCGTCATGTCCCTTCCCACCCTAGTGATCATTAAAGAAGGCTTCGTGATCTATGCCCGATCGGGCACCCTTTCACTGGAAGACCTGGAGGACCTCGTGGGTCAGGCCACCGCACTGGACATCGACGAGGTACGCAGAAAGCGAGCCGCCCGCCGCAGAGCGGGGCATAGAACCGACTATCGCGGATCCTTTGGGCCGCCACAAGGCACCGGGTAGCTCAAAGTGATCGTGCGAGGTCAAGCACGGCAGAGATCAGCTCGGTCGCCGGAAACGGTCCCGGAGCAGCACCGGACCAGCAGCAGCGGAAGTGCCAAGACCCCACCGCAAGGCGGGTATCCCGTCGCGTCGGCGAGCTGGTCTGGGGAGGTCAGGGTCAACACCGCGCTCCAGCCACTGCAGCCCGGGGCAGCCCGCGGCACCCGGTACCCCTGCCCCGGAAACGCCCACACCCGGGACAACCGGGGCAACCGGGACAGGCGCCAGCTGGTGCTACGTTGCGGACCGATCGGAGCGCCGTCCAATCCAACCCGGGGGCCTGAACGTCATGCGACGGGCAGCCGTACCAACCATCATCGCCGTGGTGGGGGTTGCGCCGGCTGGGTGCGACTCCTCAAACACCAGCACACCATCACCCACCACCACGACCACGGTGACGCAGGCACCGGCCAGCACAGCTGCACCCTTGGCGCCTGAAGACGCCCACATTGTTGCCGCAGTGGCCGCGATACCGCTGGTAGCTGCCACGCCCGGCACGTCAACATCACCGACCCGCAGGCGTGGGAACCCGACCCCGCCTGCACCCCCGGGGCCACTGACGGTGGTCTCCCCATGGCGCAGCTGTGCCCGGTCGCGCACACCAAACAAATCCGCCCACCCCCTCGTACACCGACGCGCTCAAGCGGGCGCAGATGCGGGCCTACGGCGACACCGGCTCACCCGCTCACTTCGAAGAAGACCACCTCATCCCGCTCGCGCTCGGTGGAGCACCACGCGACCCGCAGAACCTCTGGCCGCAGCCGCATCCCTCGCCGAATGAGAAAGACACCGTGGAAGGCGCCGCCCACGACGCCGTCTGCACCGGGAAGATCGCGTTGCCCGATGCGCCGCATCGGATCGCCACCGACTGGTACCAGCTAGGCAAAGACCTCAAGGTCATCCACTAAACGACCCGCTCACGAACGGATCACGTCCCCAGCACGGCCCAATAGGGACCCGAAACCCTCACGCCGCGACGGCGAAACTACGCTCAGGCGAGTCACGGAGGTGCCAGAGTCGCACCATCGACATTCCGATTTTCAGGGCTCGGGATGCAAGTCCGCCAAACCCCGCCCGCGTACGTAACCTGCATCGCAGCACTGATCCGAACGCCGCTGAACGCAGACGAACGCAGACGGATGAGACCAAAGATGAGCCCACCAGGGGCTCCTGCTACCCCGCCGAGACCTTACTTCGCCCGTGGTGGCGTAGGAGATGCGGCGACACCCGCGTCGGCCCGACGTGGACGCTACTGTCGATCTTGTACCAGTTCGTGCGTTGTCTGCTCGGTCTGACCGCCGTGCTGGCGCGGCGAGACCTGACAAGGATGCCGAGTTGCTGGTGTTGCGGCACGAGAACGCCGTGCTACGCCGACGGGTCGCCCGGGTGCACTACAGGCCCGGCGACCGAGCGTGGCTGGCCGCCCTGTCCCAGTTGCTGCCGCGTCGCCGCTGGGCCGAGATCTTCCCGATCACTCCCGCCACGATTGTGCCGGATCTACGCCTTGATCGCGGTCGAGCACGGCTCCCGCCGGGCGTACCTGCGGGGGGTGACCGCGCATCCGACCGGTGCATGGACCACTCAGGCCGTCCGCAACCTGCTGATGGACCTCGGCGACCGGGCCACCACCATGAAGTTTCTGCTCCGAGACCGGGACTCCCGGTTCACCAGGGCATTCGATGCGGTCTTCGCCGCCGACGGCATCCGGATCCTTACCAGTCCGCCCCGAGCGCCCCGGGCGAATGCGATCTGCGAACGAATGATCGCAACGCTGCGCCGCGAGCTGCTCGACAGGATCCTGATCGTCAACGAACGTCACCTACGGCAGGTCATCTCCGTCTACCTGCGCCATTTAAATGCAGCTCGGCCACACCGGGCGCTCGGGCAACTCGCACCAGCCCAGGCCGAAACCGAGCCCCCGCAAGTGATCAACCTTGCTGACCACCAGGTTCGCCGCAAATCGGTCCTCGACGGGCTCACCAGCGAGTATCAGATCACCGCATGACCCTACCGGGCACCGAAACCCGCAAGTCAAGCCCACAATCCAATATTCGAGCCCCACACGATCACCATCTTCGCCGCTTCGTCCTTGAATTCAGGTGTGTACTTCCTGCGCCGTCTGGCATTTATTCCCCTTCGTTCCAGAACGGACCTTATATGGTCCTCTGTCCGGAATCTGGGAGGCGCGCCAGTTCGGGATCGGCATCGTTTGTGTAAGTCGTGTGCTGGGATTGATAATAGGACCGAAGGGTCATGGTCGGCGGGCGGTCGATCGGCGTCATCCGCCGTCGTGGCAGCGTAAGCGTGAGCTGGCCCGTTCAGGAAGGGGTGTTACTGATGAGTAACCGGTTGGGGAGGTCTGGGCAGAACGCGGTTCATACACAGGTTGCTGCGTGTTCAGTGGTGGCATGGTGGGTTCGGGTCGGTTAGGAGTGCGGCCATGAGGGTTGACCTGGCAACGGGTGTGTATGTGACCGGTTACGACCGCGTCGGCTGGAACTTGCACATCCATGGTGATGGATTCGGCCCGTACCGCTCACAAATTGATGCGGTCTTGACATGGCGAGTGTTGCGGGCGGCTCCATTGCGGTCGTGGAGG
>DASYIL010000020.1:0-8644 GCA_035997545.1 Pseudonocardiaceae bacterium
TTCATGATTGACGTGATCGTTGCCGGCTGTGGACCGACCGGCTTGATGCTGGCCGGCGAGTTGCGGCTGCATGGCGTGCGCGCGCTCGTGCTGGAGAAGGAGGCGGAGCCGACCAGGGTTGTCCGCGCGCTCGGCCTGCACGTGCGCAGCGTCGAGGTGATGGACCAGCGCGGTCTGCTGGAGCGGTTCCTCGCGCTCGGCCAGCAGTTCACGGTCGGCGGTTTCTTCGCCGGCATCGACAAGCCGTGGCCGGACCGGCTGGACACCGCACATCCGTACGTCCTCGCCATTCCGCAGCGCATCACCGAGCGCCTGCTGACCGAGCACGCCACCGAGCTCGGCGCCGAGATCCGGCGCGGCTGCGAACTGGTCGGGCTGAGCCAGGACGACCACGCGGTGACCACCGAGCTGGCCGACGGCACGCAGTTGCGCTCGCGCTACCTCGTCGGCTGCGACGGCGGGTCCCCGGACAGTGCGGCCGAGTTCGGTGCGGTCCGGTGCCGTACCCCGCCAGCTCGAAGCCCCGCGAGTACGCCGACCCCAGCAAGATCAATCTCATCGGGATTTCCTCATCCGTAGTTAAGGACGTTCCGAGGTAGCGGGTGCTTCCCGGGATGTTCGAGTACCGGATCGTGACATCTGGTCCTGGTGCTTGGGGTGGTGGCGGCCGCGCGGGCGCCGGGCGGATTCCTTGGGATTTCTGCGGACCTCGATCCCTCGGTACAGAGCGGCGGCGCCCTGAGTCTTCGGCGCAGAGCCCCCACCGACCGTCTAAGCGAACGAACACGGAACCTCCCGCTGAGTGCCGCGCCACCAGGCCGGGCCAACCACGGTGCTCAGCGGGGCCAACTCAAGCGCTAAAGGGCCAACTGAATCGCTAAGTCACGCCACCGGGCGACCTCCGGCCACGGCTGTCACGTTCCGAGATTCTCATAAATGGAACAGTTGCGAGAGTTCTGCGAGAGACCAGGAGGCGATCACGTTTCCGCAGGTCGCCGTTCGCAAAAGTCCTCTCGAAACCCGCATGTTGTGCGAGGCACTTCTGAGAGACTGCCGTCATGAATTTGACGTCCCATCAGGCCGCATTGGCGGTAGAACGTCACGACTGCCCGAACTGTGACGCGCCCGTCGGCAGCGCCTGCCGCACCCGGGGCGGGAAGACCGCCGCGAAGTACCACACCCCGCGCTTCGTCCTCGTGCCCGCGCTGCGCGAGGAACTCGAAGTGCCGGTGCCCGCCGACCGTGGTCCCGGCCGGACGTGGAAGCAGGGCCCCGCGCTCGCCGTGGTCCCGGCGCCGCGGACCGAGCGGCCGGTGCGGATCGGGTACGCGAGGACGTCGACCGCCCGCCAGGAGCTGGCGAGCCAACTCGAAGCCCTCCGCCGGGCGGAGTGCCACAAGATCTTTCACGAGCAGATCCGCACCCGGGTCAAGGTCCGGCCCGAGTTGGAGAAGGCGCTCGCGTTGGCCCACCAGTTCAAGGAGGCCGCGCCCGAGACGCCCGTCATCTTCACCGTGCACGAACTCAAGCGCCTCGCCCGCAACACCGCCGAGCTGATGACGCTGTCCGCCGAATTCCAGGCCGGCGGCATCCAGCTCGAACTCCTCACCGGCCCGCTCACCGGCATCTACGACCCCAACGGCATGGGCGCCATGTTCTTCGCCGTGCTCGCCGTTGCCGGTCAGATCGAGCGCAACTACATCCGGGAGAAGACCCTCGAAGGCCAGGTCATCGCCGCCGCCAAGGGCAACCACGGCGGACGGCCGAAGGTCATCGACGACGACTCACTCACCTTCGCCCTCGCGCTGAAGGACAAGGGCGTCCCCGTCCCCGAGATCGCGAAGAAACTGACCATCAAGACGGGAAAGAACGCGGGCAAGTCCCCGTCCGTCGCCTCCCTCTACCGGGCGCTCGCAGAAGCCGAGCAGGCCGCCGCGGACGACGGCCTGCCGATCCGGCCCAAGCCCGTCCGTATCCGGCACCCCGACGACCCGCTGACGCCCGAGGAAGCCGACCTTCGCGAACGCCTCCAGGCCCAGGTCCTCCAGCGCCCAGAGGACGAGTAGCCAGCAAGATCAATCTCAGCGCCAACCACGGTTCCATTGATCCCCGGGGCCGGTGTCATGCGGCGAATCTGGCCTCGTGGGTGAGTTGGAAGCATCAGCCGACGGATTTACAGTCTGTCGCTATACCTGTTTTAGCAGGTCATTGCGTGGTATATGAACGAGGCGACTCGTGTCATCCCCGCGCGCTCCGGTCGCCGAGCAACGGGTTCAGGTAGGGATCAGCGCGAGACGTGGGTGGCGTCGCGGACCGTGCCCACATACTCCTCAACCAGGTCTTCCAGTGCGACGACCCCCGCGGTGCTCCCGTCGGGCACCACGACTCGGGCGAGATGGCTGCGGGAGCGGCGTAGCAAGGCCACCGCCTCGTCGAGCTTGGCAGTGGACTGCACCTCGGGTAGCGGACGCACGCTGCCCGGTGGCACCGGCGTGTCCGGCGGCCTGCCAAGTAGCTCCAGCACATCCTTGACGTGCAGGTAGCCCACCAGCTGCTCATCGGCGCCCAGTTGCCGGTTACACAGTGGGAAGCGGGAGAAACCAGTCTGCGCCACGGCACGCTCGATGTCGCCCAGGGTGGGTTCGGCGGGAACAGTGGTCAGCCCGGAGATCGGGACCAGCACATCGGCGACGGTGCGCTCCCTCGTGGACAACGTCTGAGTCAGCCTGCGCTGCTCTTGACTGTCCAGCAGCCCCTCGCGGCTGGAGTCGGCGATCAGGTTGGCCAACTCATCGGGGCTGTAGGCGCTGTCCAGCTCGTCGCGGGGCTGCACGCCGAACGCGCGCAACACGTGGTTAGCGATCCAGTTCAGGCCCACGATCACCGGGCGCACCAGACGCATCCAAGCGACCAACGGTGGCACCATCCACAGCGCGGTGCGCTCCGGCCCGGCGATGGCGATGTTCTTGGGCACCATTTCGCCGAGCAGGATGTGCGCCACTGTGACGATGCCCAGCGCGACGACGAAGGAGACGGTGTGCAGCACCGCGTCGGGCACTCCCAGCGGGCCGACCAGCCACTCCAGCTGACGAGCCACGACGGGCTCGCCGAGCGCGCCCAGCCCCAGCGAACAGATGGTGATCCCGAGCTGCGCCGCGGCCATCATCAGTGACAGGTTCTCCCCGGCCTGGATCACCGCGCGAGCCCGGTGCACACCGCGCGCGGCCATCGGCTCCAACCGGTCTCGCCGCGCGCTGATTAGCGCGAACTCGGCACCGACAAAGAAGGCGTTCGTGGCTAGCAGCAACAGCGCGACAAGTATCGCAACGGTACTCACCGGGCCACCTGCTCAGCTCGTGCGGCCCGGGTGAGCCGGAGATCCGCGATGCGACGACGGTCCATCCGCGTCACGGTCAGCCGCCAACCGTCGAGCTCAACCTCGTCGCCGGCGTCGGGGATGCGGCCCAGCCGCTCCAGCACGAGCCCGGCCACCGTCTCGTAGTCGCCTTCGGGCATCACGAATCCGGTGGCCTCAGCCACCTCGTCTGCTCGCAACAGCCCGGCGATAATCCAGCTCTGCTCGCCCAGCGGCTGGACCTGGGAGGCCTCCAGGCGATCGTGCTCGTCGCGGACATCGCCGACGATCTCCTCCACTAGGTCCTCAAGTGTGACGATGCCCGCGGTGCCGCCGTACTCGTCGACCACGATCGCGACCTGCAGTCCCTGGCCGCGCAGCCGGTCGAGCAGCGCATCGCCGTCCAGCGAGTCGGGCACGGTGGGGACCGGGCTGGCCAGCGTGGCGGCCGGGGTCTCAGCACGCTTGTCGGCTGGTATCGCGAAAGCCTGCTTGACGTGCACCACGCCACGCACGTCGTCAAGGTCGCTGCCGTAGACCGGGAAACGGGAGAATCCGGTGCGCCGTGCAAGGTCCACGAGGGCGAGTACGGTCGCGTCCTCCCGCAGTGCTTCCACTCGCACCCGCGGGGTCATCAGCTCCTCCGCGGTCCGTTCGCCGAACCGCAGCGAGCGATCCAGCAGGGTTGCGGTCCCCTGGTCGAGGGTGCCCTGCTGGGCGCTGCTGCGGACCAAGGAGCCGAGTTCCTGCGGGGAGCGAGCCGAGCGCAGATCCTCGGCAGGTTCGATGCCCAGCCGATGGACAATCCAGTTCGCCGAGCCGTTCAGCGCCGAGATCAGCCAGCGGAACGCGGTGGAGAACCCGTTGAGCAGGCCGGCGACCTGGCGTGCGGTCTGCAGTGGCCGCGCGATGGCCAGGTTTTTGGGCACGAGCTCGCCGAACACCATTGACAGCCCGGTGGCCAGTGTCAACGCGATCCCCAACGACACCCCTTCCGCGGCGCCCGAGGGCACTCGGGCGCCCTCGATCCACGGCTGGATCAGTTCGGCGATGGTCGGCTCGGCCACGTACCCGGTGAGCAGCGTGGTGATGGTGATACCGATCTGCGCCCCGGACAGCTGGAACGACAGCGTGCTGTGCGCATGCTTGACCTGTCGGCCCCGGCGGTCCCCAACCTGCCGCACGTGCGCGTCGACGGTGCTGCGCTCCAGTGCGGTAAGGGCGAACTCACCGGCAACGCAGAGGAAGGTGCCTGCGGTCAGGGCGACCACTCCGAGCAGACCCAGGATGCTGAGCAGCACGTCCATTCATGCCGTCCCAGGAGGCGGCGGGCTGGGGGAGCCGGGCGCAGAGCCCGGCCCGGTACTACAGCCAGGTGTCGATGCGGAGGGCACCGAGTTCGTCACTCCTCAGGGGATGGGTTCTGCTCGATTCTACGAGCGTCCGGTGGGTTGTCGAACGCAGCCGCTGCCCGGGGACCTCATTCGGACTAACGTGTCTGCTCGTGCGGATCGGCATCCTGGGGGGACCTGAATTCTCCCCAGACACGCTGTTAAACGGAGCCGTCAAACGGCTGGGAACCGAGCTGGCTCGGCGTTGCTGGGGCATGGTGCTCGGAGTACTCGGACCGGTCGAATTCGACACTATCGGCTCGGGAGTGGACGTCGTGGAGGTGGTCCCGCGAGGCGCTGAGCCGGGCACCGGGGCGGCTGATCTGCGGGCCGTGGACGGGCCGGGCGCGCGACTGGAGGTGGTTCGGCTGCTGTCCGACGCCGTCGTGGTGTTGCCTGGCGGAGTCGACGTGCTGGCCGATCTGCTCGCCCTGCTCACCGAGCAGGCGCTGGGGCTCAGCGACAAACCGTGTGGCGTACTCGACCCGGCCGGGTTGCTCGACCCGCTGGCCGAGCAACTCGACGCGTTGGACCGGGTCGGCCTACCGACCGCACCGCTGCTGCGGGCAACTGATCCTGCCGACTTACTGGACCAGCTCGCCGCGTGGCGTCCCAACGGCGGCGGCGAGCTGCGCGATGAGGTCGCCTGGTTGCGGGTCAACGATTCCAGCCTGACCCTGCTGCCCGGCCCGTCCGGGCTGGGCCTGCCAGGCGGTCCGCGCCGGCCGGGGGAGCGGGGCGTGGAGGCGCTGAGCCGCCAGCTGGAGCAGCGCTGGTCGGTGCGACTGCGTCCGGAACAGCTGCGCCCGGCGGCCGCGCTGATGGTGCCGGAACCCGACGGCGGGTGGCGGCGGGTGAGTTGCTACCGCGCCAACGGTCGGCAGCCGGTGGTGCCCGGCGCGGTGTCGCATCCGATGGGGGAAACCGCAGGCTGTGACCCGGCGGCCGCTGCCTTGCAGGAACTACTCCGTCGGGGTCGGCTGTTGTAGAAGTCATCAGCGTAGGAGTCACCAGCCGGCCGGTAGCGGGCGGCCCTCGGCAAACCCGGCTGCGGACTGCACCCCGATCACGGCCCGCTCGGACAGCTCCGACAACATTCGGGCACCGGCGTAGGTGCAGGCGCTGCGTACCCCGGCGCAGATGTGGTCGATGAGGTCCTCCACCCCGGGCCGATTCGGGTCCAGATACATCCGGGCAGTCGAGATGCCCTCCTCGAACAGCGCCTTGCGGGCCCGGTCGAAGGTGTCGTCGTGGGTGGTGCGGGCGGCGACGGCACGCTTGGAGGCCATCCCGTAAGACTCCTTGTAGAGTCGGCCGGCCTCGTCGCGCTGCAGGTCACCCGGTGACTCGTAGGTGCCAGCGAACCACGAGCCGATCATTACGTTCGCCGCTCCCGCGGCCAGCGCCAGCGCGACATCCCGTGGGTAGCGCACGCCCCCATCGGCCCAGACGTGGCCACCGGCGGCGCGAGCCGCGGCGGCGCATTCGGCCACCGCGGAGAACTGCGGCCGGCCAACTCCGGTGAGCATCCGGGTGGTACACATGGCGCCCGGTCCCAGCCCGACCTTGACGATGTCGGCCCCGGCCTCGAGCAGGTCGCGGGTGCCCTGCGCGGAGACCACATTCCCGGCCACCACCGGCACGGCTGGCCCGCATGATCGGACCGCGCGCAGCGCGTCGAGCATCTTGGTCTGGTGGCCGTGTGCGGTGTCGATGACCAGCGCGTCGGCCCCGGCTGCGAGCAGTGCCTCGGTCTTGGCTGTGACGTCACCATTTACCCCGAGCGCCGCGGCCACCCGCAGCCGACCGTTGGCGTCGCGCGCGGGGGAGTACAGCTCGGCACGCAACGCTCCGGTGGGGGTCAATACTCCGACCAGCGCCCCGTCGGCGTCCACCGCGAGCGCCAGCTCCTGGCGGCGGTGATGCAGCTGCTCGAAGATCTTGCGCGGTTCGGTGCCGGCGGGCACCACTACCAGCTCGGTCTGCGCCACGTCGGCCAGCCGGGCGAAGCGGTCCACTGCGGTCAGCTCGGCCTCGGTCACCAGCCCCAGCGGACGGCTCGCGCCGTCAAGCACCACCACGGCGCGGTGCGCTCGCTTCAGCAGCAGGTTGGTCGCGTCGGCGACGGCGTCCTGCGGGCCTAGCGTGAGCGCCGTGTCCAGCACCAGATGCCGCGACTTCACCCACGCCACGGTCTCGGCGACCACCGCCGGGTCCACGTCCTGGGGCAGCACCACCAGCCCGCCGCGGCGGGCGACCGTCTCGGCCATCCGGCGTCCTGCTACCGCGGTCATATTGGCCACCACGAGCGGGATCGTGGTGCCCGAGCCATCTCCGGTAGACAGGTCCGCATCGAACCGGGACGCCACGTCCGAGTGCAATGGCATCAGGAAGACATCGTCGTAGGTGAGGTCGTGACCGGGCCTGCAGCCATCAAGGAAACGCACGCCAGCGACGTTACCCGGCTGTCCTCCCTCTATCCGATCGCATTCAGCGGACTGAGCGGGGTTAACTGGGCCCCGGATAGCCCCGCCCAGCCCGCTGAATGCGGTTCGAGGGTTTCCTGGGGTGATGCGGAGAGGTACCGGCGGTGACGTTGATCGTGGCGCGGGGGAGGAGCCGCTGATACCACCGCGCGGGCTGTTTGTCGGCCTCGCCACCCTGGATCTGATCCAGCGGGTGGCGAGGCGGCCTGGGGTCAACGAGAAGGTCGTCGCACAGCGCAGCGACCTCGCCGCCGGGGGACCGGCCGCAATGGCCGCAGTGACGTTCGGTGCGCTGGGCGGGCATAGCGTGCTGCTGTCCGCGCTGGGCCCCGGCCCGGTCGGCCAGCTGGCCGCGGGAGAGCTGGATCGCGCCGGGGTGCAGATCGTGGACGCCTGGGCGGCCGGTGCGGATCTCAGCATCTCGGCAATCACCGTGCTGGATGAAACGGGAGAGCGATCGGTGGTATCACGCAACGCCGAGGATCTGACCGCTGTGGTGCCCGGCGACCTGCCAGCGCTGATCCGCGACGCCGACGTCGTGCTGATCGATGGGCACCATCCCGATCTCGCTGTCGCCGCCGCACGCGCCGCCCGGGCCGCCGGGGTCCCGGTGGTGCTGGACTGCGGCAGCGCCAAGCAGGTGTACACCAAGCTGGTGCCGCTCGCCGACGCCGCAGTGTGCTCGGCCGGTTTCGCTGGCGGGTCTGAGGGATTTGACGCTGAGGGATTCGACGCGATCGCTGCGGCGTTGTTGGCTGGCGGCACCCGCCTGGTGGCGATGACCGCTGGCGTCGCGCCGGTGCGCTGGCGGACTCGGGAGGCCACCGGCGTCGTCGAGGTCCCGTCGGTCGCCGTCCGCAACACCCTGGGTGCCGGCGACGTGCTGCACGGGGCGGTCGCCTTCGCCCGAGCCCGGGGGGTGACCGATCCCGAGCGCAGCCTGCGCTTCGGCGTCGCGGTGGCGTCGTTGCGCGTTCAGCACGTCGGTCCGCGGACCTGGCTGCAGGATCAACGGCTGGGTGCCCTGGTGGCCGGACTGGCTTAGCCTGCTTCGGGCTAACCGGCCGCGTCGCCGCGCAGCCTGCGAGCGAGTGGCTCCCGCCCCACCGGCTGCGCGAGCTGATCGGTCGGCGGGATCGGCGGGATCGGCTGAATCACCGGCGAGCCCACCGTGAGCGTGACGGGGTGCCCGTGGTGCCGCAGCTCCAGCTCGGCGCCCTCCAGCAGCTGGTACTCCGCTTGCCCGCGGGTGATCTGCACCCGCAGTCGCTGCCCGCGCCAGCGCAGCCGGAAGGTGATCCTGGTCAGCGCCTCGGGTAGCCGGGGTGCGAAGGCCAGGCTGCCGTCGTCGAGGTGGCGCAGCCCGCCGAATCCGGCTACCAGGGCAGACCAGGCACCGGCCAGCGCCGCGA
>DASYIL010000021.1:0-7477 GCA_035997545.1 Pseudonocardiaceae bacterium
CGGCCCAGGTCAGGAGTCGGTCTGGGATTACCCGCGCACGCCCCGGGCTGAACGGGTGCACCGCCGCGCCCGGATCGTGCACGGCGGGATCCTCGTCCTCGATACCGAGGACGTGGTGAGGGTGCTGGAGACGTTTCACCCACCGACGTACTACCTACCGCGGGCGGAGTTCCGGGTGCCGCTTCTTGCCGCGCCGAGGGTGACGGTGTGTGAGTGGAAGGGCGAGGCGTGCTACATCAACCTCGAGGTACCCGACGTCGCGCCGTTGCGCGACGTCGGGTGGTGGTACCCGCAGCCCGACCTGCGCTATCCGCAGCTCACCGCCCGGGTTGCCGTCTACGCCGACCGGTTCGACGAGGTAACCCTGGACGGGGAGCCGGTGACACCGCAGCCCGGCGGCTTCTACGGCGGCTGGATCACCCCCGACGTAGTTGGGCCCTTCAAAGGCACCCCCGGCAGCTGGGGCTGGTGAGATTCTGCGCGTTCTGGGTACAGACCGCAGTAAAATCCCGCGGGTAGCTGCAGTCTGGGTACAGACCGCAGTTATTTCTGGGCGGCACTGCGGCTGCTAGCCGGTGGCCCAGTAGCCCGCCGGCCAGCAGCAGTCCGACCGCACCGGCGCCAGCCACCCCGACGATCACCGCGAGGGCTGGGCCACCCGTCCCGAAAGCGAGTGCGCCTCCAGCCGCGCTGATCGCCCCCGCCGCAAGCACCAGCGGGGCGGCCACGTGATTGGCGGCGATGAAGGCGGCCTCTGAGCGCAGTGTCGCGGGAGTGCGGATGCCGGCAAATCTGTTGCGCGGCAGCTGTCGCCGCCAGCCGAGCAGACCGACGGTGAGCAGCGCCGCGCCAGTGACCAGCAGCACTACACCGAGCAGTGCGGATGCAGACACGTCGGCAGGATACCGGCGCCGGAAATTCGGTTGGTCGACCCGCTATGGTGAATGCCGTGAGCACGGCCCGCCTGCTCCTTCCCAGGCCGCGCTGACGGGTGGACAAGTCAGCGCGGTGACCCTCACGGCTTCAGCGCCTGGGGCTTCGCTGTTTTCTGGGTATTAGACCACCACGGCCGGGCCTGGAAGGACGATCATGAGCAGCACCGACGACGGGGATGTTCCACCGCACCGCTACACCGCGGCCCTGGCCGGCGAGATCGAGCGCTGCTGGCAGCGCCGCTGGACCGACCGGGGGACATTCCACGCGCCCAATCCGGTCGGGTCGCTGCGCGCCCCAGTGCCCGATGACAAGCTCTTCGTGCAGGACATGTTCCCTTACCCGTCCGGGTCCGGGCTGCACGTCGGGCACCCGCTGGGCTTCATCGGCACCGACGTCTTCGCCCGTTACCACCGGATGACTGGGCGCAACGTGCTGCACACCATGGGCTTTGACGCGTTCGGGCTGCCCGCCGAGCAGTACGCGGCCCAGACCGGCACGCACCCGCGGAGCACCACCGCGGCGAACATCGAGCGTTACCTGGCGCAGATCCGCCGGCTGGGGCTGGGCCACGACGAGCGCCGCCGGATCGCCACCAGCGACGTCGAGTACTACCGCTGGACCCAGTGGATCTTCCTGCGGATCTACAACGCGTGGTATGACACCGGGGCGCGCCGGGCCCGCCCGATTGTCGAGTTGGAGACCGAGTACACGCAGGGCACGCGGTCCACCCCGGACGGTCGACCCTGGTGCGACCTGACCCGTGCCGAGCAGCAGGAGATCATCGACTCGCACCGGCTGGTCTACCTGTCCGAAGCACCGGTGAACTGGTGCCCGGGTCTGGGCACCGTGCTGGCCAACGAGGAGGTCACCGCCGAGGACCGCAGTGACCGCGGCAACTTCCCGGTGTTCCGGCGCAACTTGCGGCAATGGATGATGCGGATCACCGCCTACGCCGACCGGCTGCTCGACGACCTGGACCGGCTGGACTGGCCGGAGAAGATCAAGACCATGCAGCGCAACTGGATCGGCCGCTCCTACGGCGCCCGGATCCGGTTCCCGGTTGGCGGCTCGTCAAGTACTACTTGGAGAGCTACCAACATCGAGGTCTTCACGACCCGTCCGGACACTCTGTTTGGCGCTACTTACCTGGTGCTGGCGCCGGAGCACCCGCTGGTCTCCGAGATCACCGCCGAGCAGTGGCAGCCCGGAGTGGATGGTCGCTGGACCGGTGGGGCCGCCACCCCGGCGGAAGCGATCGCCGCATACCGTCGGACGGCCGCGCAGCGCTCCGAACTGGAGCGACAGGAGAGCCGGGACAAGACGGGGGTCTTCACCGGGGCCTACGCCACCAACCTGGCCATCGGCCAACAGATCCCGGTGTTCATCGCCGACTACGTGCTGATGGGCTACGGTACCGGCGCGATCATGGCGGTGCCCGGGCAAGACCAGCGCGACTGGGACTTCGCGGAGGCCTTCGGATTGCCGATCGTGCGCACCGTCGCACCACCGGACGGCTTCGAAGGGCAGGCGTACTCAGGAGAGGGTCCGGCGATCAACTCTCGCCAAAAAGATGGACTCAGCCTGGACGGGCTGGACGTCGAGGAGGCGAAGAAAGCGATCACCGCTTGGCTGGAGGCCAGCGGCATCGGTGAGGGCACCGTGCAGTACAAGCTGCGCGACTGGCTGTTCGCCCGGCAGCGGTACTGGGGCGAGCCGTTCCCGATCGTCTACTCGGAGGACGGCCGGCCGCATCCGTTGCCGGAGTCGATGCTGCCCGTCGAGCTGCCTGATGTGGCGGACTACTCGCCGACCACGTTCGACCCCGACGACGCCGACTCCGAGCCGGCCCCGCCGCTGGCCAAGGCCACCGACTGGGTCCAGGTACAGCTGGACTTGGGCGACGGCCTGCGGGCTTACCGTCGAGACACCAACGTGATGCCGCAATGGGCGGGTTCGTGCTGGTACCAGCTGCGCTACATCGACCCGGACAACTCCGAGGCGATGTGCGACCCGATAAACGAGCGGTACTGGATGGGACCGCGGCCGCTGCTGCACGGTCCCGATGACCCGGGTGGGCTGGACCTGTACGTCGGGGGTGTGGAGCACGCGGTGCTGCACCTGCTGTACTCGCGGTTCTGGCACAAGGTGCTCTACGACTTGGGAGAGGTGTCCTCCGAGGAGCCCTACCGGCGGCTGTACAACCAGGGTTACATCCAGGCCTACGCCTACACCGACGCGCGCGGTGTGTACGTCCCAGCGGAGGAAGTCGTTGAGGAACCCGACGGTCGCTACACCTGGCGCGGCCAGGAGGTCCGGCGCGAGTACGGCAAGATGGGCAAGAGCCTGCGCAATTCGGTGTCCCCGGACGAGATGAGCGACGCTTACGGCGCCGACACATTGCGGGTGTACGAGATGTCGATGGGGCCACTAGACGTCTCGCGGCCGTGGGCGACCAAGGATGTCGTCGGCGCGCATCGATTCCTGCAGCGACTGTGGCGCAACCTGGTCGACGAGGCCACTGGCGAGCTGCGGGTGGTGGACACCCCGCTGGATCCGGACGTTCAGCGGGACCTGAACACCTTGCGGGCGCTGCACCGGGCCATCGCCGGGGTCCGCGAGGACTATGCCGCGCTACGGCTGAACACCGCGATCGCCAAGCTGATCGAGCTGAACAACTACGTGACCAAGGTTTACGGCTCGAGCCCGGGAACTCCGAGAGAAGTGGCCGAGCCGCTGGTGTTGCTGCTGGCGCCGGTGGCCCCGCATCTCGCCGAGGAATTGTGGTCCAGGCTGGGGAATGACCAGTCGCTGGCGCACGGGCCGATGCCCGAAGCGCAGCAGCGATACCTGGTCGAGGACACCATCGAGTACCCGATCCAGATCAACGGTAAGGTCCGCTCCCGGGTGGTGGTGCCCACCTCGGCGAGTCCCGACGAGGTGCGCGAGGCAGCGTTGGCGCAGGTGCGCGCCGCCACACTGATCGATGGCGAGGAGCCCCGCAAGGTGATCGTGGTGCCCGGCCGCCTGGTCAACGTAGTCCTCTGACCCCGGCGTTTGGAGTCGACGCTGCTGCGTATCCGGTCTTCTGCAGCATACCTGTATCAGATCGCATGGCAGCTGTCTCAACCTGATATGTACGGATGGATTAACATGCTCGCGGTGATCCAGGAGGGACGCAGTGGGCTGAAAAACGGTCCCCTCCTGGTTCGGGTGAGGTCGCTGTGAGGTCCTGGCGCCCGGTGTCAGCTTGCCCGGAAGGTCACCCGCTGCCGATGCTGTCTACCAGGTGGTTCGACGGTATCGCCTGGCGTGATGGCCGTGAAGTCTGCCGGCACTGCTACGAGGCACGTACCGCGATGGACCGGGCCACGAGGGCGGATCTCCAGAATCTTGATCACTAGCTTTCCGTGATCCTGTGGTGAGGCGTGCTGGTCCTGGACGAGCCGACCAACCATCTCGATCTGCCCGCCATCGAGCAGCTCGAGTCGGTGCTCACGACGTACCCAGGCACCTTATTGCTGGTCACACACGACCGCCGGATGCTTCATCCTACATTGAGGTTTCGCTAACCAAAGCCGACGCGTCCCGCCTCATGGACCGGCTCCAGCAGCAGACCGGCCGCGGACAGTAGAGCAGGCTGGATCACCTCTCGGCTTCGCCCGCTGACCGGTCAGCAAGGCCTGCGGATCAGCTCGTGCGCTAGCTGCGCGGCTAACCTGAGTAGCGCCAGCGCGGCGGGTTCCCTCGGCGACCAGCTGTTCACATGCCGGCTGCAGGTTGGCGGTCAACGACACCGGGTAGGTCGCCGGCACCCATGGGCCCAAATATCATTCTAATGAGGATTTAAGGTAGTCCTCATGTGGTGCCGGTAGTCTCTTCAGACTGATGGCCGGGCAAGGATCCCCATATCCTCACCCCCGTCCGGTCGTCACCTAACTCCACGCACAATTTCTTACCGCGCACTTCGTCGATATCGACCGTGCGGGCTCTCACCACTGCCTGCGCGTCGAGTACGGCTGAGTCGCCGAGTTTGACCGCTACCTGATCGGTGGGGGTGCTCGGTGAGCATTTCGCTGTGCATTTCGCTGTGCATCGCAAGCCGCTCCAGCAGCTGGAATCCCAGCGCGGTGGTAAGTGGGCGGTGGAGGCGTCGGTGGGCCTCCGACCGGCCGCCGCAGCCGGGCGCTGCACGCGCTGTGCGGGGCCACTTGGCAACACCAAGCTGCTATGAAGAGATCCCACGCCTATCGACGCTCCTATGTTGCAGCCGAGCTGATGGAACTGGCCGCCAGGCTTGGCGGATCCGCGAGTGGGAGCGTGCGGTACATGCCGAGATCGAAGGCTTGCGAGAGATCAAGGAAATCAGTAATGGATAAGTACGGCGTGTTCGAGCTGCCAGCGCCGGTTAGCGCAAGGACGATACTTGCCATGGCCGCTGCGCCGACCTATGCGACTCGTTCATCTACGAGACGCGGGGCCCTGATGACCGCAGAGAAGTCGCTCGAGGTCTTCGACGTGGTGCTAAATCACCTAGCTTCGGAGGATGCGCTATGACTGCCCCATCCGCGCCTGTCCTTCCCGATGCGGACGTAGCCCGGTTGCAGCGGGTGCTGGAGGACGTGCGGTTCTCGCTGGAGCGAGGCAACTGGCAGGCCGCGTTGGCAGCGGCCCGCGCTGCCCTCGACCGACGACCAGGCGACTACGCAATGATTCCACCGCTGAGTCCATGAAGCTGGGACCTAATTTGTCGTTGTGCCCTCCTCACCGCACCATCGGGCGTTTTCGCGCTGTCACTCGTCAGTCACGCTCCGAGATGTCAATCGCTCTCATCACGCATGCGGGTCTTGCGGGTGCACACGGGCTACCGGTCCGAGCCGAGCGCCGTCGCGGACTGTGAAGCGCAGTCGCTACCGTACTTTGATTCCTGCGCCTCGGCGATGCGCTGCACCGCGGCAGCAATCATACTGCGACGCTGGTTGCTGCCCGCTGTGGCAACAGCGGGATGCACGGCGGCGACCGATTCGCCCGTGCCGGCGAGATGCTGGCCTGGGTGCCCCAGTTCCCGACTGCAGGACCAGTGAAGGTGCAGGGTTGGCGAGGTCTCGTCAACCCACTTGAACCCGCAGGGCCGATACGAGGTGGTCGTGCCGAGGTCCGCGGTGGGGTCCGGATCACCTATGGCCACCTGATGCAGCTCGTCTGGGTCGAGGCTGCCGCTTGTGTTGGGCCGGTCGTCGTTCGGGATGTCCACAGAGGCATACATGGCGATGACTCTCTGGCACCGCAGTGCCACTTCCTGGCAAGTCCGCGCCACTGCCTTCCGAGCAGCAACGGAGCCCCATCGGTCCGCCTCGACGTCCGCTTCCAGCCATCGCACACGTGCCTGATTACTGTGTAGGTCCAGGTGGTCACTCATAAGCCACTCCCGACAGCCGCTCCTGACTCGTCGCTCCCGATTACCCAACGCAGATGATCCGAAACGTCCAATTCGCGGCCTCTTACTGAGCTTCGATCCACCGGAGAATGTCGGGTGTTGATCGTGTCGTGACAGGGCAGGTCCCCGGAATCGTGGCCGGCATGATCGCCGGCGCGGACTCCCTCGACGACCTCGACGTGCTGCGCCACGGGGGGATGACCGAGCTGTTCGGCGGGGTCCGCGCCCCCCTCGACGCTGGGATCGTTCCTGCGCGGGTTGCACTGGGGCAACGTACGCCAGCTCGAGGTGGTGTCCCGGCGGCTGCTGGCGGCCCTGGCCGCGACCACCCCGGTGCTGGCCGACGCCGCAGTGATGGCGCCTCTGGACATCGACTCCTGCCAGCGCCGCGTCTAGGGCCACGCCAAGCAGGGCGCGGGGTTCGGCGCGGCGAAGGTCGGCGGCTACACGCTTCGGCTGCGGGGGCTCAACCCGCTGCTCGCCGCGGTGTCCACCCCGACCTGCGCGCCGGTGCTGGTCGGCACCCGGCTGCGCGGCGGGACCGCCAACTCCGCGCGCGGCGCCGAGTCCTTCACACCCCGAGGCGATCACCACCGCCCGCACCACCGGCGCCACCGGGCTGCTCATCGCCAGGATGGACTCCGCGTTCTCCAACGGGGCGGCCATCGCCGCGTGTCGCCGCGCTGACGTGCGGTTCTCCGCCACCGCCCGAATGGACCCCAAGATCACCAAGGCGATCGCCGGGATCAGCGAGGACGCCTGGACCCCGATCAAGTACCCGCACGCGATCTTCGACGAGAACGAGCAGCGCTGGATCTCCGACGCCGAGGTCGCCGAAGTGCCCTACACCGCCTTCGCCGGCAAGAACAAACATGCGGTGACCGCCCGGCTGATCGTGCGCCGGGTCCGCCGCCTCGCCCCACCCCACCAGGGGGAACTGCTGCCCGCCTGGCGCCACCACGCGATCTTCACCGACAGCCCCCTGACGATGCTCACCGCCGAGACCGACCACCGCGACCACGCCATCATCGAACAGCTGATAGCCGACCTCATCGACGGACCCCTCGCACACCTACCCTCAGGCCATTTCGCTGCCAACGCCGCCTG
>DASYIL010000022.1:0-6117 GCA_035997545.1 Pseudonocardiaceae bacterium
GAGATTACGCCGCCACCAGCCCGGCTGGCCCCGACGGCGTCGGTATCCATGGGCTACTCCAGCGCCGCGGCCAGCGCTGCCGGCAGGGTCGCGTGCTGGAATGGGTAGCCGTATTTGCGCAGTACCCCAGGCACCGCGCGCTGCCCGGTCAGCACCATCTCGTCGGCGAGCTCTGCGCCGCGGGCCAGGCGCAGCGCGAAGCCAGGCACCACCAGCAGCGTCGGGCGATGCATCGCCTCGCCCATCGCCTTGGTGAACTCGGCGTTGGTCACCGGGTCCGGACCGCTGAGATTCACCGGGCCGCACAGCTCGTCGTGTTCGAGGGCGAAGCGGATCGCGCCCACCTCGTCGTCCATCGAGATCCACGGCATGTACTGCTGCCCGTCACCCAGCTGACCACCCAGCCCGACCGCAAACAGCGGCTTGAGCTGGCCCATCAACCCCCCGGACGGGGAGATGACCAGGCCGGTGCGCACCCGCACTACCCGCGCCCCGGCCCGCTCCGCGGCCGCCGTGGCCGCCTCCCAGTCGCGGCAGACCTGCGCGAGGAACCCCGAGCCCGCCAGGGCGGCCTCGTCGACCTCGCGGTCCCCGGTGTCACCGTAGTAGCCCACCCCCGAGGCGTTGACCAGCACCGGAACCTGGTACTCGGCGACCGCCGCGGCGAGCACCTCGGTGGGACCGATCCGGCTGTCCCGGATGGCCTGCTTGACTTCCCCAGACCAGCGCCGATTGGCCATCGCCGAGCCGCACAGATTCACCATGGCGTCGACGCCCTCCAGGGCGTCGGCGTCCATCGTCGCCGCCGACGGGTCCCAGGCCCGTTCATCCGCGGCGTGTGGCCGCCTACGTACCAGCCGGCGCACCTCATGGCCGGCCTGGCGTAGCAACGACACCAACGCGGTCCCGATGAGGCCCGATGACCCCGCGATCGCAATGCGCATGGGGGGATCCTCTCCGGTCACAGCCTCAAGTCAAGCCGCCTGGTCACTGAGGGTGGCAGCGTCTGGGTTTAACTAGACCAGACGTATCTTCCCGCGGCGGAAGAACGCTGGTCAGTGCGCCGTCTACGGGCTGCCGGACTGACTGCGGCCGCTGGCCAGCTTCGAGGAAGACGCCGTGGCGGTAGGCGGACCGCGGTGCGCAACAGCAATCACCCGGAGGCCTTCTGGCCCCGACCCGCCCCCGTTCTGATTCGGGAGCTCTGGCCCGGCGCCCGATCGTCCCTACAGCCCGAGGTCGGCCTCGAATGCGGCGTCGGTGACGCGCTGTTTGATGGTGTTGAGGAACCTAGCGGCGTCGGCGCCGTCCACCAGCCGGTGGTCGTAGGACAGCGCCAGGTAGATGATCGAGCGGACCGCGATGGTGTCGCCGTCCTCGCCGGAGAGCACCACCGGTCGCTTGACCACGGTGCCGGTGCCCAGGATCCCGACCTGCGGCTGCAGGATGATGGGGGTGTCGAGCAGCGCGCCGCGCGAGCCGGTGTTGCTGAGCGTGAACGTACCGCCGCTCATCTCGTCCGGAGTGATCTTGTTGGCCCTGGTCCGTTCGGCGATGTCGGCTATCCGGCGAGCCAGGCCGGCAATGTTGAAATCGCCCGCGTCGTGGATCACTGGGACCAACAGGCCGCGCTCGGTGTCCACGGCGATGCCCAGGTGCTCCGCGCGGTGATAGGTGATCTCGCCCTGCGCGGTGTCGATCGAGGCATTCACCTTCGGGTGCTGCTTGAGAGCCTCGGCGGTGGCCTGGGCGAAGAACGGCAGGAACGACAGCTTGATGCCCTCCCTGGCCTCGAAGTCCCGCTTGGCCCCATCGCGCAGCCGCGCAAGACGGGTGACGTCGGCCTCCACCACGGTGGTGAGCTGCGCGGAGATCTGCAGGGACTCGACCATGCGCTTGGCGATGACGCTGCGCATCCGGGACATCTTCTCGGTCGTCCCGCGCAACTTCGAGGCAGCGACCGGTGGCTGGGCCGAGCGCCGCGACGCGGCTACGTGCACCTGCTGCGATGCGGGCGGGGACGGCGGCTCAGGCTCGGGTTTGGCTTCCAGGTCAGGCTGCGGTTCTTCGAGCTGGGGGGCTTCGACGGCGGCGAGGACGTCCTGCTTGCGGATCCGGCCGCCGACCCCGGTGCCCTGCACGCCCGACAGGTCGATGCCGTGCTCGGCCGCGAGCTTGCGCACCAGGGGAGTTACGTAAGGCACCGCGCCGCCGGGCCCGTCGGTCTCGCCGGCCGGGGCGGGTTGCTTAGGGAGGCGCTCGGGCTCGGCGGATCGCCTAGGCTGATCCGACGTGGCTAGCGCCTGACCGCCGCCGTTGTCGCCGACCGTAGCCAGCGTGGCGCCGACTTCGACGGTCTCGTCCTGGGTTACCACGATCTCCAGCACGGTGCCTGCCACCGGGGAGGGAATCTCCGTGTCAACCTTGTCGGTGGACACCTCCAGTAGGGGCTCGTCCACCTGGACGGTGTCACCGACCTGTTTGAGCCACCGAGTCACGGTGCCCTCAGTGACGCTTTCCCCCAGCGCAGGCATCGTCACGGGTATCCTGGAGCTTCCGGTGGACGGGGTCGCTGGGATGGCCGGCTTCTGCTGTGGTGCCACCCAGTCGGCGTGGTTGCGCCCACCGGTGTGATTTTCCCCACCAGTGTGATTTTCCCCACCGATGTCATTTCCGGAGTCTCCGATCACGGCGAGTTCCGCGCCGACCCTGACGGTCTCGTCCTCCGACACGACGATCCGCTGGAGTACGCCGGCCGCAGGCGAGGGGATCTCGGTGTCGACCTTGTCGGTGGACACCTCGACCAAAGGTTCGTCCACCTCGACGGTGTCACCTTCCTGTTTGAGCCAGCGCGTCACCGTTCCCTCGGTGACGCTCTCACCGAGCGCAGGCATCGCCACGGAGTACGCCATCTTGTTGTCTCGACTCCTCGTCGTCCTCGCGGTATCCGTCGATCAGCCGTGCGCGTGCAGCGGCTTGCCGGCGAGGGCCAAGTGCGCCTCGCCGAGGGCCTCGTCCTGTGTCGGGTGGGCATGCACCAAAGCCGCGACGTCCTCCGGGTAAGCCTCCCAGTTGACGATCAGCTGCGCCTCGCCGACCAATTCGCCGACCCGGGCGCCGACCATGTGCACCCCGAGCACCGGGCCGTCCTTGGCGCGTACCAGTTTGATCGCGCCTCTTGTCTGCAGGATGACGCTCTTGCCGTTGCCGGCCAGATCGTAGGTGATCGTCTCGATCTCGCCGTGGCGATCCTTGGCCTGCACCTCGGTGAGCCCGACCGAGGCCACTTGTGGCTCGCAGTAGGTCACCCGGGGGATGCCGTCCTCGTCGATCGGGGTGGGATTGCGCCCGGCGATGTCCTCGGCGAGGAAGATGCCCTGAGCGAACCCGCGGTGCGCGAGTTGCAGCCCGGGCACGATGTCACCCAGCGCATATACCCCCGGAAGGTTGGTGCGCAGCCGATCATCGGTGAGCACGAAGCCCCGATCCATGGCCACTCCGGCTTCCACATAGCCGGCGTCCGCGGTGTTCGGACCCCGGCCCACGGCGACCAGCAGCAGGTCGGCCTCGAACTGCTCACCGGACTCCAGGCTCACGGTGACACCGGAGTCGGACTGGCTCGCGCCGGTGAATCTCACCCCAGTCTTGAACGTGATGCCGCGCCGGCGGAAGGCGCGCTCCAGCTGCTTGGAGCAGAAGTCGTCCTCGGCCGGGACGAGCCTGGGCAGCGCTTCGACGATGGTCACCTCAACGCCGAAGGAGCGCCACACGCTGGCGAACTCCACTCCGATCACGCCGCCGCCCAGCACCACAACGCGCTCGGGCAGGTAATCCAGGTTCAGTGCCTGATCGCTGGTGATCACCCGGCCGCCGATCTCCAGGTTCGGCAGGGACTTGGCATAGGAACCGGTCGCCAGCACGATGCTGCGCCCGGTGTAGCGCTGCCCGTCGACGTCGACGGCGTTCGGGGCGGTGAACCTGCCGCTGCCTTCGACATAGTGGATCCCGCGGGAGGACACCAAACCCTGCAGGCCCTTGAACATCTTGGCGACGACGCCATCCTTGTACTTGTTGACCCCGCCCATGTCGATGCCCTCAAGCGCGGTCTTCACCCCGAACTGATGACCATCGCGAACAGCGTCGGCCACCTCGGCGGCATGCAGCAGCGCCTTGGTCGGGATGCAACCACGGTGCAGGCAGGTGCCGCCCAGCTTGTCCTTCTCCACCAGGATGATGGAAAGACCCAGCTGCGCGGCACGCAGTGCGCAGGCGTAACCGCCAGAGCCGCCACCGAGGATCACCAGATCGGCGGGGGTATCGGTCACTGAGGTGCCGATCACTGCGGTGTCGGTCACTTCAGATACTCCTCAAGCTGACGTCGGTAACGTGGTGTTGGACAACCTGGCGTTGGGCGCCACGGTCATCTTGTCACCACGCCCCGGGTGCCGGTGACGTGGGCGAGAGGGTCTGCCAGTGCGGAGTAAACGGACTGGCAGGGGCGTTGAGGTGGCAGGATCGCCGGAAGGACTGGTGGGCAGAGGAGGTGCCGGCGTGGGCGTGTTCGATCGGCTCCTGGGCAGGCAGCGACCGGGGACGACGCGATCCGCGTCCAGCGCGGACGCGGACTACCTCGAGCAATGGGCAGCATCGCACCGTGGGGTGGAGGCATTCGTCGAGCCGCGCACTACGGTCACGGAGACCACCGTGGTGCTCGTCGCGCACGACGGTGAGTGGACTCGACGCAGGGTGGAAGGCCACGACGGCGCCCGGCGGCTGGGTACGCGGCTGAGGATCCCGATTTACGACGTCGCCCAGATGGGCTACCCGCAACGCATGCGGGAGTACACCGCCCGCCAGCGCATCCTGCGCGAGCGGGAACAGTAATCTCCGGGTTTCAGCCGCCGAAATTTCAGCCTCAGTATTAGCCCCGTTCGGCGATATCGGCGAGGACGGCGGCCAGCGTGCGCACCGGCACCCCGGTGCCGCCCTTGCCGGTGTAGCCCCACGGCGAGCCGGTGTTGTAGGCCGGGCCTGCGATGTCCAGGTGTGCCCAGGGCCTGCCGTCGGCGACGAACTCGGACAGGAACACCGCGGCGATGAGCATGCCGCCCCAGCGGTGGCTGGCCACGTTGGCGATGTCGGCGATCTTGGAGTCCAACTCGGACCGCAGGTGCTCAGGCAGCGGCATGGCCCACCCGTTCTCCCCGACCTGCTGCGAGATTGCGGTCACCCGGTCCCGGAACTCCGGAGTGCCCATGATCCCCGGCGTGCGGCTGCCCAGCGCGATTATTTGGGCGCCGGTGAGCGTCGCGGTGTCGATGAGGTAGTCCGGGGAGTCCTGTGCCGCGCGGACCAGCGCGTCCGCGAGGATCAACCGGCCTTCGGCGTCGGTGTTGACCACCTCGACGGTGGTGCCGCCGTACATTGTCAGGACGTCCCCGGGCCGGTAGGCGGTGCCCGAGGGCATGTTCTCGGCCATTGGCACGGTGGCGATCACCTCCACCGGGAGCTCCAGCCGGGCGGCGAGCACCGTGGTGACGATCACGGCGGCCGCGCCGGCCATGTCCATGGTCATTTCCTCCATCTTCGCTGCCGGCTTGATTGAGATCCCGCCGGTGTCGAAGGTGATCCCCTTGCCCACCAGGGCCACCGTTGCCCTCGGTGCGGCCGGGGCGTGATGCAGCCGGACCAGCCGCGGCGGGCGGGATGAGCCGCCGCCGACACCGAGGATGCCGCCGTAACCTTCGCGCTGCAGCGCCTTCTCGTCGAGTACCTCGGTGCGCAGCCCGGCGTCACGTGCCAGTGTCACGGCACGCTCAGCGAACGACGCCGGGTAGAGGTCGTTGGGGGGAGTGTTCACCAGGTCACGCGCAGTCACGACGGCCTCGGCGATGGCGGTGGCCCGGGCCAGCTCCTGTTTTGCGTCAGCGGCGCGGGCTGAGGGCACCGATAGGTCCATATGGCGCAACGGCCCGTCCCCGTTCTGGGACCGGTAGGCAGTGAACGCATAGCCACCCAGCGCGGTGCCCTCCGCAGCGGCGGCCAGATCGATCCGGGACAACGTGGTGACCGCCCTTGAGGTGCCGGACAGTGCGCGGGCGGCTGCTCCCGAAGCGC
>DASYIL010000023.1:0-4330 GCA_035997545.1 Pseudonocardiaceae bacterium
GATCGACCGTCCGAAGGCCGCCCGCTGCTTGGCATAGTCCAGCGCGTACTCATATGCTGCGCGGGCGATGCCGACGGCCTGGGCGGCCACGGTCGGCCGGGACAGCTCGAAGGTCCGCATGGCGGCCTGCCGGCCCTCACTGCGGTCCTCGCGGGCTCGGGCCAGTCGCTCAACCAAGCGTTCCGGGCCGCCGAGCAGGTTCGCCCCGGGGATGTGCACGTCGTCGAGGAACACGTCTGCGGTGTTGGATGCCCGCAGCCCATGCTTGCGGAGGTTACTGCCGGCCTGCAGCCCGCGGGTACCGGCCGGGATCACGAACGTGGCCTGCCCGCGGGACCCCAGCGAGGCGTCCACCACCGCCTGCACGACATAGACGTTGGCGATGCCGCCGTTGGTCGCCCACGCCTTCTGTCCGGTGAGTCTCCACTCGTCGCTGGCCTCCTGGTAGACCGCGCGGGTGTGCATTGCCGAGATATCCGAGCCGGCGTGCGGTTCCGACGAGCAGAACGCCGCCACCCGGGGCTCGCCAGCGTCCCCGTAGCACTGCGGAATCCACTCGGCGAGCTGCTCAGGAGTGCCAGCGGCAGACATCATCGCGACGGCCAGGGTGGTGCCGAAGATCGACATGGCGATCCCGCCGTCGCCCCAGAACAGCTCCTCGTGGGCGATCGGTAGGGACAGTCCGGACTCGTCGGCCCAGCAGTTGGCCAGCGTCTTGAAGCCGTATAGCTCAGTCTTGGCGGCCTCCTGGAGGATCGGCCAGGGGGTCTCCTCGCGCTCGTCCCACTCGGCGGCGACCGGACGGATGACGTCGGCGGCGAAGCCGTGCACCCAGTCCCGCAGGTCGCGGTGCTCCTCGCTCAGTTCCAGGGAGAACATCCGCTCACACCGACATCGCCAGGGTGACGCGTGGATCGCACGATGGCTCGTTGCTGGTCGAGCACTGCGGCATCGAGGGACCTCGGGTCCCGGTGATCCAGGTCTTGTACACCTCGTCGCCGCCGGGTCCGTCGGTGATCCGCCAGTGGATCGCGGAGTCCCGTCCCGGCGCGTTCTCCGGGCGGAACTGACCGGCCATCCGGCTGAAGATCCGGTCCAGCAGCGCGCGGCACAGCGTCGGATCGCCGAGCACCGCGTCAAGCTGCTCGGCTGAGGCGTGTTGGATCAGCTGGGCGAAGGCCCGCGGATCCATTGCGCCGATGCCGTTGTCGGTGACTGGCGCAAGCCCCGTGAACTCCGCGGTGGACAGCTTCCTCGGATCGATGTTGTTGGCGTCCGCCATGGTCGCTCCCGTATCTACTCTTCGTCAAGGCTACGAGCCTGCTAGCTAGAAACGCAACGGTGAGCCCGCCCTCACCGCCGCCCCGACGGCGGTTGCCCCGGCAGGTGCGCGAGCGGCAGATTCTGGACGCGGCCATCTCGGTGTTCTCCCGGCACGGCTTCCACCTGGCCTCGATGGACGAGATCGCCGAGGTCTCCAAGCCGATGATCTACGCCTACCTCGGCTCCAAGGACGACCTGTTCACCGCGTGCATCCGCCGGGAGGCGCTGCGGCTGCGAGGAGACACCGCAAGCCCTGGTAACGTGGCTATGGGCGTCCTCTGGACCGGTCTTAAAGCGAATCGATCCCCCAGTTAGGTGGATCCGGGCGCCAACTCAGTACCTGGTGAGCCTGCCGGGCCACTCATCACCCAGACTTCGCAGATCGACCCTTGTCAGAAGCCCGGAGATAATCAGTTCATCGAGCCGCAGTCGGCGGAGCGGGCTCAGGTCAATCGGCTTTGCGCGAGCCATCGATGTGCACTGATCCAGGCGCAACGTGCCGGCCACGGTGCAGGGCTGGCGTATTCGGCGGTGGCGTCCGCATCGAGGATGACCTCATCCTCGATGCCAGGACAGATACTTTCATTTGAGCGGGCGAAGAGCGCGGACGATGTCCGCTGAGCCGGGAAGGGTACTTTTGCGCCAACCGGTTGTCGGAGCCCGGTTGATGTTGCGACCTGGATAGCGCAGGCATTAAGGCTGCACGTTGGCGCCGCGCCTCGCCGTTACTACCTGGCCCGCGCTGACGGCCCGAGCGAGTGCATGACTCTGGCCGACGAGATCGTCACCCGGATTACACCCCCAACGCAATAGGCAACTCACCCGCTGGTCACTCTTGTCCACTGCTCACCGCCGCTACGCTCACTACGAGTACGCACACGAGCTAGATAGGTGACAGATGTGCAACCGCGATGACTCGCATCGCCACTCACCGGGCGCAGCCACTGTTGCCGTGCTGTCGTTCCGGCTGGGTGCAGCCGACGGGGTGTCGGTCGCCGCGGCGCAATGGGTCGTGGCGCTGCGCCGGCTGGGCTGCCAAGTGCGCACCGTCGCGGGCGCCGGCATCGCCGACCGCCTGGTGCCCGGATTGGCCTTCGACACCCGCCGCCCGGCCCGCTGCCGGGACGTCGAAGCGGCGCTGCGCGGCGTCGATCTCGTCGTGGTGGAGAACGTGTGCTCGCTGCCGATGAACCCGCCGGTGACCGAGGCGGTCGCGCAGGCGCTGCGCGGGCGGCGGGCGGTGCTGCGCCACCACGACCTGCCCTGGGAGCGGGAGCGTTATGCCCACCTGCGCGGTTGGCCGCCGGAAGACCCTCACTGGCAACACGTCGCGATCAGCGAGCACAGTGCCGCGGAGCTAGTCCGGCGCGGTATCGACGCGACCGCCGTCTACCACGGTTACGCCCGCACCCCGCGCCGCGGCAACCGGGCCGCAGGCCGAGCCGCGCTGGGCGTGGCACCGGAACAGCGGTTGCTGCTGCAGCCCACCCGGGCGATCCCGCGCAAGAACATCGCCGCCGGGATTGCGCTGGCGCAGGCCGTCGACGCGGTCTACTGGCTGACCGGGCCCGCCGAGGAGGGCTACGGTCCGCAACTCGCTGACCTGCTCGCCCAGGCCCGTTGCGCAGTGCGTCGGGGATTGCCTGGCCGGCTGCGGATGGCCGACGCCTACGCCGCCGCTGACGCGGTGGTGCTGCCCTCGACGTGGGAGGGCTTCGGTCTGCCGTTGATCGAGTCCGCGCTGGCCGGTCGGCCGCTGGCGGTCAGCGACTACCCGGTGGCGCGTGAGGTGGCCAGGCTGGGATTCGTCTGGTTCCCCGTCGAGGACCCGGCGCCGCTCGCCGCCTGGTTCACCGACCCCGACCCGGCCTTGCTGGCGAGGAACCGCGCGCTGGCCCGGCGCCACTTCGGCCCGGACGCGCTGGCCGGCCGGTTGTCTGACACCCTGGCCCGCGCTGGCCTGCACTGCCCGCGCGGCGGTTAGGGTCGGTTCATGTCAATTTTGGACGACCTGCTGGTCCGGGTGCTGCGCGGCCCGGTGCAGCGCCTGGTGGCCGAGGAACGTCATCGCTACACCTACGGTGACAGCGAGGACCCGCTCTACCGTTACCAAGTGCACGGCACACTGGAGCGGCTGCACATCGACCCGACCGCGATCGTGAACAACGCGCTGTTCAACGTGTCCTGTGGGGAAATCACCGTCGGCGAGTACGCATTCTTCGGGCACGAGGTCGCGGTGCTCACCGGCACTCACGACATCACTAAGTTCGGCCGGGAGCGGCAGACTACCTTCCCCCGGTCGGGTCGTGACGTGGTGATCGAGGAGGGCGTCTGGGTGGCCAGCCACGCGATGGTGCTCGGGCCGGTGCGCATCGGCAAGCACGCAGTGGTCGCCGCTGGCTCCCTGGTGCTGGAGGACGTCCCGCCGTACACGGTCGTTGCGGGGCGTCCCGCGAAGGTGATCAAGAAAATTGAGCCGGAGTGAAGGTTGAACTCGGCGCCGGGGAGAAACCGCACCCCGACTACGATGTACACGTCGACATCCTCCCACTCCCCGACATTGAAGTGATCAGCTGGATCGACCGGTTGCCGTTCGCCACCGCCTCGGTGGATGCGCTGCGCGCCAACCACGTGCTCGAACACCAGAGCTACGAGCTCGTCGAGCCGACCCTGCGCGAGTGGGCCCGGGTGATGCGACCCGGCGCTGCGCTAGACATCGGCGTGCCGGACGCCCGGTTCGTCGCTGGGCAGTGGGTGCGGGGCGAGATCGACACAGCCGAGGCGAACTACTGGATCCTCGGTGGCCACTCCGACCGGGCCGCGCACCAGGGCGTCGACGCGCGCGGCGTCCCACGCTGGATCTGGAACGCCCATCACACGATGTTCGACGTGGAGTCGCTGGCCGCGCTGGTCTCCCGCTGCGGGTTCATCGACCTGGACATCGTCACCTACGACATCCGCAACCTACGTTGCTTGGCGCTGCGCGCCCCGTGAGTGGCGATGCGCG
>DASYIL010000024.1:0-21648 GCA_035997545.1 Pseudonocardiaceae bacterium
TTCTGAAACGTCGTCATGAGTTCCTAAAGGAGGCCCGTGAACGCGCCAACGCGAATAATCCGAGGGAGATCTCTGTCCGTGACCTGCTCACTCAGTGGAACGCGAAGGCTCGTGGCCAGCGGATCAGCCAGCAGGTGGAAGCAGACCTAGCCAACCACGGGCTGGTCACCTCGCCGAGCTTCCGGAAAGTGACGCTCGACGCCGCAGTCCAGTTGGTCAATGCGTCATCGAAAGAGTCCGACATCCCCAACGTCGAATCGTCCGATATGGACGATGTCGAGGAACTCGATAGGGGTCTGACTCTCGGGAATCTTCCGTCGGCCTTAGGCGGTGTGATGTCCGTGGCGCCCAATGCAACCTTCGAGGAGGCTGTCACCTTGATGCTTCTCAATGATTATTCGCAGCTCGCGGTCCTGGCTGACAAGGACTCCTTGTGGGGCGCGGTTACCTGGAAATCGATCGCCCAGACTCGTCACTCAAAGCCGTCCGCGAGTTTTGCTGACGCGATTGTTCAGGCCGATGAGTTGCGGTACGACAAGGAGCTGATCGACGTGCTCCCTGCGCTGGAAGTAGCGGACTTCGTCTTCGTTCGGGACGAGAAGAAGGCTGTCGCTGGCATTGTAACCACCGCCGACGTGGTGCACGCTTACGGCGAGCTGGCCACGCCATTCTTCCTCATAGGAGAACTTGATCAACTGTTGCGACAGGTGATCTCTGGGACGTTTAAGCTCGAAGAGGTCAAATCGCTTTGTAGGCGGCCACCCGAGTCTTTCGATGATCTTGCCTTCGGTGACTACCAGGGAGTGTTAGACAATGCCGACAGTTGGACGAAGCTGAACTGGCCGTTGGACCGTCCGACCTTCGTGAAGCGTCTTGATGAGCTCCGGCAGCTCCGCAACGACATCATGCACTTCAACCCTGATCCTGTGCCTGCGGACGCCGTGGACAAGTTGCGCCACTTTATTAGACTACTCCACAAGTACGGTGATTGATCATGCGCGCTACCTGTCGAGCAGGTGTCATTCGTCGAGTCGATCGGCTGTTCAGGCGGGGGTCAGCTCCTGCGATTCAGCACGGCCCGGTAGAAGGTGAGTTCGGCTTCGAGTGCGCGGTGGATGTTGTCGGTGCGGCGCAGGCCGTGGCCCTCGCCGGGGAAAGTGAGTTCGGTGACGGGGACGGCGTGCTCTCGGAGTGCCGCGACGATCGCCTCGGCCTGCTCGGGGGGCACCACCTCGTCGTCGAGGCCGTGAATGACAAGGATGGGGTGGGTGATCTGGTCGGCATTGTGGACGGGGGAGCGATCCCAGTAGAGGTGGGCCGCCTCTGGCCATGGGCCGACGAGATGATCGGTGTGGTGACGCTGGAAGCGGGGGGCGTGGGTGCGGAAGGTGGCGAGGTCTGCAATGCCGAACCAGCTGGCGCCGGCGGCGAACCGGTCTGTGGTGGCGAGCGCGCGCAGGACGGTGAATCCGCCCGCGCTTGCGCCGGTAATGACGGTGCGGTCGGGGTCGGCGTCACCTCGGTCGGCGAGGAACGTCGCGACGTCGACGCAGTCCTGTACGTCCAGGACGCCCCAGTGGCCGTCGAGGTGGGCGCGGTAGGCGCGGCCGTAGCCGGTGCTACCCCGGTAGTTGACGTCGACGACGGCGAAGCCGCGGCTCGTGAAGAACTGGATGCGCAGTTCCAGCCGGATACGCGCGTCGCTGGTCGGACCCGGGTGCGGTTGCACGATCAGCGGTGGTCGCTGCCCGGGTGGTCCAGTGACGGCGTGGTTGGTAGGCGGGTAGTAGGCGGCGTGCACTGTGCCGCCGTCGCTGGCCGGGATCTGGAGGCGCTCGGGAACCGAGACATCGCCGGGGTGCAGGTCTGGATCGGCGTCGGTGAGTACCTCGACACTACGATCGGTCAAGCGCAGCGTGACCACCGCGGGGCTGGTGGTGGGGCCTGCGGCGATGAACGCGAGCCGGTCGCCGGTCGCGCGCAGGTAAGGCTTGATGGAGGTGAATGGCAGCAGCACTGGTTCCAGGCCGCCGCTGGCTGGATCGAGGATGCCGAGATGATCCAGGCCGTGCTGACGGTAGCGGCAGGCGATCTTGCCATCGGTGAGGAAGGCATAGCTGGAGTAGTCAAGCTCCCAGGGGGCGTCGGCGAACTCGGCCTCCAGCACCAGCAACGGCTCCACGCGCTTGTCCCGCTCGCGATACAGGTTCCACCAGCCGCAGCGGTCGGAGACGAAGTGCAACGTGCCGTCTGGCCCCCACTCGGGCTGGGTGACGGACTCGTCGTGACCACCGGCGATGTGCCGAGCAGGGCCCAATTGGACTTCCATGCCGGCGCCCAGCAGGTTGGCCGCCCATAAGTCGGTGCCGCACCAGGGCTGGTTCGGGTGGTCCCAGCTGACCCAGGCCAGCCGACGGCCGTCAAGGCTGGGTCGGGGAAAGGCGTAGAAGTCGTGCCCCCCATGCACCGTGCGCGGCGGTGCGGAGCCGTCGACGGGCACGACGACTAGGTCGTCAGGTCCACCGCGCCGCTCGCGAACGCAGATGATCCCCGCGCCGGCTATCGGCCGCCGGGCACCGTCGAGCTGCTCGTCCAGCGCCATGACCGCCGGAGTTCGATCCCACCGGGCCAGCTCAGGGCGGAAGCGCTGGACACGGTGGACAGAAGCCACGGAGCCAGACTCGACGGCGATCGGCAGAGCCTCACCAGCCAGCCCCGCAGCCTCATTGGCGTCCTGCTGCTGGGCGCGCACCACGGCCAAGTCGATGAGTACCTCCGCGCGGCGGCGGGTGCGCTCCAAGCCGAGCGCTTCCAGAGCCTCACGCAAGGTCCGCTCCCGGCCGCGGTCATATTCAACTTCCCATAGCAGGCTCCTGCGAGAGCCAGCAAGCGGATTTGGTCGAACTCGTACATCCACCTCCAGCAGAGCCTCTCGAAGCCCAAGTGCACCGGGAGGGCGTTGGTGGCCGTTCTCCCATTGGTTCAGCGTCGTCTCGCTCACCCCGACCAGACTGGAGGGCCTGGCCGCCATTGGACGGGGGCGTATCTAGGGTGTGAGTGTTCTCAGGTCTGCGGTGGCGATGTCGGTCCATTCGTAGGCGCGGTGGTCGCGGTTAAGGTCGATCAACGCCGCGCGGTGGACGGTGATCTCGGCCGCGGTTACTGACCGTGCCGCGAGTCGCTGGGTAATCGGCTCGGCGGGGCTGGCGGCGTTGGAGTACGCCAGCGACACATGAGGCCGGAAGCCGTACGGATCCTCGGGCACGTTGTCCGGTCCCCACACGTCGGCGATCGCCGCGCGGATTGCGGCGCGCAGCCGGGTGACCGGCTCCGCCGGACGGACCGGCAGCATCAGCGCTTCGGGGTCCACTCGGGCGGGGCCGAGGGTGATCGTGAATGGTGCCAATGCGGCACATCGGTCTTGGGCGGCGCCTACGATCGCGTCGACGTCGGCGCGGTTTATCTCGTCGGTGAAGCCGATGCCCTGCATGGTCAGGTGTAGCCACCGTACGGGGATCGGGTCCAGGGTGGGCAGATCGTTGAATACGGGGGCGTAGTCGGCGGCGAGCCGGTGCACGGCAGGTTGATCGTTGAACGTCACGTGCCAGGTATAGAAGGATCGGCCCACCCGCCAGCCGGGCCGCCACCACCAGTGATCCCGCATGGACTGCGTGGTCTCGGTCATCAGTCCCCGCTCTTAGGTGCTCAGCTCGGCGACGACTGCTTGCCGCCGAAAGTCGGTGATGGCCTCGCGCAGCCCGCGCAAGGTCGGCTCGTTCTGTGGCCCGCGCGCCATCGCCTGCCTGCGCACTTCGGCAAGACGTTGCAGCAGGGGACGCACCCGGTGCTCGGCCGCGGTGTCCAGCACCGGGGAGAGCGCCTCTACCGCGCCGTCGAACTGACCCAGCGTCAGGTGGGCGCGTACCTGCTGAACCCTGGCCATACGTTCGCTGCCGGGGTTGCGCTGCTCGGTCGACGCCCACTCGAAGGCGGCCACCGCATGGTCTGCCTCGGTAAGCGCGTTGACGGGCTGGCCGAGCGCGAGATACACGTCCGACCACAAGCCGCCCGCTCGTTCCACCGAGCAGGTGAACGGCCCGGCCAGTTCGTCGCATGCTTGCTCGACGAACTCGGTGGCGTCACGAGCACGTGCCAGCGCTGCGCGGGCGTCGTCGGCCTGGCCGGCCTTCGCCAGGTCCAGCGCCTGGGCGCTGGCTGGCCAGCAGCGCACCGTCCGCGCCCAGCGCGGTGTCCAGCGCCTTGGCCACGCTTTGGGTGGGCCAGCGGCGGCCGTGCTCGATGTGGTGGACGTATCCGCGGGCGACGTGCGCGGCGGTCGCGACGTCGGCAAGCGAAAGACCTGCTTGGGAGCGTAGGTCCGCCAGCTGCTCGGCGAAGCAGGTCCGCCCATTACTGTCCATGTCGACTGTCTCCCTCGCTGTTACCAACCGTGAAGCCGACAGCGACAGGGTTCCATCCGATCCGGCCAGGTGCGACAGTGGCCGCGTGATCGTCGCGTGCAGGTTCCTCGGACCGTGCATCCCCGTAACCTGTGATTACGGGGATGCGGGGAGAGGATGGCCATGGCTCGGACCGTGGGCAGCGACCAGGAGACTCGTGAGGGGGGAGCTCGTTTCGCGTCGATGGATCCGAGGACGGGTGAGGTCGTCGGTTATCACCAGGTGGATGACGAGGCGGTGGTGCGCGCTGCGGTCCTCCGCGCTCGGGAGGCCGCCGCATGGTGGGGCGGGTTAGGGTTCGCCGAACGCAGACGCCGGCTGCTGTCCTGGCGCTCTCAGCTGACCCGGCGGATCGACGAGCTGGCCGAGCTGATCACCGCCGAGACCGGCAAGCCGCGCGATGACGCCCGGCTGGAATGGGTGCTCGTGGTCGCGCACCTGGACTGGGCCGCGCGCAACGCCGAGCGGGTGCTGCGCCGCCGCCGGGTGGGATCGGGCCTGTTGATGGCCCAGGAAGCGTCGACGGTGGAGTACCAGCCCTACGGCGTGATCGGCGTGATCGGACCGTGGAACTATCCCGCCCATACCCCGATGGGGTCGATCGGTTACGCGCTGGCCGCGGGCAACGCCGTGGTGTTCAAACCCAGCGAGCTGACCCCGGGAGTGGGTCGCGCGCTGGCCGAAAGTCTGGCCGAGGTGGTGCCCGAGCACCCGCTGCTGCAGGTCGTCACCGGGTTCGGTGAGACCGGGGCGGCGCTGTGCCGGGCCGGCGTGGACAAGCTGGCGTTCACCGGTTCCGCGGCCACCGCGAAGAAGGTGATGTCCACCTGCGCCGAGACGCTCACCCCGGTGGTATTGGAGTGCGGCGGCAAGGACGCGCTGCTGGTGGACGCCGACGCCGACCTTGACGCGGCCGCTGACGCTGCGGTCTGGGGCGGCATGTCCAACGCGGGGCAGTCGTGCGTCGGGGTGGAGCGGGTGTACGTCGTCGACAGCGTCGCCGCGGAGTTCACCAAGCGGGTGGTCGCCCAGGTGCGGCGGCTGAAGCCTGGCGCCGAGCCCGGTGCCGACCTGGGCCCGATCACCAGGCCCGAGCAGGTCGACGTGATTCGCCGTCACCTCACCGATGCCCTGGCTCGTGGTGGCACCGCGCTGGTGGGTGGCCTTGAGTCGATCCGCCCGCCCTACGTGGAGCCGGTCGTGCTGACCGACGTCCCGGAGGACTCGATCGCCGTGACCGAGGAGACCTTCGGTCCGACCCTGACAGTGCACCGGGTGCCGGACCTGGACGACGCGGTGGTGCGGGTCAATGCCGGCCGCTATGGGCTGGGCGCCGCGGTCTTCTCCGCGCGGCGGGGCAAGGAGATCGCCTCCCGGCTGCGGTGCGGGATGGTCGCTGTCAACAGTGTGATCTCCTTCGCCGGGATACCGTCGCTGCCCTTCGGCGGGGTCGGTGACTCCGGGTTCGGGCGGATCCACGGTGCCGACGGCCTGCGCGAGTTCGCCCGCGCCAAGGCGGTCACCCGCCGCTTGTTCCGCCCAACTGTGCCGGTGCTCACCGTCCACCGCCCGCCGTGGGTCGTGCAGTTGATGCTGCGGATCGTCCGGATGCGCTACGGTCGCTGAGCAGGCTTTGCCCCTGGCCGACGGCACGGGAGGCCGCAGATGGCACCAGAGATCACGACGGTCGGCGTGGTGGGTATCGGCACGATGGGTGCCGGGATCGCCGAGGTGCTCGCCCGCACCGGGCTCGACGTCGTGGCAGTCGAGGTTGATGAGCACGGCGTGACTCGGGGCTGGGGGCATCTCGAACACTCCACCGGGCGTGCCCTGGAGCGCGGGAAGATCGACGAGACGGCCCGCCGCGAACTGCTCGGCCGGATCAGCTTCACTACCAGCCTGGCCGACCTGGCCGATGCCGACTTCGTCATCGAGGCGGTCCCGGAGCACCTCGACCTCAAGAGCCGGATCCTCACTGAGTTAGACGGGATCGTGCGCGGCGACGTCGTGCTGGCCTCCAACACTTCGAGCCTGTCGATCACCCAGCTCGCGGTGCAGACCAAGCGGCCCGGCAAGGTCGTCGGGATGCATTTCTTCAACCCGGCGCCGGTGCTCAAGCTGGTCGAGGTGGTGCGCACCGTGGTCACCGAACCGGAGGTCGTCAGCGACGTCACGGCGCTGGCCGAGAAGCTGGGCAAGACGCCGGTAGTGATCGGAGACCGGGCCGGCTTCATCGCCAACGCGCTCCTGTTCGGTTACCTCAACCACGCGGCCCGAATGTTCGAACAGCGCTACGCGACCCGGGAAGATCTCGATGCCGCGATGCGCCATGGCTGCGGGTATCCGATGGGTCCGCTGGCGCTGCTGGATCTGATCGGCTTGGACACCGCCTATGAGATCCTCGACGCGCTGTACCGGCAGTCCCGAGACCGGCTGCACGCCCCGGTGCCCTTGCTCAAGCAGATGATCACCGCCGGGTTATTGGGCCGGAAGTCGGGGCGCGGCTTCTACACCTACGCCGGGCAGCACTCATCGACGGTAGTGCCCGACGCCGCCACCCCGGTCGCCGGCGAGCCCGGCGTCCAGACCCGCCCGATCGGTGCGGTCGGCGTGGTCGGCACCGGGACGATGGCCACCGGAATCGTCGAGGTGCTCGCCAAGGGCGGCCACGACGTGATCGTCCGCGGTCGCAGCACCAGCCGGACCGATGACGCGGTCGCGGCGGTCCGGCGCTCGCTGGACAAGGCCGTCAACCGCGGCAAGCTCTCCGAGTCCGACCGCCAAGCAGCCCTGCAACGGATCTCCACGACCACCTCGTTGGACGACTTCGCCCACGTCGACCTGGTGGTGGAGGTGGTGGCCGAGGAGCTGGAGATCAAGCGCGGGGTCTTCGCCACGTTGGACGAGGTGTGCAAGCCCGGCGCGATCCTGGCCACCACCACGTCATCGCTCCCAGTGGTCGAGTGCGCCGCCGCCACCTCGCGCCCGGGTGATGTGGTGGGACTGCACTTCTTCAACCCCGCCCCGGTGATGAAGCTGGTCGAAGTCGTGCAGACCATCAGCACCGCAGCCAACGTTGCGGCCACCGCCCGTGAGCTCGCTCGTTCCTTGGGCAAGGTGCCGGTGACCTGTGGCGACCGCGCTGGGTTCATCGTCAACGCGCTGTTGTTCCCCTACCTCAACGACGCGGTGAAGATGCTGGAGGCGCACTACGCCTCAGCGGACGACATCGACACCGCGATGAAGGTCGGCGCCGCGCTGCCGATGGGCCCCTTCGCGCTGCTCGACGTGGTGGGTTTGGACGTCTCGCTAGCCATCCAGCGCAGGCTCTACCTAGAGTTCCGCGAGCCGGGGTTCGCTCCGGCCCCGTTGCTGGAGCACCTGGTCACGGCTGGCCGGCTGGGCCGCAAAACCGGCAAGGGTTTCCGCGACTACTCGTGAGTGCGTAACAGTGTTCTGGCACTTAATGCCGCTCACAAGCCGGGGTCTCGTCCACTTGCATCCCGACGTCGCGCACCTGGTGCCTACCGGCTGACGCTCAGCCGCAACAGCCCCCACCGCAGCACCGGCTTGCCGGGGCGCCAGCGCGTCCGGTCTGGCTGGAGGTGGCGCCGGACAGCGCCCCAACTGACAGTGCAACAGTCGAGAGCAACCGGACGGTGTCGCCGTGCCCAGAGGGGCACTCGGCGGGCTCACCCGACGCGGTCATCGGCCGATTGACCTCGAAGGTCGCCGAGCATTCCCGGCACCGGAACTCATAGCGGGGCACGGACCGCAGCGTACGCGGTACTAGCGTGCGCGGTACTAACGTGGGTTCCCATGCCTCGCCGCAACGTCTCGCGCCGCGCCGCCCCACCGCCTCCGGTGGGTGGGCCGGGCTGGGCGCAACCGGAGAGCGGCCCAGACGGGGAGTGGCTGCTACGGACGGTACCCGGCGATCAGGCCGTCAAGAGTTACCGCTGCCCGGGCTGCGATCACGAGATCAGGCCCGGCACCGCGCACGTGGTGGCCTGGCCGGCAGGGGAGCAGGGATCATCGGCCGACCGGCGGCACTGGCACACTGGATGCTGGAGTGCCCGGGCCCGCCGGGCGCCCTCTCGCAGACACTGGTGAGGCGGCGGGCCGATCAGAGCGAGCCTGCACTCCGGCGAGCACGCTGTCCTCGTCCGCAGCGGGAGCGAGATGCTCGAAGGCGTTTTCCAGCTTCGTGCGCACTGACAGCAGCTGCTCGGTGAGCTGGCGACGCACCGTGCGCAGTTCTTCCACCCGCCGGGTGGCCTCCTGGATCCTGGCGACTGCCGTCTGGTCGGCTTCGGTCACCAGCCGGCGAGCCACGTCGGTGGCCTCGTCGACACGACGCTGCGCCTCGGACTTGCTGGTCGACTCCTCCTCGGCCAGCGCGCGCATCGCCTCTCGGCGCCGGGCGGACAGGGTGATATCGAAATCCTCGTCGGCCTGCTGGCGGCGGGCGGCTGACTCGGCATCGAGCTGGTCGGACCGCTGCTGTGCCAACGCCACGATCTGACCGGCCCGGCGACGCCCCTCGGCGAGGGCCCGTTCATGCTCGGCCTCCATCTCCGATCGCCGGTGCTGCGCTTCGCCGATCATCTGCTCGTAGCGGCTGCGCAGCTCGTCCGCCTCGTGCTCGGCATCGGCCCTGATCGCAGCGGCAGCCGCAGTGGCCTTGGCGGTGATCTCGGCGACCTCGTCCTGGGCCGTGTGCAGCATCCGAGCCACGCGCACGCTCATGCCCTCGACGGTGGTGGGTGGCTTGGCGAGTTGCCGCACTTGGATGCGCATGTCGTCCAGCTCCGCGCGAGCCGCCTCCAGCTGCCGGGCGAGCTCCACGGCCTGCGCGGCCCCGGCGTCCCGATCCGCGGCCGCAATCTGCAAGTCGGCCTGCAGCTGCTCGAGCTGATAATCCACCTGGGAGCAATCGTAACCACGGCGCACGATGTCGAACGTGGATCTCATCGGAAGCAGATCACGGTCGTTGACTGGGCCCATACACCCACGTTACTCGGGTGCTGGTGGCGCAAGGGTGAGCCGTTCCGGGGTGTCAGATCCCCCGGAAGCGGTTGATGTCGGCCAGATGTGCCTCGCGAAGCTCGGGGTTGCGCACGCCCAAACCCTCCTGGGGGGACAGGCACAGTACACCGACCTTGCCTTGGTGGACGTTGCAGTGCATGTCGTGGGTGGCCTGCCCGGTCTGGTCCAGCGGGTAGACGCGGGACAGTGTCGGGTGGACCTTAGCCTTGGCGATCAGCCGGTTGGCCTCCCACGCCTCGCGGTAGTTGGCGAAATGCGAGCCGATGATTCGCTTGAGGTTCATCCAGAGGTAGCGGTTGTCGTAGGTGTGCAGGTAGCCGGAGGTGGACGCACAGGTGACGATCGTGCCGCCCTTCTTGGCGACGAAGACGCTGGCACCGAAGGTCTCCCGCCCCGGGTGCTCGAACACGATGTCGGGGTCGTCACCACCGGTGAGCTCGCGGATCTTCGCACCGAACCGCTTCCACTCCCTGGAGTCCTGGTTGTGCTCGTCGCGCCAGAATCGGTAGCCCTCGGCGCTACGGTCAATGATCAGGTCGGCGCCCATCCGCCGGCAGATCTCGGCCTTCTGGGGACTGGAGACGACGCAGACTGGGGTAGCGCCGCCGCCCAGCGCCAGCTGGGTGGCGTAGGAGCCCAGCCCACCCGAGGCGCCCCAGATGAGCACCGTGTCGCCCTGCTTCAGGTCCGCGCCGTTGCGGGAGACCAGCTGCCGGTACGCGGTGGAGTTGACCAGACCCGGGCTAGCGGCCTCCTCCCAGGTGAGGTGTGCCGGTTTGGGCATCAGCTGGTTGGACTTGACCAACGCTACCTCGGCAAGGCCGCCGAAGTTCGTCTCGAATCCCCAGATGCGCTGTTCGGGATCGAGCATCGTGTCGTTGTGCCCGTCGGGATGCTCCAGCTCGACGGACAGGCAGTGCGCCACCACCTCGTCGCCCGGTTTCCAGGTGTGTACCCCGACCCCGGTGCGCAGCACCACACCGGCCAGGTCTGACCCGACCACGTGATAGGGCAGGTCGTGTCGGGCGGCCAACGGGGAGGTGCGGCCGTAGCGCTTCAGGAACCCGAAGGTGGGTAGCGGCTCGAAGATCGACGTCCAGACGGTGTTGTAGTTGATGGCGCTGGCCATCACGGCGACCAGCGCCTCGCCCGGCCCCAGTTCGGGTACCGGGACCTCGTCCAGGTGCAGCGACTGCCGCGGGTCCTTGTCCCGGGTGGGCACCCCAGTGAACATGTCGGCCTCGTCCGCGCGGACTGTGATCGCCTGATAGCTGTCCGGTACCGGCAGTGAGCCGATAGCGTCGAGGTCGTCACCGAGAATGGCATCGAGGATCTTCTGCACGGTCGTCCCTTCCCGCTGGGCTGTCTTCCCGCTGCGCGGCAGCCGGTGGGCCCCAGGTTACCGGTCGGTAACGAATCTCTACAGCCCCGATGTGAGCGAGCGGGATGATGGGCTTGCAGTCGGGTCGGGCTCTGTCCCGTGGCACGAAAGGGTGGCCGATGGACAGATCAACCAAGTCGTTCGACGCCGAGGTGTTTCCCGTGTTGGAGACCGAGCGACTGATCCTGCGGGAAATCGTCGCGTCGGACGCGGCTGATGTCTTAGCCTTTCGCAGCGACCCGGAGGAGCAGAAGTACAACGACTCGCCGCTGCGGTCTCTGTCCGAAGCGCGAGAGCTTATCGACCGGCTGGGCCGCGAGTACCGCGAGGAGCGGGCGATCCGATGGGGATTGACCATGAAGGGCGAAGGCGCGGTGGTCGGCCTGCTCGGCTACAACTATTGGAACGTCGCACACTTCCGTGCCGGGCTCGGGTACGACCTCAAGCGCAGCCTGTGGGGTAACGGCCTGATGCCAGAGGCGGTGGAAGCAGTTCTCGATTTCGGCTTCAGCCGGATGGAACTCAACCGGGTGGAGGCGCACACCAACACCGCGAACACCTCCTCTGTGCGGATGCTCCGGAAACTGGGCTTCTGGCAGGAAGGGACGCTGCACGAGCAGTTCTACGAGGACGGTGCGTTCCACGACGTCTCGTTGTTCGTCCTGCTCCGCCGCGACCGGCCGGCCACCAAGCGCCTGTCATGGTATTTGGGTCAAGTCTAAGCCGGAAGGGTACACCTATGGTGGACCGTTACCCCGAGATCGAACCGTACGAGCAGGGGATGCTCGACGTGGCCGACGGCCAGCGGATGTATTGGGAGGTCTGCGGTAACCCCGATGGGAAGCCTGCGGTCGTCCTGCACGGCGGCCCCGGTTCCGGGTGCACTCCCGGCTATCGGCGGTTATTCAACCCCGACGCCTACCGGATCGTGCTATTCGACCAGCGCGGCGCGGGTCGCAGCACGCCCCGCGCCAGCGACCCCGCCACCGACCTGGCCGCCAACACGACCCACCACCTGGTCGCTGATATCGAGCTCCTGCGCGAACACCTCAGCATCCAGCGGTGGCTGGTGTGGGGAGCTTCGTGGGGAGCCACGCTCGGGCTCGCCTACGCGCAGCGGCACCCGCAGCGGGTCAGCGAGATCGTGCTCGCCTCCGTCACCATGACACGACCGGCGGACACCCATTGGCTCTACCACGGCGTCGGCCGGTTTTTCCCCGAGGAATGGGCGCGGTTCCGCGCCGGCGTGCCCAAGCCTGACCGGGACGGTGACCTGGTCGCCGCCTACTATCGCCTGCTCAACAACCCCGATCCCGTGGTCCGCGAGCAGGCCGCCCGCGACTGGCGCGATTGGGAGGACGCCGTCGTGTCGCTGGAGGAGGGCCACCACCCTCACCCTCGCTACCAGGACGCCCATGTCCGCATGGCCTTCGCCCGGATCGTGACGCACTATTTCCACCACCATGCCTGGCTTGAGGACGGCATCCTGCTGCGCGAGGCCGGTCGGCTCGCTGGCATCCCCGGCATCTTGGTGCACGGTCGCCTCGACCTCGGCGGACCACCCATGACGGCATGGGAACTCGCCCAGGCCTGGCCGGACGCCGAACTGCACCTCGTCAACACCGGCCACACCGGCGGGCCGGACATGACCGCGCACCTCATCGCGGCTACCGACCGCTTCGCTGACCAGTGACTCGGGCCCATGAGCTCCGGACTGGCTAGCGCAGCACGGGCAGCGGGCTGGGGTGCGCGGCGGCCTCCGAGACCGCCCTGTCCGCCACCGTCTCGGCCATGGTGTGCGCCACCCCCTCCGGGGCGTTGAACCGCCTGAGGATCTCGACGGCCCGATGACATCTCAGCGGGTAGCGGAAGGACCTCTCCCACAGCAAACGACCATCACGCTGGCCGATCCGCTGCCGGGACAGTGACGCGCTGTCAGCGAGGCTGGTCCAGTTCCTCGGCGAGGAGGTCCATGAGCAGGCCGTCATGCCACCCGGTGCCGTCGGCGTCGCGCTCGTAGCGGCGCAGCACACCCACCGGACCACCTCGGGCGTGTGCAGGATCCGCCGTAGGTCCGGCACATGCTCAGCGGTAACGGGCACCAGCACGACGTGCTTCCCAGGCAGCTCGGGGCCTGCGGTCATACCGGGCCTTTGCGATATCTGGACCGGCCGTGTTGCCGCCGCTGGTCGTCGCGCTGGTCGTAGTGGCGGCCGGGCTGGATGTCGCTCGTGCGGTGCGGCCGTTGTTGTCCGTGATGGCGGCGTCGGTGACCGGCTTGTGGGTGATCACGATCGGGCTGGGTGCGGCGCAGCACAACGGTCTCAATGGACGCACTCTTCCATCTCAGCAGGTGTGCGATCACCGCGAGGACCCAAGGGTCGATTAGCGGGACGTCACCCCTGCAGGGTTGGCGCCACTGCCAAGGTAGGTCCCGTGTCCTTGCGTCACCAGTGAGCCATCAAAGATCAGGACTTCGTTGACCAGCCGCCCCAGCTGGTTGCGGTAGTTGATCGCCAGCGTGTTCACGCCGACGTAGACACCCACCACCTCGAAATGCAGGTCGGGAATGCGTCGAAGTCCCTCGGCCTAGTACGCTCTACGGCGTAGAATAGGAACCCGTCGTCGCCGAGGGGGATGCTCCATCGGCCCCTAGCGCGGCATCGCCGGCCTGCTACAGCTGGATCCAGTTACCATGTTTGTCGCGGTGTAGAGGCCGGTGAAGTCGCCGGCCTTGGCTCGTTCGGCCTTGGCTCGTTCGATTCGGCGCGAGGGTGCGCTCCGAGCTGCTCGGTCATCGACGCGCGTGTGGGTTACCGGCTCAAGGCACAGTCTCATAGCAGAGTATCTCCGGCGAGTGGGTGAACTTCCGTGATGTGATCGTTCTGTCGTCGGTTCACTGCGTATAATTTCGTTGCTGGGCGAGCGCGGAGGCTGGGTGGATAAGGTCCTCGCCGGCTGATTTCCCGTGATTGCGGCCTAGGTCCGCAAACAGCTGTACGGGAGATTTCTCCTATTCCGGACAGTGATTTGTCAGGCATCGACGCGAAGGGGCCAACGCTCATGGCCATCGACTTCACGGCCGCGTGTCGTTGGCGGCGTCGTCTCGTGTTAGCCGCCTCCGCTGTGCTGGTAGCGGGAGGGCTGCTGCTGCCGGTGGGTGGTTCGGCGGTGGCTCAGCAGAGCGCATGTCCGAGCTCCGATGGGGGCCGCGCCCCCTCGCAAGTCAGCGCCGCCGACCGGGCCACGATACTGCAACTGCATAATCAGTATCGTAATGAAGTCGGGGTGCCGCCGCTGGCGTGGGACGACTCGCTGGCCGATGCGGCGCAGAGATGGGCCGATATCGCGGCGCCCGTGCGTGCGGTCTGTCACGACCCGAAGCGGCCGAACGACCAGGGCGAAAGCGTTGCGTTTGCCCCGTCGGTCGCCCAGGGAGTGATGGCCTGGTACGGGGAGAAGAGTCTGTACGACAGAAAACCCGAGCCCGTCAACCACCAGACCGGAAACTGGCGCCCCTGGGGTCATTATTCGCAGATGGTGTGGAGCAGCACACAGCGGGTCGGCTGCGGGCAGGCCGTTTCAACAGGGTTTCCCGGCAACATCCTGCTTGTCTGCAGGTACTCCCCACCAGGCAACTACGACAATGAATATCCCTATCCGCCCCGTGCCGGCGGTCAATCTCCCGGTCAGCCCCCTGGTCGGTCTCCTGGTCCGCCCCCTGGCCAGCCTTCCGGTTCGCCCGCCGGCACAGCTTCCGTGAGCCAGGCGCTCACGCTGGTCAACCAGGAGCGCGCCAAGGCGGGATGCGCCTCCTTGCAGGTCGTTCCGAAACTACAGGCTCTAGCCGAAAAGCAAAGCCGGGACCAGGCCGCTCGCGACAGAAGCGGTAGCGACGGGGCCGACGGCAGCACGTCGAACAGCCGGCTAAGCGGATTGGGCTATTCACGGTCGGGTGAGAACGTCGCCTGGTTCGAGGGTGACCAAGCCCCAAGTGCCCAAAAAGCGGTGAATGCTTGGGCTGGAAACGCCAACATGCGGAATTGTGCGTTCAAGGAGACTGGTCTGGCTGTGGCTCGTAGTAATTCCGGCAAGTTCTACTGGACGCAGACCTTCGGTGGCTGACCGAGACCTAGTGCTCTGGCGCTGGCTCCACTAGCTCGATCAGCACGCCGCCAGCATCTTTGGGATGGACGAAGTTGATCCGAGAGCCTGCGGTGCCGCGGCGGGGGCTGTCGTAAAGCAGCCGCACCCCAGCCGCATGCAGGACGGCCATGGCCGACTCGATGTCGGTGACCCGGTAGGCCAGCTGCTGCAGTCCGGGGCCGTGGCGATCCAGGAACTTGGCGATGGTGGACGCCGGGCCCAGCGGGGCGAGCAGCTGCACCGCGACGCCGGTACCGGGGTCGCCGGGGGCGCGCAGCATCCCCTCGTGCACCCCTTGCTCCTCGTTGACCTCCTCGTGAGCCAGCTCCAACCCGAACGTGGCGCGGTGGAACTCCACAGCCGCGTCGAAATCGGGCACCGCGATGCCGACGTGGTCGATCGCCGTGACGAAAGACGCGAGTTGCTGCATGGTGTGCAGCGTACGGTCGGTCCAGGTGTGCTCGTCGTCACTAGCGTGTGGTGGCCATTGTGCGCGGTAAGGTCCGAAAGACGGCGCCGGCATCGCCCCGGGTTCGCCGCGCTGTCAGGCCGGAGGTTGCACCATGACCGGTTCCGTCATCGTGGCCGGAGCCCGCACCCCGATGGGGCGGCTGCTGGGCCAGCTCAAGGACTTCTCGGCTGCCCAACTCGGTGGCTTCGCCATCAAGGCTGCGCTCGAACGCGCTGGCGTGGCGCCCGAGCAGGTGCAGTACGTGATCATGGGTCAGGTACTCACGGCCGGCGCGGGCCAGATCCCGGCGCGTCAGGCGGCGGTCAACGCCGGCATCGGGATGGACGTGCCCGCCCTCACCATCAATAAGGTATGCCTGTCCGGGCTGAACGCGATCGCGATGGCTGACCAGCTGATCCGGGCCGGCGAGTTCGACGTCATCGTGGCCGGTGGGCAGGAGTCGATGACCCAGGCGCCACACCTGCTGCCCAAGTCGCGCACCGGGTTCAAGTACGGCGACGTCACGATGATCGACCACATGGCCTGTGACGGCCTGCACGACTCGTTCGACCAGGTCTCGATGGGTGCCTCCACCGAGAAACACAGCACCCGCCACCAGCTGACCCGGGCGGAGCAGGACGAGTTCGCCGCGCGGTCGCATCAGCTGGCTGGGCGCGCAGTGGCGAGTGGGCTGTTCGCTGAGGAAATCACCCCGGTGACGGTGCCGCAGCGCAAGGGTAACCCGATCGTGGTGTCCGCCGACGAGGGCATCCGGCCGGAGACCACGGCAGAGGTGTTGAGCGAGCTGCGCCCTGCATTCTCCGCCGACGGCACCATCACCGCCGGATCGTCGTCCCCGATCAGCGACGGGGCCGCCGCGGTCGTGGTGATGAGCCAGGCCAAGGCACAGGCGCTGGGCCTGAGCTGGCTGGCCGAGGTGGGGGCGCACGGCATGGTGGCCGGGCCTGACGACTCCAGCCTGCACGAGCAGCCCGCCAACGCGGTGCTGGCGGCCTGCCGCAAGGAGGGCATCAAGGTGAACGACCTCGATATCGTCGAGATCAACGAGGCGTTCGCTGCAGTCGGGGTGGTGTCCACCCGCAAGCTCGGCATCGACCCGGCGCGGGTCAACCCCAACGGCGGGGCGATCGCGCTGGGACACCCGATCGGGGCGTCCGGCGCCCGGCTGGTGCTGCACTTGGTGATGGAGCTTCGCCGGCGCGGTGGCGGCGTGGGCGTGGCCTCGTTGTGCGGCGGCGGCGGCCAGGGTGACGCGTTGATCTTGCGGGTCCCCGGCGACGACACAGCAGGGGGCGACACAGCAGGCGACGACGCAGCGTGAGCCCCCGCCGCCTCGATATCGGCGAGCTGGTCGGCGGCGCTCGGCAAGGTCAGCCCCGAGCTGTCGCCCGGCTGATCTCGCTGGTCGAGGATGGCGCACTGGAACTGCGCGAGGTCGCCGCTGCGCTGGCCCCCTACGCTGGGCGAGCCCAGGTCGTCGGCATTACCGGCTCGCCCGGCGTGGGCAAGTCGACATCGGTCAGCGTGCTGATCACGGCGCTGCGGCGGGCCGGCAAGAAGGTCGGCGTGCTCGCCGTCGACCCGTCCTCACCGTTCTCGGGGGGCGCTCTGCTAGGCGATCGGGTACGGATGCAGGACCACACGCTGGACGACGGTGTCTTCATCCGCTCGATGGCCACTCGTGGGCACCTGGGAGGCATAGCCTGGGCCACCCCGCAGGCGCTGCGGGTGCTCGACGCCGCGGGCTGTGACGTGGTGCTGGTGGAGACCGTCGGCGTCGGCCAGTCTGAGGTGGAGGTCGTGTCGCTGGCCGACACCACTCTGGTGTTGCTGGCGCCGGGGACGGGCGACGGGATTCAGGCGGCCAAGGCGGGCATCCTGGAGGTCGCTGACGTCTTTGTGGTCAACAAGGCCGACCGGGACGGTGCCGACCAGACCGTCCGGGACCTCAAGTACATGATCTCGCTGGGCCGCCGGGACAAGGCAGGCCCGAGCTGGCGGCCGCCGATCGTCCGCACGGTGGCCACCAGGTCCGAGGGCATCGACGAACTCGTGGGCGCGATCGAGCAGCACCGGGACTGGATGATCGGGCACGGCGAGCTGGACGCCCGCCGGCAGCGCCGTGCGGAGGCCGAGATCGAGGCCATCGCGCTGGCGCAGCTACGCGCGAAGCTCGGCGACCTCGGGCGCGGCAGCGACCTGTCGGGGGCGCTGCCCGGGCTGGCCAAGCGGATCATCGTGGGAGAGCTGGACCCCTACCGGGCGGCCGACGAGCTGCTGGCCGCCTTCGGGGCGGCGGCACCTGAGTGAGGACACGCCGGCCGTCGGGTCAGCTCGGGTCGGTGAAGTCACCTGCCGCGCGGCGTACCTGGGTGAGTAGCGCGGTCAGCTGTGTGAGGTGCTCGGGGTTCAGACCGACGAGACCGAAGTTGATGTCGGTGAGCGCGACGGTGGCCATCTTCTTGCGCTGCCGACCCGCTTCGGTGATCGTGACCAGGGTGGTGCGCCGATCGGTGGGGTGGCCGCTGCGCTCAACCAGCCGGTCGGCCTGCAGCCGGTCCACGATATTGGTCACGCTGGTCGGATGCAGCTGCAGCCGCTGGCCCATTACCTTCATTGGCAAGCTGCCGTGGCGGGAGAACACCAGCAGCACCAGTGCCTCGTAGCGGGCGAACGTCAGACTGTGGGGGCGCAGCGCCGCATCCACCGCGGACTGCAGGATCTGCTGCACGCGCATGATATTGGTGACCGCGGCCATCGTTTCGGAGGGCCCGATACGGGCTTGCCACAGCTGTGCGGCTCGATCGATCGGGTCGAACGGCAGCGGATGATGCGACGGCATAGCGCAACCGTAGCCGCTGCGGGCATCGCAACGCCCCGGATAGGGCAGGCTGGGGCCATGATCGTGGCATTCAGCGTCGCCCCCACCGGCGGCGAATCGGACAGTGTCAGCGTCGCCGTGGCCGAGGCGGTCCGGGTGGTTCGAGACTCCGGTTTGCCATACGAGCTCAACGCAATGTTCACCCTCGTGGAGGGGGAGTGGGACGAGGTGATGGACGTGGTGCGCCGCGCCGTCGAGGCCGCCAGCGTGGGCGCCGCGCGCACCAGTCTGGTCCTCAAAGCCGACATCCGCCCCGGCTACACCAACCAGCTCCGAGCCAAAGTCGCCCGCATCCACCACCACCTGGCTCCCTGACCCCGGTCCAGAGCGCAGTCTGGATGCAGAACGCGCTAATAGAGGCCTGTTGAGGCGCGTTCCGCATCCAGCCAGACTGCAGGGTGGGGTACCTGTGACCCGAGGCACCTGGTGAGTGTTAGTTGGACGTCATACTATTGGAAATAGGATGACCCTGCAGGAGAGGCTCAGATGACGCCCTACGACGCCCAGCACGCTGATCCGCAGTCCGGTCGGGAGCGCTGGCGGCGCCGCTACGCCGAGGCCGAGGCGGCGGGACGGGTCCGGGGGGCGGACTTCACCACGCTGTCCGGGATCGAAGTCGACCCGGTGTATGGACCGCGCAGCGGCGAAACCGTCGAGGGTTTCGAGCGCATCGGCTGGCCAGGGGAGTACCCCTTCACGCGTGGCATCCACTCCACCGGCTACCGGGGGCGGACCTGGACGATCCGGCAGTTCGCCGGGTTCGGGAATGCGGCCCAGACCAACCAGCGTTACCGGCAGATCCTGCGCAACGGCGGGGGTGGGCTGTCGGTGGCCTTCGACATGCCCACCCTGATGGGCCACGATTCCGACGATCCGCGCAGCCTGGGCGAGGTGGGGCACTGCGGCGTGGCGATCGACAGCGCCGCTGATTTGGACGTCCTGTTCGGTGACATCCCGCTGGAGCGGGTCACCGCGTCGATGACGATCTCCGGTCCGGCGGTGCCGATGTTCTGCATGTACCTCGTCGCCGCGGAACGGCAGGGTGCGGATATCACCAAACTCAACGGCACCTTGCAGACCGACATCTTCAAGGAGTACATCGCCCAGAAGGAGTGGCTGTTCACCCCGGAACCCCATCTGCGGCTCATCGGTGACCTGATGGAGTACTGCGCGGACAAGATCCCGGCCTACAAGCCGCTGTCGATCTCCGGCTACCACATCCGCGAGGCCGGGGCGACGGCCGCGCAGGAGCTGGCGTTCACCTTGGCCGACGGCTTCGGGTACGTGGAGCTGGGCCGCTCGCGCGGGCTTGACCTCGATCGTTTCGCCAGCGGACTGACCTTTTTCTTCGACGCGCATGTGGATTTCTTCGAGGAGATCGCGAAGTTCCGCGCGGCCCGCCGGTTGTGGGCCCGCATCATGCGCGACAAGTACGGCGCCCGCGATCCCAAGTCCTGGATGCTGCGCTTCCACACCCAGACCGCCGGCGTGTCGCTGACTCGCCAGCAGGTGGAGAACAACATCAGCCGGACGGCGTACGAGGCCATGGCCGCCGTCCTGGGCGGGACCAACTCGTTGCACACGAACTCGATGGATGAAGTGCTGGCGCTGCCGACCGAGCGCGCTGCCCAGATCGCCCTGCGTACCCAGCAGGTGCTCGCCCACGAAACCGGTGTCAGCAACACCATCGACCCGCTGGGCGGCTCCTATTTCGTCGAGCAACTCACCGACGAAATGGAGCGCGGCGCGCAGCGCTACTTCGACGAGATCGATGCGCAGGGGGGCGTCCTCCGCTGCATCGAAAACGGGTTCTTCCAGCGGGAAATCGCCGATGCCGCCTTCGAGTTCGAGCGCAAGCTCGAGGCCAACGAACGGATCATCGTGGGTGTGAACGCCTACAAGGAGGGCGAGAGCGCAGACGTCCCCACCTTGCGTATCGGTCCCGAGACCGAGCAGGGCCAGGTGCGCCGGCTGAAGGCGGTCAAAGCGCGGCGCGACAATACGAGCGTCGCGCATCGCCTCGCGGAGCTGAAGACGGCCGCGCGCGGCAGCGACAACTTGATGCCCCCGCTGCTCGATTGCGTCAAGGCTTACGCGACCGAGGGCGAGATCATGGCCGCGCTCAAGGAGGTCTTCGGCGTCTATCGCGAGCCGATCCTCTTCTAGATGATCAAGCTGCGTTTTTCTCTCATGGGGAGGATCATCGCCGGGCTGGCCGTTTTCGTCATCGTGGCCTTCTATCTGACAAGGCAATGAGCGCCCGCGACGAACGCAAGCAGTGGCGGGTGCTGACCGCGAAGGTCGGCCTTGACGGCCACGACCGTGGGGTCAAGGTGGTTTCGCGCGCCTTGCGCGACGCCGGCGTCGAAGTGATCTACGCCGGTCTTCGACAGACGCCGGAAATGGTGGTGGAGGCGGCGATCCAGGAAGACGTCGACGCCATCGGCATCAGCCTGCACAGCGGCGCGCATATGACGCTGATTCCTCGCATCCTCGAGCTGCTCAAGCAGCGCAACGCCACCGACATCGTGGTCTTCGGGGGCGGCATCATCCCGCAGGACGATGCCAGCGAGCTGAAGAAGATGGGGGTGGTCGAGATCTTCGGACCCGGGACCTCGCTGCAATCGATCATCGACTTCGTCAATCACGGTTTTAAGGCGGCGTGATCGCCACTGCCCCTCGAAAGCTCGGCCGGTTTGATCTGCACTGCCTGAGCGACGGACACTGGCGCATGGACGGCGGTTCCGTCTTTGGCGTAGTGCCGAAAGTCATGTGGGAAAAGCTCAAAACCCCGGATGCCCGCAATCGCATCCTCATGGCGACCAATTGCATGCTGGTCCGCACACCGGACGCGAACATCCTGATCGAGGCGGGTATGGGCCCCAAGCTCTCCGACAAGGAACGAGACATCTGGGCCTACGAGCGTGACCCCGGCCTTCCCGATGCGCTCGCGGGTATCGGGCTTCAGCCGCAGGACATCGACCTGGTCGTGCTCAGCCACCTGCACTTCGACCACGTCGGGGCGCTGGTCACCCCGGGTCGGGACGGCGAGCTGACGCCGCTCTTCCCGCGTGCCCGTCATGTCGTCCAGGCGACGGAGCTCGAAGCCTGGCGGCATCCGGATCCGCGCAGCAAGCCCTCCTACAAGACGGAGAACCTGGGCGTGCTCGAGGAGGAAGGGCGATTGCAGGTGGTTGACGGCGATCAGGAGGTCGCCCCCGGTGTCCGGGTTCGCGTCACGGGTGGCCACACCGCGGGG
>DASYIL010000025.1:0-6286 GCA_035997545.1 Pseudonocardiaceae bacterium
GTGCGATCAACCGCGGCGTGGACGGCTGGGTCGAGGGAGACCTCAAGACGCATCAGCAGCGCCGCGTCGCTCTCGACCTGGAGACCGTCCAGGTCCTCAGCGAGCACCTGGCCCGTTGCCGAGCTCGTGCCGAGGCGCTGGGCATTGAACTTGCCGCAGACGCCTTCGTGTTCGCGGGTGCGCCAGATGGCAGCACCTACCTGACACCTGGGGCGCTTACGCAGCGCTACAACCGCCTGGCCGAGCGCCTCGCGATTGATACAAACCTGCACAAGCTCAGGCACTACTCGGCGACGGAACTCGTCGCGGCAGGCGTGGACGTGCGGACCGTCGCGGGCCGGCTGGGTCACTCCGGTGGTGGCACGACAACGCTCAGGACCTATGCCGCGTGGGTGTCCGAAGCCGACCAACGGGCGGCTGGCGGCATTGCCACCAGGATGCCGAGCCGACCGGCGCCACAGGAACTCGTCGCACGCGCCCAGCGTGACCCGCAGAGCCCATACGAGAAAATCGCCGCAGAACTCCGTCGCAGCATTCTCTCCGGTGACCTCGCAGATGGCGACTTCGCGCCGACCGAGAAGCAGCTCGCCGCGGAGCATCAGGTGGCGATCGGAACCGCACACCGTGCCATGGAACTGCTAAAGACATGGGGATTCATCACATCGAGCCGCGGTCGCCGAGCAGTTATTGTCCGGCCTCCCGAGCCCTTGGCGACTCCGAGTGCCGAGCATACGAGCGATTCAGGTGACCTCCCAGGCGACGCTGCGGCACTAGCCGAGGCCGGTACTCCCCCTTCCGGTGAGACAGCGGCAGCGGCACGGTTGTGGGCGATCACCCTTCGGGGGCCTGATGGCCGCCGCTACCCAGCTCGGCACGTGTGTGAGGAATTGTACCAACCTGACTCGTTCCGAGCGCACCTCATTGCGATCGCCAGAATCGAAGACCCGAAGCTTACCAACGTTGGCGACGACTGGATCGGCGGCTACGAGCTCGAGGTCCGCGAACCTGGCAAAGAACACATGGATCCCGTACTCACGTTGCGGTGGCGGACAAACTGATGTCTATCGCGCCGAAGACTCTCAGCGCGACCGCGACGTGGGCTCAGTATGAGGGGTTCGCACAAAACCACTGCCAGGCGCTCGGCCGAGCGTGCCGTCCCCTGCAAGCCGGTGAATGCCTTGGTGCTGGCTCGATCCCGCTGTGCGACCTGCGGACACCGTGGAGATCGACGTCCGTGGCCGGGCACTGCCCTGCGAGGTTGTCACACTGCCCTTCGTACCGTCCCATGTGCGCTGACGTGACGTGGGGACACGAGAACTTAAGACAGAACTTAAGACAGGAGGTGGGCGCCGCGGGACGGTATTGCCTGATGCACCGCCGGTTCCGGGTGGCCGTGGTGGGCGGCCGCGGCCACCACGGCGTGGGTTACCGCGTCGACGGTGGTCCGCTCGATGAGTACCAGAGCCGAGCCGCCGAACCCGCCGCCGGTCATCCGGGCACCGAGCGCTCCAGCGGCGCAGGCGGCCTCCACCGCGCAATTCAGCTCCAGGCTCGACACCTCGAGGTCGTCGCGCAGGGAGGCGTGCGAAGCGTTCAGCAGCGGTCCGATGTCCCGGAGCCGGCCTGACTCCAGCATCGCCACAACCGCCCGAACCCGGGCGATCTCGCTCACCACATGTCGGGCCCGCCTGTGCAGCAGGGGGTCGGTCAGGCTGTCCACCTGCTCCCGCTGCGCCTCGCGCAAGCTGGGCACGTCCAGCGCGGTCGCGGCCTGCTCCGCGCTGCGCCGACGTGCGGCGTACTGGCCATCGACGATCCGGTGCGGTGCCCGGGTGTTGACGACGAGTAGGACCAGTCCAGCGGTAACCAGGTCCAGCGGCACCTGCCGCACGGCCTGGTCCCGGCAATCCAGCAGCAAGGCGTGGCCAGCGATGCAGCACAGGGATGCGATCTGGTCCATCCCTCCAGTTGGCGCGCCGACGATCTCGTTCTCGGCGCGGCGGCACGCCGCCGCAAGCATTACCCGCCCAGTGCTGGTTGCGGCCAGTCCAAGACCGCACAGCGCGTCCACCGCCAACGCCACGGCGCACTCCAGCGCGGCAGAGGAGGCCAGCCCGGCCCCGGGTGGCACTGACTTTCCGACTAGTACATCAAGCCCACCGGCCGGCTGACCCAGCGCCCAGATCACGCCCGCTGGATACGCCGCCCAGCCATGCGGGTGGCCAGGACCCACCACATCGACAGATCCCTCCCACGGCTGCGAATCCCGATGCAGTGACCGCAGCCGCAGCCGGCCGTCGTCCCGGATAGCCACTGCCACTACGGTGCGTAGTGGCAGCGCCAGCGGCAAGCACAGCCCGCCAGCGTAATCAACGTGCTCGCCGATCAGGTTCAACCGGCCCGGTGCCGCCCACAGCCCGTCGGGATCCCGGCCGAACACGGCACGGAAGTCGGCCCGCAACGCGACACTCACCTCAGCTCCCGCAGCCGGTGCGCGATCCGCTCGGGGGTGGTGTCGTTGAGCCAGACACCCACCCCGGACTCAGATCCGGCGAGGTACTTAAGCTTCCCAGCGGCGCGGCGCACCGAGAACAGTTGCAGGTGCAGCCGGGTCAGGCCGCGGTCCGGACCGATCGGAGCCTGGTGCCAGCCCGCGACATACGGCACCGGTCCGGGGTCGCCCTGGTCGGCGAAGAAGGCATCCACTCGCCGCAACAGCGCGGGGTAGAGCGTCGCGAGCTCGCAGCGCTCGGCGCTGTTCAGGGCAGCGAGGTCGGGCACCAGCCGGTGCGGCACCAGGTGCACCTCCACCGGCCACCGTGCGGCGGCGGGCACATACGCAGTCCACGCCGCACCCCGGTGCACTACCCGCCGCTCGGCCCGCAGTTCGGCGGCAAGCACGTCTGACAGCAGGTCGCAACCTGTGCTGTCGCGGTGCGCCGCCGCCCGGGCGAGCAGTCGCTCGGTGCGCGGTGGGACGAATGGGAAGGCGTAGATTTGACCATGCGGGTGGTGCAGGGTCACTCCCATCTCCGCACCGCGGTTCTCGAAACAGAAGACCTGCCGGACACCATCCACCCGCGACAGTACTGTGGTGCGGTCGGCCCACGCCTCGATCACCGTCGCAGCCCGGCTCGGGGTGAGCTCGGCGAATGAGGAGCCGTGCTCGCTGGTGAAGCAGACCAGCTCGCACCGCCCGGTTGCCGACTGCTGTGGCCACAGCGGATCGCCGTCCACCTCCACCAAGGCCGGTACCGGTCCGGTGAGGTCGAGCTGGGGTCCCAGGGAAGGGAACCGGTTATCGAACACCACCACGTCGTAGTCTTCGGCCGGGATCTCGGTCGTGGCACCGTCCCGGCTGGGGCACAGCGGGCACCTTCCGGTTGCAGGAAGGTGCGTGCGCTGCATCCTATGCGGGGCGAAAATGACCCACTCTCCGGTGAGCACGTCCAGGCGCATCATCGGGCGGGCCTGCCCTGGGGCCAGTTCGCGGGGGTCGTGCAGCGCTCGAGTGACTGCGCCCGAAGCGTAGGGCTCGCGATCGTCGTAGTAGGTCAACGCGCGACCGTCGGCCAGCCGGGTGCGGGTGATCCGCACCGGAGTTCGCTGCTCGGTCACGCACTCAGCATGGCGCACAGTGGGACGTCCCAACCTCCAGCGCCGCGTTCATGGACTCGAATCTATCCGACGCCCTGCTCTCCAACGCAGACCTCTCCAACGCCCGTCTTTTCGACACGGACCTGTCCGGCGCCAACCTCCGAGGTGACCCCCATAACTGCCGTTGCAGTACCAGAATTAATATTGCTGCAGCTCACGCACTCACGCAGGGTCCTTCTCACGTACGGCCCGCATCCGTTGTCCGTGTTCTGCAACAGCACCTCGACCGCATCGCTGGTTTCGGCAATGCGGACCTCCAGATCGAAGGGGGTTGCCTCGTCAACCTGCGGCTTCGCCTGTTTGACCTTGCCACCTCGGAGCCTTCTACTCAGTGCGCTCCGTGCCGTACAGACCCAGGTCAGGATGCCAACGAGCGGCTCGGCATCTCTGGCCTTGGGCCATGGTCGGCCCGCTGTCTGGGCCGCGAGAGCTTCTGTGAGTTGCCCGGCCGGCTCACCTGTGAGGCAGGGAGGGCGACCCCAGCCGGGTCGCTAGAAACGTGAATTTTTCGGTGGTAGGTACGGTCTGCCTTGCCCGGTTTTTCTGCCTTTCCGCAGCTCAGGGGTGAGGCATCGCACGAGTGTGGGGTTGAGGCATGTGCCTTAGTACGCCAGGGGGGCCTCACGGTCTGCCCCACGTCGGATCGGTTGGGACTTGGTCGTCAGGTGTTGAGTGCGGCGTTGACATCGGTAGCGAGCACGACGCGTTGGCCGGGTTGTCCGTCGAGGCTGCGTTTTCTGATCTCGACTCCGCAGTCCTGTAGCGCGGTGGCGAATTGCTGGGCCGACCAGCCGCCATATGTTGGTTCCCAGCGTGCCCGCAGTTGGTGGAGGACGTCGGCGGAGGCAGTTTGTCGTGGCCGTCGAGCACGGTGGCGACGTCGGTTAGGAGAGCGCGGGTGGGCTCGGGTTCGGTGGGTTGGCCGGTGGTGATGGTGCGGTCGCAGCGGCGAATGATGTCCATCGCTTGAGCGATCACGGTGTAGGCGTCGTTGGTGGACACGTAGTGGGTGCGCACGATCGCGAACGCTTGATCGTTGGGGATGTCTTCGACTTCGCCGGTGGCAACGAGGGTGCCGGCGTCGGCGCCGGGGCGGAGGTCTTGGGGGAGGGCGCCGCGGTCGGCGGCGTCGGCGAGGATCATTTTGGCGGTTTCGTGGTTGGGCACGTTGAGGGCGCAGCGCACGTGAGCGCCTTCGCGGACGCGGGCGGGCAGGGTGCGGTCGTCGGGGCGTTGGGTGGCTTGCAGCAGGTGCACGTTGACCGCGCGGGCCTGGTCATGCAGCTTCTTGGCGGCCCGCCAGGCGCGGGCGTCGTCCTTGGTCCCGCCGATGGGGTGCGGCGCGCCGTAGAGCACGTGGCATTCATCGATGATCAGGTAGATGGGGTGGAATCCGGATCCTTTGCGGCGGGAGGTCTCGCGGGGGATCGCTCCGACGATGCCGGCGGCGCGTTTGGCGTCGTAGCGGCGGGCGACCTCCCTGACGCCCCAGTCGAGCATCTCGGTGGTGGCCTGGGCGTGCTCGTCGGCGCTGCCGTCGATCAGGGTCACTGCCCGGGGGGCGAACATTGACCAGTCGCCGTCGCCTGAGACGAAAATAGGTGCCGGTGGGGCGGATGGGGCTGGTGGTGCATTTTCATCGGCCCGCGAGCGTCGCGCAGCGGCATCAGAATCTTTGGGGCACCTCGCAGTCGATGGTATGCAGGAACTTTAAGAACTCAGTGTTGCGGTGCCGCGACAGACAGCGGCCGATCACCGTTCCGGTGAGCACGTTCAGCGCGGCGAACAGGGTGGTGGTGCCGTGGCGTTTGTAGGCATGGGTCATCGTGCCGGCCCGGCCCTTCTTCATTGGCAGGACGGCATGCGCTCGGCCAGCGCATAGACCTGCCGGACGCTCGCAATCGATCGCTCGCCGGCCCGATACTCCCCAGCACCCTTGGCCGGTACGGGTTGCGCTTGATCCGTCCATCGTCCACGGCCGTGTTTGAGGACCGCCCACACCAGCCGGTACGCCTTGGCCGTCCGGTCGTCCGACGCACGTCCTGCAAGAGCGCGGCGCGCCAGCTCTGGATTGTCTCTGTCGACAACTCAGCGAGCTCGACCTGACCGAGGTACAGCTCAACATGGTGTCGCCACAGGCTCAGATACGCCTCCCGGGCTCGCTCCCCCGTCCGGTGCTCTGTGATCCAGCGCGCAGCAACGTGGGCAAGCTTCACCGCATCGAGCTCGGTCACGCTATCGGCGATATGCTCACACTCCTCACGGTCGCCGTTGGCCTTACATTCGGTGCCGGGCGGCGAGCAGGTTCGCCCGGGCGGCCAGCAGCGCCTTGTTCTCCCCAGCAGCGCAGCAGCGCCTTGTTCTCCTCGGTCTGCTGCGCCCCGCTCAGGCACGGCTCCGCATCGAGGTGCCGGCCTTGGTGACATGCACCAGAAGGCGAGCTTCTGCCCGGCGACCATGATGACGCCGCTGTTGAGAGTGGGTGGGGCCACTCAGGACGAGCTGTCCTTGCCGGAGCTGTCCTTGACCTTCTCGACGAGCGGCTCAGCCTTCTCCTTGACCTTCTCGACGAGCGGCTCAGCCTTCTCCTTGACCTTCTCGACGAGCGGCTCAGCCTTCTCCTTGACCT
>DASYIL010000026.1:0-13753 GCA_035997545.1 Pseudonocardiaceae bacterium
ATCGCCACTCACAGGACGCGCAGCAGCACGTGCCCGAAACAGGTCGGTGATCCGGTGTGGCAGGCCGGGCCGGTTTGGTCGACGACGAGCAGCAGGGCGTCGCCGTCGCAGTCCAACCGCACCTCGTGCACGTGCTGGGTGTGTCCGGAGGTTTCGCCCTTAATCCAGTAGGCCTGCCTGCTGCGGGACCAGTAGGTGGCCCTGCCGGTGGTCAGCGTGCGGTACAGCGCTTCGTCGTCCATCCAGGCCACCATCAGCACGTCACCGGTGCCACGCTGCTGCACCACGGCGCACACCAGCCCATCAGCGTTGCGGGTGAGTTTCTCGGCGATCGCCGGGTCCAGCGCGCTCACCGCACCGTCACCCCGGCCTGACGCAGGCTGTCCTTGACGTCGCCGATCCGCAACTGTCCGAAGTGGAAGACGCTGGCGGCGAGCACCGCGTCGGCGCCGGCGGCCACTGCGGGCGGGAAGTGCCCCACCTCACCCGCTCCGCCACTGGCGATCACCGGGACCGTGACGACGGCTCGCACCGCGGAGATCATCTCGAGGTCGAAGCCCGCCTTGGTGCCGTCGGCGTCCATCGAATTGAGCAGGATCTCCCCCACGCCCAGCTCCTGGCCGCGAGCGGCCCAGACCACCGCGTCGATCCCGGTGCCGCGTTGCCCGCCGTGGGTGGTCACCTCGAAGCCGGATGGCGTTGATGGGCCGCCGCGTGGCACCCGCCGGGCATCCACCGACAGCACGATGCATTGCGCGCCGAAGCGGCGGCTGGCCTCGCGCAGCAGCTCGGGCCTGGCCACCGCGGCGGTGTTGATACTCACCTTGTCCGCACCCGCCCGCAGCAGGCGGTCCACATCGAACACCTCGCGAATCCCCCCGCCGACGGTGAGGGGGATGAAGACGCATTCCGCAGTGCGGCGCACCACGTCGTAGGTCGTCTCCCGCTGTGCAGAGGAAGCCGTGACGTCGAGGAAGGTCAGCTCGTCGGCGCCCTGCGCGTCATAGGCGGTGGCCAGCTCGACCGGATCACCGGCGTCCCGCAACGCGGTGAAGTTCACCCCTTTGACCACCCGGCCGGCGTCGACGTCCAGGCACGGGATGACCCGCACAGCAACAGCCACCCGCCCAGCGTAGGGGGCGGACGTGGGACGCGGACACACCGGGCAGAGAAGAACCCGACCCGCAGGATAGGGGTTCAGGACAGGGGGTCAGCGAACAGCGGCCAGCGCGTCGGGCAGGGTGAGGGCACCGGTGTAGAGCGCTTTGCCGATGATCGCACCCTCCACACCCTGCGGAGACAGTGCAGCCAGCGCAGCCACATCGCCGGCCCCGGAAACCCCACCGGAGGCGATCACCGGCGCTTCGGTGCGGGCGCACACCGCGCGCAGCAGGTCCAGGTTCGGTCCGCGCAGGGTTCCGTCCTTGGTGACATCGGTGACCACGTAGCGCGGGCAGCCGTCTCGCTCCAGGCGCTCCAGCACCTCCCAGAGGTCCCCACCATGCGACGTCCAGCCCCGCGCGGCGAGGATGTGCTGCCCGTCGATGATCCGCACGTCGAGCCCCACCGCGATGCGCTCGCCGTGCTCGGCTATCGCCGAGCGGCACCAGGCCGGATCCTCCAGTGCCGCGGTGCCCAAGTTCACCCGAGCGCATCCGGTGGCCAACGCCCGCTGCAGCGACGTATGGTCCCGGATCCCACCGGAGAGCTCCACCGCAACGTCCAGCCGGCCGACGACCTCAGCCAGCAGTTCGGCGTTGGAGCCCCGGCCGAACGCCGCGTCCAAGTCGACCAGGTGGATCCACTCAGCGCCGTCGGCCTGCCAGGCCAGCGCGGACTCAACAGGGTCGCCGTAACACGTCTCGGTGCCAGCTTCACCCTGCGTGAGGCGGACGGTCCGGCCGCCGGCGACGTCCACCGCGGGTAGCAGCACGAAACTCACCAGCCCCACCCTAGGTGGTGACACCTGAGCATCGGGCTACAACGTCTCAATCCAGTTGCGTAGCAGGTGCGCACCGGCGTCGCCGGATTTCTCGGGATGGAACTGGGTCGCCCACAACGGCCCGTTCTCCACGGCGGCGACGAACGGCTCGCCGTGCTCGGCCCAGGTCACCAGCGGGGGCGCCAGGAGCTCCGAGCCTTCCAGCTCCCAGCGGCGGGCGGCGTAGGAGTGCACGAAGTAGAAGCGAGTGCCCGCGTCGAGGCCAGCGAACAACCGCGAGCCCGCGGGCGGCATCACGGTGTTCCATCCCATGTGCGGCAGCACGTCGGCCTTCAACCGCTCCACGGTCCCGGGCCACTCGTCGCAGCCATCGGTCTGCACCCCGTGCTCGACACCCCGGCTGAACAACACCTGCATCCCCACGCATATCCCCAGCACCGGGCGACCGCCGGCCAGCCGGCGACCGATGATCCGGTCACCGCGCACCGACCGCAGCCCGGCCATGCACGCGGCGAAGGCACCGACCCCGGGTACCACCAGCCCGTCGGCGCTCAGCGCGGCGTCGACGTCGCCGGTCACCGTCACCCCCGCACCAACCCGGTGCAGCGCCCGCTCAGCAGAACGCAGATTGCCCGACCCGTAATCCAGCACGACAACGGAAGCCACCCCACCACCCTCCCAGACACCGCGTTCTGGATGCAGACTGCAGTAATTCGAGAGCGTGGTCGTTAAACTGCCGCTGCCGCTTTCCGGGCGGCCACCAGCACAGGGTCCCAGACCGGGGAGAACGGTGGCGCGTAGCCGAGGTCCAGACCCGTCATCTCCTCGACGGTCATCTCGTTCCACAATGCGACGGCGCACACGTCGACCCGCTTAGCCGAGCCCTCCCGGCCCACTAGCTGCGCGCCAAGCAGTCGCCCGGTACCGCGCTCGGCGATCATCTTGACGGTGATCGGACCAGCACCCGGGAAGTAGCCGGCTCGGGTGGTCGACCGCACTGTCACGCTGACCGGCTGGAACCCCGCGGCCCGCGCCTCGGCCTCCAGCAGCCCGGTCCGGCCGACCTCCAGGTCGCAGACCTTGCTGACCGCGGTGCCGACGATGCCGGGGAAGGTCGCGTCGCCGCCGCTCAGGTTCGTTCCGATCACCCGGCCGTGCTTGTTGGCGTGGGTGCCCAACGCAACGTGCGCTCGACGCTGCGACATCCGGTGCAGCACCTCAACGCAGTCCCCGCCGGCCCACACCCCTTCGTGGCCGAGCACTCCCATTCGCAGATCGGTCAGCACGCCACCGTACTCGCCCAGAGGTAGCCCAGCCGCCCCAGCTAGCTCGGTGGCCGGCCGCACGCCCAGACCCAGCACAACGATGTCCGCTGGTAGCGTCTCGCTTTCGGTGCCCACGGCGGAGACCCGGCCGTCGGGACCGGTCTCGAAGCCGGTGACCGGGGTGCCGGTGAGCACGGCGATCCCCATCCCCTGCATCGCCTTACGCACCAGAGCACCCATGTCCGGATCGACGGTGGTCATCGGCTCCGCAGCCTGGTCCACCAGCGTGACCGCCAGGCCACGGCGGACCATAGCCTCGGCCATCTCGATACCGATGTATCCGCCGCCAACCACGACCGCCCGGCGCGGCTGCCCGGTCAGCCCCGCCAGCACGGCGGCACCGTCGTCCAGGGTCTGCACCCCGTACACGCCCGGCGCGCGCACCCCAGGCAGGTTCGGGCGCACCGGCACCGCGCCGGTGGCCAGCACCAGGTCGTCGAAACCAAGCTGGTAGCTCGCGCCGCCGTCGAGTTCGAGAGCGATCACCGTGCGGGCGTCCAGGTCAATCTTGGTGACCTCGGTGCGAACCCGCAGGTCGATCCCGTTGGACCGGTGCTCGGCGGCGCTGCGGGCGATCAGCGCGTCCGCCCCGGAGACGTCGCCCGCCACCCAGTACGGGATGCCGCAGGCTGAGTAGGACACATGGTGGCCGCGCTCGAAAACCACCACCTCCAGCGCGTCCCGACCCGCACGCCGAAGGGCCTGCGAGGCCGCGCTCATCCCGGTCGCATCAGCGCCAATGACCAATACCCGCCTCGTCACAGCGACCACCCCTCCGGCTGCACCGTCCCGCAGTCACACTGCGCTCAGATTTGGCTCAGATTTGCCGCAGCGCGCCGCCGTCGATCGCCCACACGGCGCCGGTGACCTGAACGGCCGGCGGCGACAGCAGGTAGGCGATCACTCTGGCGACATCGTCGGCGTGCCGAACCGTCCAGCGGGCAGCCCTCGCACTTCGCGAACGAAGTGCTCGATAGCTTGCTCGGGCGGCAGGTTGAACTGCGCGGCAGCGTAGTCCACCAGTGGCGTGTCCGGGAACCGGGCGGCCTCGCTGGCGACATGCACCAGACTGCCACACCGTGGCGCAGCAGCGCAGGGATTGCGGCCCGGCTCATCCGGACCGCGGCGTGGAAGTTGAGCTCGAAGGTGGCTAACCACTGATCGTCGGTCAGGTCCAGGAAGCTGGACCGGATATCCAGGCCACCGACGTTTGTTGACCAGGCCATCGAGACGGTCGTGGCGGTCCAGCACCAAGTCGACGACCTGCCGAGCGGTGTAGCGCTCGGTGATGTCGGCCGCCACGCTGCTCATTCCGGCGCCGAGATCGTTGATGCCGTCGGGCTTGCGGGCGACGCCCACGACCGTCGCTCCTTCGGCGGCAAGCAAGCGCACGGTCGCCGCTCCGATGCCCGCGGAGGCGCCGGTGACGAGGAACACCTTTCCAGCAACGTGCAGGTCCACGGAGGGACCTCCCTTGATGATCGGAGCGCAAGGATGTCCTACCGTCTATTCCCACCGTCGCTGACGCTCATGCGTGTGACGCAACCGGCACTGTCCCGTCAAGTACGGGCGCCAGCTGACTCAGACCAACCCAGGAACCGGTCAAAGGACGCCCTTGGTGGACGGCACTCCACCGGCGCGCGGATCGGGCTCGGCGGCGGCGCGCAACGCCCGGGCCAGTGCCTTGTACTGGGCCTCAGTGACGTGGTGCGGGTCGCGGCCATGCAGGACCCGGATGTGCACGGCCAGCTGCGCGTGGAAGGCCAGCGTCTCGAAGACGTGCCGGTTGAGCACCGTGGGGTAGTTGCCCCCCACCACGAAACCGGCCAGTGCATCGGGCTCGCCGATGTGCACGCAGTACGGGCGCCCGGAGACGTCCACCGCCACGTGCGCCAGGGTCTCGTCCATCGGCACCCAGGCATCCCCGAAGCGTCGGATGCCGGACTTGTCCCCCAACGCCTCGCGCACTGCCTGCCCGAGCACGATGGCGACGTCCTCCACGGTGTGGTGGGCGTCGATGTCGACGTCGCCGGTAGCCCGCACGACCAGATCGAATGCTGCATGCTTGCCCAGCGAGGTGAGCATGTGGTCGAAGAAAGCGACACCCGTAGTGATCTGGGTGGTCCCCGTGCCGTCGAGGTCGAGTTCGACGAGCACCGACGACTCCTTAGTCACCCGCTCGACCCGGGCTGTGCGGCTCACTGGTTCTCCTGCTTCAACACCGCCGCGCTCGCGACCAGGAACGCGTCGTTCTCCGCGGGGGTACCCACGGTGACCCGCAAATGGTCCGCGATCCCCACATCACGGATCAGCACACCGTGTTCCAGGTAGCGCCGCCACGCGCCGGCCGCGTCGGCGAACCGGCCGAACAGGACGAAGTTGGCGTCCGACGGCACCACTTGGGCGCCCAGGTCGCGCAGCGCTGCGATCACGCGCTCCCGCTCGTTCACCAACACCGCCACGGACGCCAGCGTGGCCAATCCGTGGCGCAGCGCGGCCCGGGCAGCCTCCTGGGTCAGCGTCGAGAGGTGGTAGGGCAGCCGCACCAGCAGCAGAGCATCCACCACCGCCGGCGCGGCGGCGAGGTAGCCCAGCCGCCCGCCGGCGAAGGCGAACGCCTTGCTCATCGTCCGGCAGACCACCAGCCGATCCGGGAACTGCCCGAGCAGCCCGACGGCGCTGCGCGCAGCGCTGAACTCGCCATAGGCCTCGTCGACCACCACGATGCCCGGCGCGGCAGCCAGCACCGCCGCGAGGTCGGCCGCCGGGATCGATTGCCCGGTGGGGTTGTTGGGGCTGGTGACGAACAGCACGTCGGGCCGGTGCGTCTGGACGGCGGCCACCGCGCCTTCGGGGTCCAGCGAGAAGTCCGCCCGCCGTGGCGCCGGGATCCACCGCGTGCGGGTGCCCGCGGAGATGATCGGGTGCATCGAATAGGACGGGGTGAAGCCCAGCGCGCTGCGGCCGGGCCCACCGAAGGCCTGCAGCAGCTGCTGGATGATCTCGTTGGAGCCGTTGGCAGCCCACAGGTTCGCCACGGTCAGCGGCATCCCGGTGCGCCCGGCGAGGTAACCGGCAAGGTCGGTGCGCAGCGCGACGGCGTCCCGGTCGGGGTAGCGGTGCAGATCGCGGGCCGCCTGCTGCATCGCGGCGGCGACGTCGGCGACCAGAGCGGGGGGCGGCGGGTAGGGATTCTCGTTGGTGTTCAACCGCACCGCGACGTCAAGTTGTGGCGCGCCGTAGGGGCTGCGACCCCGCAGGTCATCGCGCAGCGGCAAGTCGGCGAGCGTCACATCGCGGCCGATCCCGTCCCGCGCCGTCGTCACTGCGGTCACCGCCGTCACTGCCCAGCCCCTCTGAACTGACCAGTCCCGCGGCACCGGGCGGTGATCGCCTGACCGTGCGCAGGCAGGTCCTCGGCCTCGGACAGCGCGACGACATGATCGGCGACCTTCACCAGCGCATCCTCGTCGTACTCGATAAGCTGGACGCCGCGCAAGAACGTCTGCACGGACAGTCCCGAGGAGTGCCGGGCGCAGCCTCCGGTGGGCAGCACGTGGTTGGAGCCAGCGCAGTAGTCGCCCAGGGAGACCGGCGCGTAGGGTCCGATGAAGATCGCTCCAGCGTTGCGCACCCGGCGGGCTACCGCGGCCGCGTCGGCGGTCTGGATCTCCAGGTGCTCGGCCGCGTAGGCGTCCACCACCGTCAGTCCGGCGTCCACATCGGACACCAGGACGCAGCCGGATTGCGGGCTGGTCAGTGCGGTGCGAATCCGCTCGGTGTGTTTGGTGGCCGCGACCTGGCGGTGCAGCTCGGTATCGACGGCGTCGGCCAGCGCGACCGAGTCGGTGACCAGCACGCTGGCGGCCAGGGTGTCGTGCTCGGCCTGGGAGATCAGGTCAGCAGCGACGTGAACCGGGTCGGCACGGCAGTCAGCCAGGATGGCGATCTCGGTGGGGCCGGCCTCGGCGTCGATGCCGATCATGCCGCGCAGGGCACGTTTAGCGGCGGTGACGTAGATGTTGCCGGGGCCGGTGACCATGTCCACCGGGTCCAGCGGCGCGCCGTCGGTGTCGGTGCCACCGTAGCCAAGCAATGCGACGGCTTGTGCTCCCCCGACCGCCCACACCTCGTCGACCCCGAGCAGGGCAGCTGCGGCGAGCACGCTGGGATGCGGCCGACCGCCGTAGGCAGCCTGCGGTGGCGAGCACACCACCAGCGACGCCACCCCGGCGACCTGAGCGGGCACCACGTTCATCACGACAGTGGACGGGTAGACCGCCAGCCCACCGGGTGCATAGAGCCCGACCCGTTCCACCGGCACCCACCGCTGCGTGACGGTGCCGCCCGGCACCACCCGGGTGATTATCTCGGCGCGCCGCTGGTCAGCGTGCACCCGGCGGACCCGGGCGATGGACTCCTCCAGCGCGGCGCGCACTGCCGGGTCCAGCTGTTGCAGCTCGGTGCGCAGCGCGTCGGCCGGCACCCGGACGCTGCTCGGCCGCACCCCGTCGAAGCGTTCGGTGAACTCCAGCGCTGCGGCCACGCCCCGGTTGCGGACCGCCTGGAGCACCGGCGCCACCTGATGAGCCACCGCGTCGACGTCCACGTCGGCCCGCGGCAGCAGCCCCCGCAGCGAGGCAGGGGAAGGGAGGCGACCACGCAGGTCGGTGCGGTTAAGCATGCGGTTCCTCTCACTTCGTGTGCCGCTCCCAGGATAGGCGCCGCTGCGCATCGGGCGGGCTCAGTGGGGTCTCGCGCCCCGCAATAACCACGCTCAGCCCGCAGGATGCGGGAAGGGGCAGCATCGTTAAGGTCCGCGAAATGTCTATACGCCAGGTTGTTGTGATCGTTGCGCTGGGGATGCTCGTACTGGTCTTCCCGGTCGCCGCGACCGCTGCGCCGCCGGTCCCGCCCGAGCCGATCGCGGCCTACCGGGTGCAAGGGATGGACAACCCAGCCGCGCGCACCGCGGTGCTGCGCCAGGGTGTCGACATGCTCGGCGGCGGACGTGATTACCTGGAGGTTCGCGCTTCGCCCGCGCAGGCCGAGCGGTTGCGGGCCAGCGGGCTGCAGCTGCTCCCGCTCCCGGCGCTGCCACCGATCCCAGGGGTGGTGGCACCCGGCCAGTTCCCGATCGGATACGGGGGTTACCACACCTACGGTAAGCTCACCGCCGAGCTGGGCTCGATCGCCGCTACACGCCCCGATCAGGTTGCGGTACTCAGCTACGGCCGGTCGGTCCAGGGTCTCCCCCTGCCGCTGGTGAAAATCAGCGACGACGTGCGCACCGATCAGCGCAAGCCCGAGGTGCTGTTCAGCTGCGCGCAGCACGCCCGCGAGCACCTCACTGTCGAGATGTGCCTGCACATCATCCGGCGGCTGGTACAGGGCTACGGCACCGATCCGGCGATCACCCAGCTGGTGAAATCTCGGGAGATCTGGGTAATGCCGATGGCCAACCCGGACGGTGCCGAATACGATATCTCTACCGGCCTTTTCGCCCTGTGGCGCAAGAACCGGCAGCCGACCGCGGAGAACACCGACATCGGCACTGACCCCAACCGGAACTGGGGCACCCAGTGGGGCTGCTGCGGCGGGTCCAGCACTGACCCCGCCAGCGACACCTACCGCGGCACCGCCCCGTTCTCCGCACCGGAAATCGCGCAGCTCCGGGACTGGGTGAACAGCCGGGTGGTCGACGGCGTGCAGCAGATCACCGCGCACATCGACTTCCACAGCTACTCCGAGCTGGTGCTCTGGCCCTACGGTTTCACCACCGACGACACCGGCCCCGGCTTGACCACCCCTGACGCGGCGACCTTCCGCCGACTGGGGGAGGCGATGGCCGCCACTAACGGCTACACCCCGGAGCAGTCCAGCGACCTCTACATCACTGACGGCACGGTGGGCGACTGGATGTGGGCGCAGCACCACATCTGGTCCTACACCTTCGAGATGTACCCGACCAGCCAGGCGCAAGGCGGCTTCTACCCACCAGAGACCGAGATCACGCGCGAGGTAGAACGCAACGACGCTGCAGTGGACCTGCTACTGGGCTACGCGGACTGCGTCCCGCGGATCATCGGGTCCCGCTGCGCTACCCCCTGAGTAGTCCCACGGTCGAGCTGATCAGTGAACCCCTCCTCAGTACAGCCCGCCCGTCTGCGACGATAGCCTGCTCAACCGCTACCCGAGCAGCATGGGCAGGAGCGACCACAGAGCCCATGGTCATGATCGGCAGGTGCACTTCGAACTGTTCGACGCCGGCCACGGCGGAATCGACTACCGCTACCCGCTCGCGCTGGAGTGGCTCTGCTGCCAGATCGCCGATCAACCCGCGTGATCATAGATCGGGTACGTGTCAGGTGTTGAGGATCCGTCGCAAGCCGCGCCGAGGGTGGTGCTACCCCATGGACTTGGCACCGTCCAGAGACTCGCGGATGATGTCGGTGTGACCGGCGTGCTGGGCGGTCTCTGCGATCACGTGGAGCAGCACCCGGCGCGCCGACCAGCACGCGCCCGCCTCGAACCAAGGAGCTTCGGGCAACGGATGGGAGATGTCCAGGTCGGGCAGCGTCGCCACGAGCTCATCGGTCCGGCGCGCCACCTGCTCGTACTCGTCCAGCAGTCCGGCCAGTGTCTCCCCCGCTAGCATGCTCAAGCCCTCCAACCAGTCATCCACACTCCCCTCTTCCCAGGAACCCATCGCTGAGGGGCCGTCGAGGATGAAGTTGATCCACTGCCGCTCGGTGAGCGCGACGTGCTTGATCAGGCCGCCCAGGCATAGCTCACTGACAGTGGTGCGTTGCGCCGCCTGCTCGTCGGTGAGGTCGCGGACGGTGTACCGCAAGAAGTGCCGGTGCTTGGCCAGCGTTTCCAGCAGGTCGGCGCGCTCACCGGTCACGGCCTTCTCAGTTCTGGTCATGGTGTCCGCCTTTCGTCGGTGTCGGTAGGCAGGACGGTACGACCCAGGGCTGACAGTTCCGGCGTGAAGTACGAGGCGCGTCGTCGTCCTGTGCCGTGCCAGGGTGGTCGGCGCTGCGGCGGGGCCGCTCACAGGTCCAGGCCGAGATCCAGGGCTGGGGCGGAGTGGGTGAGAGCGCCCACCGCGAGATAGCGCACCCCGGTGGCGGCGTAAGACCACGCGACGTCCAGTGTTAAGCCGCCGGAGACCTCCAGGTCGGTGCCCGAGCCCGCGGCGCGGCGGACTGCCTCGGCGCACTGCGCAACGGTCATATTGTCCAGCAGCACCAGCGATACCCCGGCGGCCAGCGCCTCGTCCAGCTCCTCAAGGGTGCCGACTTCCACCTCGCACGGCAGTAGCGGGGCATGCGCCCGGACGGCCGCGATGGCCGCGGTCACCGAACCGGCGGCGCTCACGTGGTTGTCCTTGACCAGCACCGCGTCCCCGAGCCCCATCCGGTGGTTGACCCCGCCGCCGCAGCGCACCGCGTACTTCTGCAATGCCCGCAGCCCTGGGAGGGTCTTGCGAGAGTCCCGGATCGACGCACCCGTGCCGGCCACCGCGTCCACCCAGGCCGCCGTCGCGGTGGCCACCCCGGACAGGTGGCACAGCAAGTTCAGCGCAGTGCGCTCGGCGGTGAGCAGGCCGGCCACCGGGGCCCGCACGGCGACTGCGACGTCCCCGGCAGCCAGCCGGTCGCAGTCCTGGCGCCGGGCGGTGATCTCGTACTCGCCGGCTCCCAGCACCGCGTCGAGCACGGCGAGGAACACCGGCAAGCCGGCCAGCGTGCCGGGTTGCCGCGGCGAGACGGTGGCCGCCGCAACAGCCCCGGGGGGCACGCAGGCCACGGTGGTGGCGTCCGGGCCGTAGCGCAGGTCCTCCGCAAGCGCGGTGCTGATGACCCGGTGGACGTCGTCGAGGTCCAGACCCGCCGCGGCCAAGGCAGCCGCGACCGGCGTCACGCCACCCCTCCCACCAGCATCGGCCGGGCGACCATCGGGGCGCCGGCGTCATCGAGCACCACGGTGATGCTGCGCCGCCAGCGCGCCGCGGTGCGCGGGTGATCGGTACGGACGTGGCAGCCACGGGTCTCGGTACGCGCTGTGGCGGCGGCGAGCAATACCGCCGCGACCAGGGTGATTCCGGCGTCCTCGGCGTCCCGGGGGGTCTGCACCGGCCGCCGCATGGTGGCACCAGCGACCGCCGAAGCAGCAGCCAACCCGACGGCGTCGCGCCCGATGCCGGCGTGCGCGCTCATCGCTCGCTGCACCGCATTGCGATCGGCCACCGGGTGCACCTCGACCGGCGGCAGCGGCGGGCCAGGGCACGGGGACATCGCGAGGTCGGCAGCCACCGCCTCCGCGGCCCTGGCTCCTACAACCAGCCCCTCCAGCAGGCTGTTGGAAGCCAGCCGGTTTGCGCCGTGCAGACCGGTCCGGGCCACCTCCCCGGCGGCGTAGAGCCCGGGCATCGTGGTCCGGCCGCGGGTGTCGGTGACCACGCCGCCGCACTGGTAGTGCGCGGCCGGGCGCACCGGAATCGGAGCGCGGCCCGGATCGATGCCGATCGCCGTGCAGGCCGCGTGCACCGTCGGGAAGCGACGGCGGAACTCCGCGCCGCCGAGGTGGGTGGCGTCCAGCAGCACGTGGTCGGTACCCGTCGCAGCCATCCGGCTGGTGATCGCCGCGGCCACCACGTCCCGCGGCGCGAGGGCGCCCAACGGGTGCACGCCGGTCATCACCGGAGCGCCGGTGGTGTCCAGCAGCACCGCCCCGGCGCCGCGGATCGCCTCGGTGACCAGCGGCTGGCGGCCCCGCGAGCCCGCGCCGAGGTGCAGCGCCGTCGGGTGGAACTGCACGAACTCCAGGTCGGCGGTCAGCGCACCGGACCGCAACGCCAGCGCCAGCCCGTCGCCGGTAGCGACCTCGGGATTGGTGCTGGCGGCGTAGAGCTGGCCGAACCCGCCGGTGGCGAGCAGCACGGCCCGGGCACGCAGCGCCCCGCGACCGTCGCTGAGGCCGTCGCCGAGCAGCGCCAGCCCGGCCACCCGGCCGGCGTCGTCGCGCAACACCTCCGTGACCGACTGACCCTCCAGCAACGGCAGCTGCCCACCACGGGCGGCGCCGGCCAGGGCCCGCTCGATCTCGGCACCGGTGGCGTCACCACCGGCGTGGATCACCCGGAAAGCCCGGTGCCCGCCCTCCCGGGTGCACTCCAAGTCCTCGGGAACGCCGTCGAAGACGGCGCCACGGGCCCGCAGCGCGCTGACCGCGGCCGGACCAGCGGCCAGGATCGACCGGGCGGCGAGCTCGTCGCACAGTCCCGCGCCGGCCGCCAGCGTGTCGGCCACATGCGCGTCCACACTGTCGCCAGTACCCGGCAACACCACCGCGACACCGCCCTGCGCCCACCGAGTATTGCCGTCCTCGACCGTGGTCTTGGTCACGGCCACCACCCGCAGGCCGAGCTCGGCGGCGCGCAGTGCAGCGGTCAGCCCGGCGACGCCGGTGCCGACCACAGCGAGGTCGGCGGTGGCCTCCCAGGCCGTCACAGTGCCGCCTCCGCCCATGGGGTCCAGGCAGCGCAGCGAAGTGCGTCGGCGGTCACTCGTCGCCGCCCGGCCGGCCAATAGCGATCATGCGCTGCACCGCGCCACGGGCCCGCTCGGCAATCTCGCGGGGAACGTGCACTTCGTCGGTACCCTCACGCAGCGAACGCAGCAGCGCCGCCGGGGTAATCATCTTCATGTACCGGCAGGAGGCCCGATCGTTCACCGCACGGAAGTTGACCTCGGGAGCCGCGCGCCGCAGCTGGTGCAGCATGCCGACCTCGGTGGCGACCAGCACCTCCCGGGCGTTGGTTGCGCGGGCGACATCGAGCATCCCGCCGGTAGACAGGATCCGCACCCGCTCGGCGGGCACCGCGCCCGCACCAGCCAGGTACAGAGCGCTGGTGGCGCAGCCACATTCCGGGTGAATGTAGAGCTCGGCGTCGGGTGCCGCGGCGGCCTTGGCGGCCAGCTCGGAGCCGTTGATCCCGGCGTGCACGTGGCACTCCCCGGCCCAGATATGCAGGTTGGTGCGGCCGGTGACGCGCTGAACGTGCGCGCCGAGGAACTGGTCGGGCAGGAACAGCACCTCACGGTCGGCGGGGATCGACTCGACCACCTCGACGGCGTTGGACGAGGTGCAGCAGATGTCGGTCTCGGCCTTCACCTCGGCAGTGGTATTCACATAGGACACCACGACCGCACCTGGGTGCTCGCTGCGCCAGGTCCGCAGCTGCTCGGCGTCGATGGAGTCCGCCAGCGAACAGCCCGCCCGGGCGTCCGGGATGAGCACCGTCTTGTCCGGTGCAAGGATCTTCGCGGTCTCGGCCATGAAGTGCACTCCGCAGAAGACGATGGTGGTCGCTGCAGAGTCAGCGGCGATGCGAGACAGCGCCAGCGAGTCCCCGACGTGGTCGGCGATGTCCTGGATCTCGGGAACCTGGTAGTTGTGCGCGAGCAGCACCGCGTCG
>DASYIL010000027.1:0-2043 GCA_035997545.1 Pseudonocardiaceae bacterium
CAGCTGCGGCATGGACGTGGCGGGCGGGTGGCCGGCAACCCTGTCCGCACAAGCGGCCGCCACCCGCCCTCACCATGGTGTCCGACGGGTGAGGACCGTTGGACGGTGAAGGTCAGCGACGAGAGGGGGCATTTCTTTGTCGCCAACCACTAGTTATGAAGACTCAGAGCGCCAACTATGACGGCGTTGGCCAAATCAGTTGATCAAGGTGGGGGCTCTTTCACCGTTGTGTGAGATCTTTCTGCGCTGCCGTCATAACCGCGCAGTTGCCCAAGTCTCTATGTATGAACGGTCCACCTCCTCCCCCGGGGCTGCGGCCGTTCCGACGGCCGCTCCCGGATGGCCGTCTAACGGGGGTATGCCCAGCACTTACGCAGTGCTGGGCATACCCCGCTCCGGCCAGCGAATCGTCAAGCGAGAGGGGCTCCATGCTGCGGATAAGGCGCGCCGGCGTCGAAGACCCGCCGCCGTCGATTCGACGTGTTGCCCTCTTCGTGCTCGTCCCGCTGGGGATCATCCTCAGCGCTGTCGCACCGGGCTGGCCACTCGGCCTGGTGCCGATCGGAGAAGTTGCGGGGATCCTCGCGCTGCTGGCATTGGGCGGCGCGCAGCGCGTCTGCAAGCGCCAGGCGCGACGGCACGCCCCGACGAGCCATCCGCAGAATGCTCAGTAGCGAACTCTGTTTAGTGGATCGGTGGATTCGGACAATGCCCGGCAGTCAGCGCTTTCCCTACGAGGACTTGGTGTGGGCGACACCGAGCTACGGCTTGGGCGACTGGATCGAGCTCTACGCGTTGTTCACGCCACTGTGCGACCTCACGACCACTCCCGGATTGATCGGAGGTCGGGCCTTACCGTTGGCCTCGTTGCATGCCGGGCGGCGGGTGACGCTGTTGAGCATGCTGCACAAGATCCCGGTGCGAGTCGAAATCCAACGCAGTGCGGGACGCTTTGACTTCAGCGCGGCGCAAGCGTGGATCCCTGGGCACGCCTGGAGCGCGATTCTGCGCAATGTGGAGGACATTCGCGGGCTGGTGGACAAGGGTGCCGAGTGGCTCAACCAGACCGCGGACAAGTCTGCTCCGGCACGGGGCCTCTGGCGCGGTGTGATCCTGTCTCGGGCCTTGACAACACATCAGCGCGCCAGTTCGGTCACCGCGCGAGTCTGGTCGCCGCGGCGGGCCGACGCGCTGCTCGCAGCGGCGAGGGTGCTCGGTGCCGAAGGCCGGATCGAGCGGTCGCGGTATCCAAGGCTGGTCGATGTCAGGATCGATACGGCCGACGGCCCGGTGTTGCTGGAGCAACTCGGGATCGGCGGTCGGCACACCGAGGACTGGGCTGCTGCCGCGAGTGCCGCGGTGGTTCGAAGCAAGCGCGCGTAGCAGGTTACGGTCGACATCGGGAGGGATCGAGATGACGACGATGGGAAACCTGCCCGAGGTGGTTTCGCAGGAGGAGTGGCTGGCCGCCCGCAAGCAATTGCTGGCCAAGGAGAAGGAGCTCACCCGGGCCCATGACCGGGTCAACGCCGACCGCCGCCGGTTGCCGATGGTCCGCATCGACAAGCCGTACACGTTCGAGGGCTCGGACGGGGCCGTGGGCCTGCTCGACCTCTTCGAGGGCCGACCGCAGCTGGTGATGCACCACTTCATGTTCGGGCCGGACTGGGAGCAGGGTTGCCCGAGCTGCTCCTCCGCCGCCGACGGGATCGGCAACCTGAGACAGCTGCACGTGCGCAACACCACGCTCGTCGCGGTGTCGCGGGCGCCGTACCCAAAGCTCGCCGAGTTTCGTGAGCGGATGGGCTGGAGGTTCCCCTGGTACTCCTCCTACGGCACCGACTTCAACTACGACTTCCACGCCACCCTCGACGACCGCGTCGTGCCGGTGCTGCTGCACTTCCGCACCGAAGCCGAACTAGCCGAGGCCGGAACACCGTGGACCGGAGGACCGTGGACGGACAGCATGCGCGGCGAAGAACTGCCCGGCATCAGCGTGTTCCTGCGGGTCGGCGACGAGGTCTTCCACACCTACTCCACCTA
>DASYIL010000028.1:0-9534 GCA_035997545.1 Pseudonocardiaceae bacterium
CGACCAGCTGGCCGGACTGCTGCAGGGACGACGGATCGGGCTCGGGGAGTCGTGCACCGGCGGGCTGATGGTGGCCCGGCTCACCGACCGGCCAGGGTCATCGGACTACGTCGCGGGCGGTGTGGTGGCCTACTCCAACGCCGCCAAGACCGAGCTGCTCGGGGTGCCCGCGGAGCTGATCGAGCAGCACGGTGCAGTGTCACCGGAGGTGGCGCGGGCGATGGCCGACGGGGCGCGGGACCGCTTCGGCGCCGACGTCGGATGCGGCATCACCGGAGTCGCCGGCCCGGGCGGCGGCACCGACGCCAAGCCGGTGGGCTACGTGTGCCTCTGCGTGACCACCAGCGACGGCACCGTCCTGGCACGCGACCCGGTGCTACTCGGCGACCGCGCCGAGATCCGCGACCGATCAGTGACCGTCGCGATGCACCTCGTCCGGCGGATACTGATCAGGGAGGACGTGGAGTGATCGCTACCGTTCGAGCACGTTACGGTCTGACTTGCCCTTGACCGCAGCGTAGGCAGCCGTGCCGATGAACACCCCGGCACCGATCACCAGCGCCCAGAACAGCAGCTTGAACGCGGCACCCAGCACCCACCCCAGCACCATGAACCCGATCCAGATCAACGCGATGATCCCGAGCACTTTGATCAGGGTCTGCATGGCGGTCTCCTCAGCACACTTGGGCGGCGGGACTTGCTGACCCCAGTTCACCCCCTGCCAGGGCGGGCCGGCATCGGGGTAATACCCTGGGTCTCCGTAGGGGATGAGGGCCGCTGCGGCGGGACCTCCGGGGTGTCCTGTGCCTTCTCTTGGGCCTTCGGTTGGGCCACTGCCGCCCACGCGGTGAGGAACAGCAGGAACCGGGAGGTGAAGTAGGCGAACACCATCAGGCCGATCACCGGGCCGAACAGCCGCCCGGTGGGGCTGGCAGTGACGCTGTCGAGGTAGATGGCAAAGGCCTGCTTGAGCACCTCGAAGCCCACCGCGCCGAACAACGCGGCGCGCATGGCGCTGCGCAGCGGGACCGGCTCCCGGGGCAGCCGCGCGATCACCCAGAGGAACACCAGCCACATGCCGGCCACGGACAGCGCAGTCGCGAGGACGAAGAACGCCAACCGGGCCACGAACACCTGCCGCAGGCCGAACGCCTCCAGCACGACGCCGGCGAAGGCGGTACCGAGACCGGTCAGCGTGAACGACACCACCAGGGCCAGCCCCAGACCCAGCAGGGCCAGCAGGTCGAACACCTTGGTGCGCAGGAAGCTCCCCGGTTCAGGCGGCTGCTCCCGCTCCGTAGCCCATTGGGCGGTGAGCGCCTCGCGGAGGTTGCTCATCCAGCCCAGCCCGGAGTACAGCGCACCGAGCAGGCCGACGATCCCGACGCCGTTGCGGGACGCGATCGCCCCGTCGATGACCTGGTTGAGAGTTTCGCCCAACCCTGCCGGCGCCGCAGTCTGGATCTGATCCTGCAAATGGCGCAGCAGTTCCTGGTTGCCGGCCAGCACGAAGCCGGCAGCCGCGAAGGCGATCATCAACAGCGGTACTAGTGAGAGCACGCTGAAGAACGTGATCGCTGCCGCGTAGTGGTCGCCGTGGTGGGCGGTGTAGGACTTCCCGGCCCGGACCAGATGGTCCAACCATGGATAGCGCAGCTGGTACCGCTGGAGCAGACCCGGTTGCTCGTCCGTCTGCTGCGGACCTGTCCCCCGCATGCCTTCCCACGGTAGTGGGGAAATGCGGATTCAGCTCGCCGGCGGCAGGAAGCCAACCCGGTCGTACACCACCCGCACAGTCTCCGCAGCGACCTCACGGGCTCGCTCGGCGCCCCGGGCCAACAGCTTGTCCAACTCGGCTGGGTCGTTAGTGTAACCGGCCACCTGCTGGCGCAGCGGGGTGACGAAGTCGGCGAGCGCCTCCGCGACATCGGACTTCAGCGCGCCGTACCCCTTGCCTTCATACCCCGCGACAAGGTCGTCGACGGTACGCCCGGACAGCGCGGAGTAGATCACCAACAGGTTTGAGACACCGGCCTTGGTGGCGGGGTCGTAGTGGATCTCCCGTCCGGTGTCGGTGACCGCCGAGCGGATTTTGCGGGCGGACACCTTCGGCTCGTCGAGCAGGTCGATCACGCCAGCCGGCGAGGAGGCAGACTTGCTCATCTTGGCTGTCGGCTCGGCCAGGTCGTAGATCTTCTCCGTGCCCTTGACGATGTGCGGCGCGGGCACGGTGAACGTCGGGCCGTAGCGGGAGTTGAACCGCGCAGCGAGGTCACGGGTGAGCTCGATGTGCTGGCGCTGGTCCTCCCCCACCGGCACCTGGTCGGCCTGGTAGAGCAGGATGTCGGCAGCCTGCAGGATCGGGTAGGTGAACAGCGCGACCCCGACCCGGTCGCCGCCCTGCTTGGCGGACTTGTCCTTGAATTGCGTCATCCGCGCCGCCTCGCCGAAACCGGTCAGGCATTCCAGCACCCAGGACAGCTGGGTGTGCTCGGGGACGTGGCTCTGCACGAACACCGTGGAGCGATCCGGGTCGACGCCCAGCGCCAGCATCTGCGCTGCGGCCAGCCGGGTCCGGCGGCGCAGCTTCTCGGGATCCTGCTCGATGGTGATCGCATGCAGGTCGACCACGCAGTAGAACGCATCGTGGCCGGACTGCAGCGCCACCCACTGCCGGATTGCGCCGAGGTAGTTACCGAGGTGGAACGAGTCCGCAGTGGGCTGGATACCGGAGAGCACCCGAGGGCGACGGTCGGTGACAGAAGACGACATACCGCGATTGTTGCAGCCGGGGCTCCGCGTCCCCATCGGGATTCGCCTGAGGCGGTCAGCCGCAGTTGCTGCCCGGCATCGGGTCAATATTCTGCTCCGCGACCCAGCCCCTGGGCAGGACCTTCCGGAAGCCGTTGCTGCGGCTCTTCCGGTCGGCCTGGATCACCAACCCCGCAGGGAGAGTACCTACGGAGTCCGTCGTATCGGGTGCGGACCGCACGGGGGTCTTGTCCGCAGTGACCTTCACCAGACACAGCCCGCCGGCCCCGCGACCAGGCCCGGAGCTCAGCAGGATCAGGCCTATCACCGCCACGGCCCCGACGATGATCCACAGTCGTCTTTTACCCTTTTTGCCTGCCACGGCTCACTCCCCACCATCCGCCCCATGACCACGGCCAGTCATGGCCCGCTGCAACCCCCGGTCGAGTTCGTCGAGGAACGCCTCGGTGGTCAGGAACGGGGTATCCGGGCCGATCAGCACCGCCAGATCCTTGGTCATCTTGCCACTCTCGACGGTGCCGATGCAGACCTGCTCCATGGTTTGGGCGAAGCGGGTGACCTCCGGGGTCCCGTCCAGCGTGCCGCGGTGGCGCAGACCGCCGGTCCACGCGAAGATCGACGCGATCGGGTTGGTCGAGGTCGGCTTGCCCTGCTGATGCTGCCGGAAGTGCCGGGTGACAGTACCGTGCGCGGCTTCCGCCTCGACGGTCCGGCCGTCCGGGGTCATCAGCACGCTCGTCATCAGGCCCAGCGAGCCGAAGCCCTGCGCGACGGTGTCGGACTGTACGTCGCCGTCGTAGTTCTTGCAGGCCCAGACGTAGCCGCCGGCCCATTTCAGTGCGGCGGCCACCATGTCGTCGATCAACCGGTGCTCGTAGGTAAGGCCCTGAGCCTCGAAGTCGGCCTTGAACTCTGACTCGTAGATCTCGGCGAACACGTCTTTGAACATGCCGTCGTAGGCCTTGAGGATCGTGTTCTTGGTCGACAGGTAGACCGGATAATCGCGGGCCAGGCCGTAGCGCAGCGATGCCCGAGCGAAGTCCTCGATGGACTTGCGGTAGTTGTACATCCCCACTGCGACACCTCCACCCTCGGGGAATCTGGCCACTTCGATCTGCAGCGGCTCACGTCCGTCTTCGGGGGTGTAGGTGATTGTCACGGTGCCCGGCCCAGGGACTACGAAGTCGCTGGCCTTGTACTGGTCACCGTGTGCATGGCGGCCGATGATGATCGGCTTGGTCCAGTGTGGCACAAGGCGAGGGACGTTCGAGCAGACGATCGGTTCGCGGAAGATCACTCCGCCGAGGATGTTGCGGATCGTGCCGTTGGGCGATCGCCACATCCTTTTCAGGCCGAACTCCTCGACCCGAGCCTCGTCGGGCGTGATGGTGGCGCATTTGACGCCCACCCCGTGCTTGGCGATCGCGTGCGCGGCGTCGGCGGTGACCTGGTCGTCGGTGGCGTCGCGGTGCTCGATGCCGAGGTCGTAGTAGTCAAGGGTGATGTCGAGATAAGGATTGATCAACTTGTTCTTGATGAACTCCCAGATGATCCGGGTCATCTCGTCGCCATCGAGCTCGACGACAGTCCCCACCACTTTGATCTTGCCCACGACCACGGGCCCTTCCTCTCGCCACTCACGCCTCAACAGCGCAAGCGTACTCGGCAAGATCGAGAAGGACAGTGAGCCTGCTCACCCGCTCGACGAGCAGCGCCGTCCGGCTAACGTAGTTCGGCGTGCTTGCCTGCTACCTCCGGCTGATCCGCGCCGGTTTCCGGCGGTACTCGACCTACCGGCAGGCGATGGTCGCGGGGCTGGCTACCAACGTGGTCTTCGGCTTCATGCGGTGCGCGGTGCTGCTCACCGTGTTCGCCGGCAGCGCCCAGGTCGCCGGCTATGACCCGTCCCGCACTGTCACCTTCGCCTGGATCGGTCAAGGACTGATCGCGGTGGTGCTGATCTGGGGCAACACCGACTTCGGGGAGCGGGTGCGCAGCGGCGACGTCGCCGTCGACCTGCTCCGCCCGGTGGACCTGCAGGCCGCGTTACTCGCCGAGGATCTGGGCCGAGCGAGCTTCGCGCTGCTGACCCGGTTCACCTTTCCGCTGCTGATCGGGTTGGCCTTCTTCGACCTGACACTGCCCGGCTCGGCGTTGCGTTGGACGGCGTTCGGCCTCAGCGTGCTGCTCGCCATCCTGGTCAGCTTCGCGATCCGGTTCCTGCTGAACCTGGTGGCGTTCTGGCTGCTGGACTGGCGTGGCCTGCTTTCCCTGCACGGCGCAATCAGCACCGTGCTGGCCGGGCTGGCGATCCCGATCGCGTTCTTCCCAGGCTGGGCCAGGGTGGCGATCTGGGCGACGCCGTTCCCGGCAATTATTCAGGCGCCGATCGATATCGCCATTGGCCGAGGTTCGGCGCTGCTCCTGCTGACCCACCAGCTGACTTGGGCGGTCGCGCTGCTCGCGGCTGGCCGCCTGGTACTGGGCAGGGCGATCAGGACGCTGGTGATCCAGGGTGGGTGAACACTTCACGGTCTACCGCAGCCTGCTGGCCGCGTCGGTGCGCAGCCAGCTGGCCTACCCAGCCTCGTTCACGTTGCAGTGCGCCGCGCAGGCGCTGCTACAGCTCCAGAACATGGTGGTCATCCTGGTGCTGTTCTCCCGGGTCGGTGAGATGGGCGGGTTCACCCGACAGGAGGCATTGTTGATCTTCAGTCTGGCCGGGATCTCCTTTGGGCTGGCTGACATGCTGGTCGGCTCGCTGGACCAGCTCGGCCGGCTGGTCCGCACCGGGACGCTGGACGCACTGCTGCTGCGGCCCCTGCCCGCCATGACTCAGATCTGCGCTACCGACTTCGCGCTGCGCCGGGTCGGCACGGTCGGCACCGCGCTCGCCGTGCTCGGCTACGTGCTGGCCACCTCGGATATCTCCTGGACGCCGCTACGGGTGGCCGTGCTGCTGATCACCCCGCTGACCGGGCTGGTGCTGCTCGGCGCGGTCTGGGTGGCAGCCAGCGCGACCACGTTCTGGCTGGTGGAAGGCCAGGAGTTGCCCAACGCGGTGACGTATGGCTCCGGGTTGTTCACCTCCTACCCGGTGTCGATCTTCTCCGGGTGGCTGCTGCGGCTGATGGCGTTCGTGGTGCCCGGCGCGTTCGTCGCCTACTACCCGGCGCTGGCGATCCTCGGCAAGCCGGACCCGCTCGGACTGCCCCCGGTGTTGCAGTACAGCGCGCCGCTGGTCGCGGTGCTCGCGGCCGGCGTTGCCGCCCTGGCCTGGCGGGCCGGCCTGCGCCACTACGTCGGCACTGGTTCATGAATGCGGTAATCGAGCTCGACGGGCTGCGCCGGGAGTTCCGGCGCAAGCGCGGGGTCCGGCTGGCCGCGGTGGACGGGGTCACGCTGATCGTCGCGCCCGGCGAGGCCGTCGGCCTGCTCGGGCCGAACGGCGCGGGGAAGTCCACCACCATCAAGATGCTGACCGGGATCCTGGTGCCAACCGCGGGCCGGGCCCGGGTATGCGGGCTGGATCCCGTCCGGCAGCGGCGTGACCTAGCCCGGCGGATCGGCGTGGTGTTCGGGCAGCGCAGCCAGCTGTGGTGGGACCTGCCGCTGGCCGAGAGCTTCGCGCTGCTCCGAACGATCCACCGGGTATCCGAAGCCGACCATGCCCGACGTCTCGACGAGTGCGTCGAGCTGCTGGAGCTGTCGCCGTTCCTGGCGACCCCAGTGCGGCAGCTGTCGCTGGGCCAGCGGATGCGGGGCGAGGTCACCGCGGCGCTGCTGCACTCGCCTGAATTGCTGGTGTTGGACGAGCCGACGGTCGGCCTAGATCTGATCAGCAAGGAGCGGCTGCGGGTGTTCCTGGCCCGGGCCAACGCCGTCGACGGGGTCACCCTGCTACTCACCACGCACGACCTGCCCGACGTCGAGCGGCTCTGCCGGCGGCTGGTGGTGATCGACCGCGGAAGGGTGCTGGTGGACGGCTCGCTGGACGAGCTGCGCCGCCGGTTCGGCGGCGCACGCCGGCTGGTAGTGGATCTGGAAGAGCCGCACGCGGCACTCGACGGGCTGCCCGGCGTCCTCGACGTCACGGTCGAGGCGAACGGGCTGCGCCAGCAACTGGCCTTCTCCGCCGAGCAGACCAGCGCCTCGCAGCTGATCGCCGCAGTGGTCGCCCGGGTCCCGGTGCGCGACCTGTTCGTGGTCGAACCGTCCATAGAGGACGTCGTACGAACGCTCTACACTGGCTGATCAACCTGACGTGGTAACAGACCGCGAGGTGTTGCGACGAAGTGACTACGGCTGTTTGGCGTTTGTGACGGCGGGGCGTACGGGGTGGACCACGGGATCTGCCTGCATCACGAGGACAAGCTGCGCACCGTGCTGTGGGGTTTCCGCGGCGAGCCGTTGCCCGCCGCGGCGGTGGACGTGCTGCCCGGGTGGGATCCGAGCTGGACGGCAGGTTCGGCGCGGCGGTGGCCGAGCACCTGACCCGCCTGGAGGTGCAGGCCCTGTGGGAACGGGCCGACGTCCTGCTCGCCACCGAGACTTTCCCGGCTCCGAACGGGACTGGCCAGCGATCCCGTGGCCGGCGTTTTGAGACCTGCTCGCAGGGTCGAAACTTCAGCCATAAGACCGTCGGTACCGACTAGGCACTGGCCCCGCTCCTTCGCCGACCGGGTCACCGCACCGCTGCCCGGCCCGGCGCAGTTCCTGCGGCCGTTTCGCGAGGGCGGATTCACCGGCGGAATCGACGGCGCCCGTGGTACCGACGATGCTGCGCGGATCCCGGTAGCGCGCAGGTACCATTGCCGACCGGCGACGCCTGGCTGGCCTGGCTCGGGCACGCCTCGTTCCTCCTGCGCCTGGGCGGGCACACGGTGGCGGTGGACCCGGTGCTGTCGCATGCTGTCGCAGCGGATCCTGCAGGCGGGCCAGCGGCTCACCCCGCCCGGTCTAGACCGGCTGCCGCCGCTGGACTTGCTGCTGAGCAGCCACAACCATTACGACCACCTGAACGCCCCCACGATGCGCCCGCGGCCCCCGGCACACCCCGGTGGTGGCCCCCGGCGGGCTCGGCCGGTGGTTTCGCTGCCGCGGCTTCATCACCGTTACCGAGCTGAACGGGTGGGAGTCGGTCACGCTGCGCCCGGCGGGCCTCGAAGGGGCGTTCGTGCCCGCGCACCGCTGGAGCCGCCGCGGCCTTCTCGACCACTGCGCAAGCCTGCGGGGCGGTTGGATACTCGCTGTGTCGGGTGGCCAGCGGGTCTACCACGCCGGGGACAGCGCCTACGACCCGTTCTTCGCCGAGGTCGGTCCCGCTACCCGGTGATCGAGCTCGGCGATGCTGCCCGTCGGCGCCTACGCGCCGCGCTGGTTCATGAGGCCCAGTGCACGTCGACCCGGACGAGGCCGCCCCAGCGCGTGGGCACCCGGGTGATGGTGCCCACGCGCTGGGGCACCTTCCGGCTGTCCCGCGAACCCATGCTCGAACCGATCGAGCGCACTCGGGCCGCCTGGGCGCCGCCGGCCGGGATCGTGCAGACCTCTGAGACATCGCAGTGGGGAACAGCCGCCCGCTCTGAGCACTCTGCTGTCGCCGAGCTCGACAGCAGCGTTGTCGTAGGTCGTCCGGACAGCCCAGCGCGTTGTTGCACTTTTTGGGCGTCGCACCAGGGTGACGGCTTACATCCGTGAGTAGCCATAGCTGAAAGTGTCCATCGGAAAGTACACGAACCGTGACCCAATCAGGCACTACGCTAGGCCATTCGAGTGGCCCTGCATCCCATCGGTAATGGGGCGACTAGCCACACGATAGTCATTATGACACCTCAACCACACAATCGATCATTTTCGATGGACGAAGCCCAATCCGTCAGGGCCTCAGCCCGACAGCAGCCGCGTCCACGGTTCGTAAAGTGGAGACCCGCATGTCCCGTGTGCCGCTTATCGACGCCTGCGACGATACCGCAGCCGCCGTAGTCCCCCCGCCTAAGTTCAGGACCGGCGCCGGCACACCGCATCTCTCAGCGAGAATTGAGGAGTTGGCGCCGGTCAGCCGACATGCCCACCGACTACTCAAGGCCGAGGACAGGCCCCCGACAGTCATCGTCGCGATTCTGCCAGCGCACAACGAGGAGCGGCCGCTACCGGCCGCCCTCCACGCCCTGATGACCCAGACCTGTCCGCCGAACCGGATTATCGTGGCGTCTGACAACAGCACGGATGATACCGTTTCCGCGGCCCGATCCATGGGCGTAGAAGTGCTCGAAACAGTCAACAATACGGACAAGAAAGCTGGCGCACTTAATCAGGTTTTCGAGGTGCTACTGCCCACCCTGAAAGACGAGGATATCATTCTCGTGCAGGACGCAGACAGTAGCCTTGATCGCCATTTTATCGAGGCGGCTACCTACTACCTCAAGCGCGGTTACGGGGGGGTCGGCGGAGTCTTCCGTGGCGGGGCAGGTGGCGGTTTCGTAGGCCATCTGCAGCGCAACGAGTACGCTCGGTACGCGCGTGATGTGAACCGACTTAATGGAAAGTGCCTCGTAATCACAGGGACGGCCGCCGTCTTCCGCGTGAAGGTTCTCCGAGAGATCTCTTCCGCTCGATTGTCGGGGAAGTTGCCTGCCGGTAATGGCAGAGGAGGTATCTACGACACGACCGTATTGACCGAAGACAATGAGCTGACTTTCGCGCTTCTGCACCTGGGATACAAGGTCATCTCCCCATCCCAGTGCACGCTCTTGACAGAGG
>DASYIL010000029.1:0-10443 GCA_035997545.1 Pseudonocardiaceae bacterium
GTGCTATACCTAACGCCACTCACGAGCTTTCTTGACTCGTTCCAGACAACGCGGGATAGTTGCCTCGTCATGGTCTCACTGGATGTCAGCGACCAACTACGCGATGCCGGGTTGCGGGTGACCGCACCTCGCCGGGCTGTGCTGCAGTGGTTGGCCGAGCACCCTCACGCCACGGCGGAGCAGATCCGCTCCGGGGTGGCGCAGCAACTGGGGTCGGTGTCCACTCAGGCCGTCTACGACGTGCTGGCTGCCTGCACTACCGCAGGGCTGGTGCGGAGGATCGAGCCGGCGGGGCATGCCGCCCGATTCGAGCGCCGCGCCGGCGACAATCACCACCACATGGTGTGCCGCTGCTGCGGACGTACCGAAGACGTCGACTGCGCGGCCAGCATGCGTCCGTGCTTGACCCCCAGCGATGATCATGGCTACCAGCTCGACGAGGCCGAGGTGGTGTTCTGGGGATTGTGCCCCACCTGCCGCGCAGCGGCTGCACCCCCAGCCGATGACGACGAGAAGAATATTATCCACCACGATCAGGAGGCACGGCAGTGACGGAAACGCAGCCCAAGCCGACGACGACAGATGCCGGTATCCCGGTCGAGAGCGACGAGCATTCGCTCACCGTCGGCCCCGACGGACCGGTCCTCTTGCAGGATCACTACCTCATCGAACAAATGGCGCAGTTCAACCGCGAGCGCATCCCTGAGCGCCAGCCGCATGCCAAGGGCAGTGGCGCCTTCGGTCGGTTCGAGGTGACCAACGATGTCAGCGCCTACACCAAGGCTGCGGTGTTCCAACCGGGCACAACGACCGACATGCTGGCCCGCTTCTCTACGGTGGCCGGCGAGCGCGGCAGCCCCGACACCTGGCGCGATCCCCGGGGCTTCGCCCTCAAGTTCTACACCACCGAGGGCAACTACGACATGGTCGGCAACAACACCCCGATCTTCTTCATCCGCGACCCGATGAAGTTCCAGCACTTCATCCGCTCACAGAAACGCCGCGCCGACAACAACCTGCGCGACCACGACATGCAATGGGACTTCTGGACGCTCTCACCCGAGTCGGCTCACCAGGTCACCTGGCTGATGGGCGACCGCGGAATCCCGCGTAGCTGGCGGCACATGAACGGCTACTCCAGCCACACCTACATGTGGGTCAACGCTGCCCGCGAGAGGTTCTGGGTCAAATATCATTTCAAGACCGATCAGGGCATCGAGTTCTTCACCCAAGATGAGGCAGACCAGATGGCCTCGATGGATACCGACTACCACGTCCGCGACCTGTACGAACACATCGACAAGGGTGAGTACCCGAGCTGGACCCTCAAGATGCAGATCATGCCGTTCGAGGAGGCGAAGACCTACCGGTTCAACCCGTTCGACCTGACCAAGGTGTGGCCGCACGGTGACTACCCGTTGATTGAGGTCGGCCGGATGACGCTGGACCGCAATCCGACCGACAACCACACCGAGATCGAGCAGGCGGCCTTCCAGCCCAACAACCTCGTGCATGGCATCGGCCCGAGCCCGGACAAGATGCTGCTGGGCCGGCTGTTCTCCTACGCCGACGCCCACCGTCACCGCATCGGCGCGAACTACCAGCAAATCCCGGTGAACGCGGCGAAGTCGCCCGTGCACAGCTACAGCAAGGACGGGGCGATGCGTTACCACAACGTGTCAGACCCCGTGTACGCGCCGAACTCCAAGGGCGGACCACGGGCCGACACCGCGCGCTACGGCGAGCCGGCAGGGTGGCACACCGAGGGCGACATTGTGCACGCCCCCTACACGCCGCACGCCGAGGACGACGACTGGGGTCAGGCCGGCACCATGGTCCGTGAGGTGCTCGACGACGCGGCCCGCGAACGGCTGGTCAACAACATCGTCGGCCATCTGCTCAACCGCGTGACCGAGCCGGTCCTGAAACGGGCCTTCGAGTACTGGCGCAACGTGGACAAGGGCCTGGGCGACCGGGTCGAGCAGGGTGTCCGCGCCAAGCAGTCCGAACTGGACCCGAAGGCCGCCGAGCAAGCCAACCCGGCGCGCTCCAGCGCGCAGGCCAAGGCCTGACCGGTCAGGAAAGTCGAGGGGCCCGGCAGACTGGGGGTGCCGGGCCCCTCGCGCATCCAGGAACTGGCGCCTCATCGTAGGGTCGATGCTATGGGGCTCACCGTGGTCGGCATCGGTGGTTCGATGCGGGAGGAGTCGCAGTCCGAGCGGGCCCTCAGCGTGGTTCTCGAAGGCGCGCGGGTCGCCGGTGCCGAGACCGTCGCGATTACCGGCATGGACCTGGTCCTGCCGTTCTACGACCCCGCGGTGGTCGAGCGCGGTGAGGTGGCGCACCGGCTGGTGGCTGCGCTGCGTGAGGCAGATGGGGTGGTGCTGGTCTCGCCGGGTTACCACGGCACCGTCTCCGGACTGGTGAAAAATGCGCTGGACTATGTCGAGGACCTGCGCGCTGATCCCCGGCCGTACCTGGACGGGCGGGCGGTCGGCTGCGTGGCCATGGCGTTGGGCTGGCAGGCCACGGTCACCACGCTGACCGCGCTACGCTCGATCGTGCACGCTCTGCGCGGGTGGCCGACGCCGCTAGGTGCGGCGCTGAACTCCGCCGAGGTGAGTTTCGACGACCACGGGGTGCCGTCCGATCCCGCGGTCGCCCGCACGTTGCGCACGATCGGCGAGCAGGTAGTGCAGTTCGCGCTGGAGCACCGTCCACCTCCCAGGGCCGACGGGTCCACAGCTAGACCATACTGACTAGACCACGCTGACCTGGGTCGGCGCGCTCTGGCTGGGTGCATCGGGGAACAGGGCAGCTCGGACGTGCAGGGCACCTGCCTCCAACCGGCCGCGCGGGCGCAGGCCGGCCCGGCGCAACACCCGGGTCATCGCGTGGTTAGACACCTGCGATACCGCGGTGAGCTCGGTGAGCTGATCGGCTCGGGCCCGCTCGACCAGCTTGCGGGCCAGGGCCGTGCCCACCCCCCGGCCCTGCCAGGCGTCCTCCACCATCAGCGCGACCTCGGCCGTGGTGGGTCCGGTGCCGATCAAGTTGGCTAGCCCGACCGCGGCGCCGCCATCGGTGGTCACCGCGAGCACGCTGGTAGAGCCGTCGGCGCCGACCAGCTGCGCCAGCTTGGCCGCCGCCAGCCCCGGTCTGGTGGACAGCGAGCGCAGCGCCCGAGTCTGCGGGGAGCACCGCGCGTGCAACGCGGCGACCAGGGGCGCGTCGGCAGCGGTCGCCGCTCGCAGCAACACCTCGGACCCGTCCGCCAGCTGCACGCTGGTGCGCGGTGGCGGGAGCCGACGCCCGCCGGAGGCACTGGCGAGTTCGAGCAAGGCCGCTGCCCGGGAGATCTCGGTGGCGGTGAACGGCCAGCCGCGGCACAGCCGCACCTGCGCAGCGCCGGTGCCGACCTCGGCCTGGTGCGCGGCGCCCGGCGCGCCCGCTTCCGCCAGCTCAGCGCGCAGCAGGGCCGCCACCGCCCGTGCAGCGCTGCCCGGGTCGACGGCCACGCAGTGGGCCAGTGCCAGCGCGGTGGTCACCGTATCGGCCAGCGCCTGCGCGTCGGCCTGCACCACCACCGTGACACGGAAACCGGCGGCCTCCACGGCCTCCACCAGCGCCGGCACTGGAACTTGCGGCAGTACCCTGACCAGCAGCTCGTCGGTCACCGCACCGTCGTGTGCAGGTTCGCCGACCACATGCAGGGAGACGATGTTTGCCCCGCAGCCCCCGATCGCCGCTGCAAGCGCCCCCAACTGGCCGGGTTGATCGGCCACGTCGACGTGCAGCCGCCACAGGGTCACGGTGACCACCTCCAGCCTTAGCATCCGCTCACGGCATTACCCCCACGTTGACCAAGGGTAAATGTTCACCGCTGCGCAATCAGACCGCTGAAAGCGTGCCATCGCCGGCTGAGCCGGCAATCGGACTCGAGCCCAGTATCTCACGAACGAACGCCACCTCAGCGGCGACGTGCCGAATTGTCTCGGCAACCACCAGCGACCCGTGCCCGGCGTCGTAGCGGTAGGAGTGGTACGGCTTGCCCAGCTCGGCCAGCCGGGCGAGGTAGTTGTCGATTTGACGTATCGGGCAGCGTGGGTCGTTCTCCCCGGCCAGCACCAGCACCGGGGCGCGCACGTCGGCCGCGTAGCTGATCGGCGACGACGTGCTGTAAACCACAGGTATCTCCTTGGGTGAGCCGCCGAACAGGGCTCGGTCGAAGGCCCGTAGCGGCTCCATCTCATCGGCGTAGGCGGTCACGTAGTCGGCGACCGGGACCCCGGCGACTCCGGCTGCCCACCGCTGTGGCTGGGTCCCGAGGGCGAGCAACGTCAGGTAGCCGCCCCACGACCAGCCTTCCACCACGCATCCGGCCGGGTCAGCGAACCCAGAGTTCACCGCCCAGTCGTGCACGGCCGCGACGTCTTCCAGCTCGGTGAGTCCCGGTCGGCCCTCGATCGCGTCCCGCCAGGCCGAGCCGTAGCCGGTCGACCCGCGGTAGTTGACGTGCACGACGGCGAAGCCGGCGTCCAGCCACAGTGCCCGGTCCGCGGAGAAGCGGTCTTCGTCGGCCGATTGCGGCCCGCCGTGCAGCAGGAACACTGTGGGCAGCGCACCGTCGGGGGCGCCTCGCGGCCGGGCCGTCAGAGCGTGCACCGTTCCCTGCGGGGTTGACACGAACTGGTCGGTCAGGGGCTCGGAGCTGGGAGCCGGCTCGCCCTGGGGGCGCAGCAGCACTCGGCCAGTGCCGTCGGTGTGCAGCGCGCGAATCTTGGGTGGCTCTGCGGCGCAGGACCAGGAGTACTCCACGGTGCCGTCCGGCCGGACCCCGGCGGCGCCGATCGTGCCGGCCGGGATGTCCAGCGCGGTCAGTTCGCCAGTGATCAGCTCGTAGCGGTGCAGCGTGGAGCGGGCCGAATAGCTGTGGACGACGAGCAGCGCGGCGCCGTCGGGATACCAGTCGGCGGCCACCTCGCCGGGCAACTCCAGCGCGAGCTCGGTCTCAGTGTTCGCCGCGACGTCCCAGATCAGCAGCTCCGGCCGGCCGCGTCGCTCGTGGGTCAGCAGCAGCCTGGTGTCACCCTCGACGGGGGAGAAGCCCGACACCTCCAGGCCCTTGCCGGGACCGTCCCATTTATCAGCGACCACGGTATCGGCGGCGTCCCCAGTCGTACCGTCTCCAGTCGTGCTGAGGACTCGGACCGCGGGATGGCGCGAGTCACCGTGCTCGGAGTGCACGATCGCGAGCAGCCGCTCGTCTCGGGACAGTGCCCCCACCCCGGCGTCGTGCTTGCTGCTGTAGACGACCTCGGCGGCCGTGCCGTCCCGGGAGATCCACACCGTGGTGCCCTCGTCGGTGGAGGCGCCGATCGCCACGCTGCGCCGGCCGATGTCCAGCCCCGCGGGGTAGCCGGCCGCGATTCCCGCCACGGCCGGCTGCGGCTCCTCGTTGGTGGGCCGTCCGGCGAACGGCTCGGCCACCCAGCTGCCGAACTCGTCGCCGTCGGTGTCGGCGAACCACCACACCTGCTCGCCGTCGGGTGTCACGGTGGCGGTGTGGGTGCCGTGCGGCCGGTCGGTGACCTGCCGGTGCGTTCCGGTGACGCGGTCCCAGGCGTAGATCTCCCAGGTGCCGGACGCGTTGGAAGAGTACAGGCAGCGGTCTGGGGCGTCTCGCGCCCATTGCGGCAGGCTGACCCGGGGGGCGGTGAACCGGGCGCGCCAACAGGCTTCTGCACCCGGGTCGTCGAACAGGCTGTCAGGGATGGTGGCTGAATGCTGAAGCGCGCTCACCCCCTCGATAGTGCCGCATTCACCTCGCTCGGTCCCCGGCCGGCTATCGCGCGAGGCGGCGCGCGGTGTCCTTGATGACCTCGGTGAGGCAGCGCTGCGCCGCCGAGCCCATGCTGTTCAGCACTACCTGCAGCTGCCGTGCAGTGTTCGGGTCGATCTTGCCGATCATCGTTGCTGCGGTACCGGTCAAGGCCACTAGGACGCGTCGGAGGTCGTCGGGGTCCGGGTGGCGGCTGACCAGCCCCGCCCGGGTGAGCCGATTGACCATCGCGCAAGTGGCCGGTGGTCGGGTGCCCAAGGCCTCGGACAGTGCGATCAGCGTGATCGGAGCTTTCGCGCTGATGTAGTGCAGCGCGATCAGCTGGGCCAAGGTCATCTCAGTGCCCGCCCAGGCAGCGGGGCGGGATGACACCATCCCCCGCAGGTAGCCGGCAAGCCAGCGGGCGTCCTCCGTCGTCACCATCGGCGGTCTGACCTCGGGTCGATTGTCCGGTTCTTCATCCGTATGACCTCCGTCGTTTACCGATCCTTCATGGAACCAACGAACGCAGTCAAACGCAAGAATTTGCTGGTGACAGCGTTGGCCTAGCTAAGTTGGCCTAGCTAACTTGAGGTGACCGCGCTGACACAGACCCTGGCTCGGAGTGATATTACCGCGATATCGTGATGGTATGACTGTCGAGCGGATCAGCGTGACCCTGCCGCCTGACCTGGTCGCCGACGCCCGGAGCGCGGTGGCTGCCGGCGCAGCGGACAGCATGAGCGCGTTCGTCGCGGATGCCATGCGCTCCCAGCTTCGGCGCGGTCGTGACCTCGCGGCGTTGGCGCGGGTGCTCGGCGGGCCGCCACCGCGCGAGGTAATCGACGTGGTGCGGCGCGATCTCGGCCTTCCGCCCGAGCCGACTCAGTGATCGGCGGCCGGGTTCTCGACGCTTCAGCTCTGCTCGCCTTCGCAACGGAGACGTCGGTCTACTGCTCCGCCCTCGTCTGGACCGCAGTCCGCGAGTCGATCGTGCTCGTCATCCCGTCGACCGCGGTCGCGGCGGCATGGGGCGACCTCGCCGACAAGCACCGTCCCGTGCTTGAGGCGCTCCTGAACCTGCACGTCACCATCATCGACGCCCTGGACGGCGATCGTGCTCGCGCCGTTGGTCTGCTCGGCGGCCCCCAGGCCGATGCGCACGCCGTCGCTTGCGCGGGGGAGCGGGGATGGCCCTTGGCCACCGCACAGCCGGACCGATACGCAGACTATGGCCGTGCTGGCGTTGACATCGAATTCCTGCCCTGATCTTCAGGCCCGTCGGCGAGCTCTCTTGATGCGCCTATATCACCAGCGGGTGCCCTATGTCACTGGGCAGGCGCTGAGGGGCGTTACCTGATAGATTTCACCAGCACCGTCCTGGCTCGGGCGCCATGACTTACCGGATGCCCCAGCTCGGTTCCCTCGACGCCATCCATCTGGCCACGGCGGACCCGTTCCGAACTGAGCTGGCGGAATTCGTCACTTACGACCACGAGCTGACTAAGGTGGCCGCGGACCTCGGATTCCCCGTGGCGGCACCGTCATGAGTTGATGGTCGACTTGGGCTGCCGAGCGAGCCCCAGGTACGGAACCGTAGTCACACCGCCCGACTTGTACCTGCATTATCAGGACGGTGTTCGTGGTGCGCGCCGGGTCGAGTGGGGCACGAAGGTGGCGGAGTGTCCGTATCCGGGGTTGGCGTCGTTTGACCGTGACCAGGCGAGGTGGTTCTTCGGCCGGGATCAGCTGACTGCGGAGTTGCGCTGGGAGCGGATAGGTGGCAGTGCACGTCGTGCCAGCACGAGTGGCTCGTCACCGTTAGCAGTCGTACAGCAGCAGCGTACTCAACAACTGCCTCGCGATAACTGAGTAGCACCTCGGTCCTGCGATTGAGCCCCTACACCGGGACTTGCCAACCAACCTGATCAGAACAGGACGTCAACCCGTGCACAGTATCTCTGATCCCGTGATCCCGTGCTCCGCGTGGTGCCGTTGATCGTCCAGACACTGTTGTTGATGCCGGTCGCGGTGTTGTTGATCATGGTTGCCCTGCCGTTGATCCGTACCGGCGGTAGCTTTGATAGTTCCCGCGGTTGTGTTGATCGACTTCGCCAGGCCAGCGATGTCCCGGGCGGTGGCGTCGATCGTGTTGAGCAGACCCTGCAACGGCTTCGTACTCGACAAGATCGAGGATGCAAGCTCATTGGTCCGGTTCAACTCGATGACCGAGTCGGTCGCGACGTTGATCTTGTTGGTGTTTACCGCAATAGTCTGTGCCTTCTTGTCGATGCTCTGCGCCGCCGCCAGCGTGCGGGCGAGCAGGGCGGCCGCTATGCCGATCACCAACACGCCAACAATGAGGATCACGACACTGACAACATTGAACAGTCCAGCTCCTCCAGATCCCCTGGACAGAGCATCCGTTCTTGGCAACTTCACCACCGCTTCCTGAGTGCAGGATTGTTCATAGCTTAGCGCGGCTAGTGTCGTCTAGCGCAACCAGCGCATCCGAACGGCGAAACCCCCACTTCATCGGCCGTGGCACCGAGCGCCCGGTACCCCACGGCAACACGCCGACCTTCCTAAGCCGATCGCTGACCCTGCCGGATGAGATCACAGACATCGTGATCTTCGTGCATGGCTGGAACAACATCCCCGACCGACGCTGCTGCGTCCGCTGCACGGTTGTTCAACGGCATCGAGATCGGTCTGGCACTCACCCATCCACGGCCCAGCCACCCTGACCTTCTCCGACGCCGACCGAGCCAACTGCGTCTGGCACCGCCTCACCGAGCACGCACCCGGCATCTGTGGCCACGGAGTGACCACACCGCCCGCGCGCTCGACCGTACTGCGCCGAGTCGACCAGGACTACCCGTACGGTGAACTCGACTACCCCCTGATCTCAACACCCGGGCCTGATCGACACCTGCGCCCGGCTGCGTCTGAGCGGCCCGCTGGCCGACCCGGAGCAAACCACCAAGGTCGCGTTACGGCGCCTAGGGGCGCAGACACCAGCACCTGACCGAGGAGATCCTCGACGCCGACGGCGAGCTCAGGCTCTGGTCATCAGCACCGCGCCGAGACTGCTCGCCCTCTGCGGCGTAGGCGTCGAGGTCCGGCTGCATTCTGAGGCCGCTTCGCCCACCTGTGCGGCGTCGCCCCAATCCCGGCCAGCAGCGCAAAAGACCCGCCGTCACCGGCTCAACCGTGACGGCGACCGAGCCGCCAACAACGCCCTGTACACCGTCGTGCTCACCCCGACTGCACTGCGACCCCGCACACGCCGAAAGGTGGAACGACGGACCAAAGAAGGACTGAGCAAACCTGAGATCATCCGCTGCCTCAAACGCTAATCGCTCGCGAGATTTACCAAATCATCACGGCCCCACCCGCCGAACCAGAACGGCCAGCAGCTTGACATCCAAAGGGGCATCGGAGCGGGCCGTCCTGGCTGCCGGGCTGGCCCGAGAGGGTGGCGCTGGGCAGGCTGACTGATGAGCTGCTGGGGGTAGTGGTGCGGCCGAACCGGCCGACAGGCACCGGGGATGGTCTGGCAGACCATCGCCGGCAGCGGGAGCAGATCTCCTCGCAGTGGCTGGCCCAGGGTCTGACGCTGGGCCAAGATGTGTTTGCCGCTGGGCCGGCGTGGGATCGTAGTGCCCTATCGCACGCTGCACGGCTTCGCGGTCGCCGAGCTGAGTTTCGGCGCCGCCCGTCCTTACGGGACATTAGCGTAATCTCACACCACCCGAATGGCGGTAATCAGCGAGGGACGACGGAAGATAGGCTGGCACAAGGTGGTTTGTGGCCTCGACTTCTGTGAATAGGATGCGACCGTGGAGCGTGCGCATCCTCGTCTTTATTAAAGTGCTCGCTACCCACAAGAACTCGTCACCCCCCGGGAGTCGACGAGTGAGGTACTAACAGGGAGATTATTATGACCGAGGAAGAGGCGGGGCCGGCACCGACCGTCGCCTTTGGCGAACAACCCACGACTAGCGAACAATCCGCTGCCGGTGAGGCCGTGAGCGGCGTGGGCGTGCCACACCGCTCAGGGTATATGGAATCACCTTTGCGCGTTCGTGAGGGCGCCGCGGAGGAGGGCGTCGCCCCACCGCAGCGCGTCAAGCTTTCGGAGGAGTGAGCGGTAATGTCATTGATATTTGAAAATCGTTATTCCTTCACTTCAGGTTACGATTTGTGGATAACGTATATGTACTACGCTCCTGACCTCTGCGGCGGTGACGGTTATAGGCAGGTCGGCTGGTACAGGGTCCCTCCAGGCGGTCAGACCACTGTCTTCAACGGGAGCGTCAAGGGTCGCTACTTCCCTTATCACGCCGAGTGTCACGCAGACGGCGCGACCTGGAGCGGCGATATCCAAGGTTGGGTGAGCGATTCAGCCTATAATCTGTGCCACGGCGAGAGGTGCACACCCTGCCGCATCGTCGGCTTTCGCTCTCTCCAGGTAGGCGACTTCGACAACTTTATACAGCCCTTGGATGCATGAATAACTGAGCCGCAAAACGGCTGGCAGTGCACTAGACCCAGCTGGCGCATGATGCCGCGGACGAGCTCCGGATATTACGAATGGCGCGGTCGGGCGGAGTCGGCCA
>DASYIL010000030.1:0-5961 GCA_035997545.1 Pseudonocardiaceae bacterium
AACCTCCGCTCGCTGCAGCGCACCAGATCAGTGTCGTAAATGACGATCGAGCCGCGTTCGGGTTTGAGCAACCCGATCAGGCATTTGAGAAACACCGACTTACCGGTACCCGATGGACCCAGCAATACACTGACCTCACCCGGCGGCAGCGTGAGCGTCACGTCAGACCAGATGGTGGACTGGCCGAAGGACTTCGTCAGCCCCTCCACCACCACCTCGACGCCCGCGCTCATGGACCCTCCCGTGTGAGATGGTCAGAATGTCTCCACTTCGGCGATCTTCCAACTGTCGTTGACCCGCTGCGCGGTGACAGTGAGTCCCAGCAGTGGTTCGGTCTGGGGGCCACGGATGGCCTGCCGCTCGATGAACACCACCACGATTGCCCGGTCACCGTCGAGCATCTTGACGGCCAACGCAGGCACGGTCGCCACCACCACGGCCTGCTGCGGGGGCGCCAGCTCGCGCACCTTGGCGAACTGGTGGTGATACTCCTGGACCAATGGGCCCGTGAGGACGTCGGCAGCGGCCCGCTCGTCGTCATCGAGCCGGGCGAAGTCATAGGAGAAGACGCGTTGCACCGCGTCGCGCACCTGCCCGGAGACCTGGTCGGTGGTACGTACATCGGCCAGTGCATTGTTGCTCGCCGCCGCAGACCCGAGCAGTTGATTGGCCTTGCCGCGGAACCATGCTGCCAGAAGCACCGCCATCACCAGCGCAGCGACCAGCACCACCAGTGTCGCCACTCCGATCAGACGCCGGGGCGGTTTGACCCCCTGCTCGGTAGGGGCACTGGATTGTGGTCGGGTCGGGATGGTCATGCGATCTCCGAGTCCCCTTCACTATTTCCGCGGCCGGGGCTTGGCCCCGGGACACGCTCCGGGCATCGGGTTGGCGGCGCCGACCGGTACCAGCTTGTCGACCTTCCAGGCATCGCCGTCACGGCGCATGTCGAGTTGTATGCGCCTGCGCACGCAGTTCGCGGCACCATCGTCAAGTTGGGATGTGACGTCGACCCCGACGAGCACCCGCGCGGTGCCGGAACCCTCGTCGAGGGCAGCGACCGCTCCGTCGAGAATCTTCGCGGTGGTGGTCGTTCTCGAATCGGTGATGGCGCGCGCGTAGGCGCCCCGGTTGGTCCGCACCTCACCGAGCAACGACCCGGCCGCCGACTGCTCCCACAGGGTCAGCCCGTCCTGCACCCGTCGATGGTCGATCGTGTTGAGGTTGACCATGGCCTGCTGGGCATCCTGAAGCACGGCGTCCCGGGCCATACCCCGGGCGGAGGACGCATCATGCGCGGCCCGGTACCAGGACACGCCGAACCAGCCAGCGGCAGCGAAAGCGACCACGGAGAGCACCGCAACCGCCGAGATGGCGGTCCGTAGCGGCCTGCCCAGGGAAGCCCGGATGGTGGCAGTGCTGATCATGGTCGTTCACCAAGGCTCGTGATCGGCCCATTAGGGTCCAGGGGGATGGCAGGTTCCACAGGAAAGGCGGTCACCGCCCGAGGAGGTAGTCGGTGAGCAACAGCCACGTCGAAGGGCACCGGGAGATCGCGCCCAGGCGGTTGGCCTACTGGCAGGCCTGGCTTCCCCCGCCGGACGGAGCCCGAGCGGTGGTCGTGATCGTGCACGGCCTCCATGAGCACTCCGCGCGCTACGCCCACGTCGGAGCTCGGCTGGCTGGGGCGGGCTTCGCGGCTTATGCCGCCGATCACCGCGGGCACGGGCAATCCGACGGGCGGCGAGCCAATCTCGAGCGGATGGCGCTGATCGTGGACGACCTGGGTTCCTTCGTGCGCTTCGCCGCCGAGCGGCATGGCGGCCTGCCGGTGTTCATGGTCGCCCACTCGCTCGGCGGGCTGATCGCCCTGCAGCACGCCACCGAGCCGGGAACCTCGCTGGACGGCCTGGTGCTGTCCGGGCCACTCGTACAGGTCACGGTCGAGTCGGCACTGCTGAAAAGCCTGGCGGGGGTGCTCTCTGCATTGACCCCCGACCTCGGGGTGGCCGCGCTGGACCTCGAGGAGAAGATCAGCCGAGATCCGGAGGTGGTTCGCGCGTATCGGGAGGACCCGCTGGTGTACCGCGGCAAAACCAAGGCCCGAACCGGGGCGGAGATACTGATGACCACGCAAAACCTGCCCGCTCGGCTGCCGCGGCTGTCGGTGCCACTGCTGCTGCTGCACGGCACTGACGACGAGATCTGCGCCCTGGCCGGCTCGACGATGGTGCACGACCGGGTGTCCTCGCCGGACAAGACCCTGCGCCGCTACCAAGGTCTCTATCACGAAGTGTTCAACGAACCCGAGCGCGACCAGGTTCTCGCCGACCTGGTGTCCTGGGTCGAGAAGCACCTGCCCCCCACACATTCAGCGGGCTGAGCGGGGGTGTGTGGAGCCGGATAGCCCCGCTCAGCCCGCGGAACGCAAGACTGCGTCAGGTCAGGCTGACCTTGGCGCCGGCCTCCTCCAGCTTTTTCTTTGCCGCCTCGGCCTGGTCCTTCGGCACGGCCTCCAGCAGCGGCTTCGGGGCGCTCTCGACGAGGTCCTTCGCCTCCTTGAGACCCAGGCCGGAGACGACTTCCCGGACCACCTTGATGACCTGGATCTTCTTCTCGCCGATGGCCTCGAGGACGACGTTGAACTCGTCCTTCTCCTCAGCCACCGGAGCCTCGGCGGCTGCGGCCGGACCCGCCGCCACGGCGATCGGCGCCGCGGCGGTGACGTCAAAGGTCTCCTCGAATTTCTTCACGAAATCGCTCAGCTCGAGCAGTGTCATGTCCTTGAACACGTCGAGCAGATCGTCGGTGCTCAGCTTCGCCATGATGGCGTTCTCCTTCAGTCGTCTCGTCGGTGGATGCGATGGGCCGCAAGTGACGTCCTGGTGGCACGGTCCGAGTCGATCAGTCCTGGGCGTTGTGGCCTGCTGGCTGCTGGCGCTTGTCCCGCAGCGCCGCTGCCAAGCGGGCGACCTGGGAGGCCGGCTCGACGAACAGCCTGGCGGCCTTGGAGAGGTTGCCCTTCATCGCGCCGGCCAGCTTGGCCAGCAGCACCTCGCGGGATTCAAGATCCGCGATCTGGGCGACCTCCGCAACGGTCAGCGGGCGACCGTCCAGGTAACCGCCCTTAATGACCAGCGCGTTGTGCTCTTTGGCGAAGTCACGCAGTGCCTTGGCCGCGTACACCGGCTCACCCTGGACGAACGCGATCGCGGTGGGGCCGACGAACATCTCGTCGAGACCCTCCACACCGGCGTCCCTCGCGGCGCGCGAGACCAGGGTGTTCTTGGCCACCCGGTAGGTGGTTCCCGCACCAAGCGCACGACGCAATGCAGTCAGCTGCGTCATGGACAGGCCGCGGTACTCGGTCACGACCGCAGCGGTGGCGCCGCGGAACCGGTCCGCGATCTCGGCGACGGCGTCGACCTTGTCCGGTCTGGCCATGGATCGCTCCTCTTTCATGTGTGGTGCACGGACTGGCCAAGACCGGAAGACGACGAACGCCCCGGCGCAGTAGGCGCGGGGCGTGGGCACAGCGCACGACAGCGCCGCGAAACGACCTCGTCCTCCTGCGCGGGCCGCCCACTGTCGCGGGGCCTTCGTCCGTGCCGACAGCTGCACGGAAACCAGCGGTTTTCGGTGGAACTGGTTGTAGGTTAGGTCAACGCCGTCGCCGCCCCCAAACCGGCCCCCTCACCCTGGATTCCCGAACCAGCAAAAGGCGAACTTGGCGGCCTGTAGCGGTACTGAGCCACCAAAAGGTTCCAGTTGACGTGTTAGGGGCGGTTCGGTCAGGAAGCGACGGGCTCGTCGATCAGCAGGTTGCGAGTGCGGCTCGGGTCGACCGGGATACCAGGGCCCATCGTGGTCGAGAAGTGGACCTTTTTCAGGTAACGCCCCTTGGCAGCCGACGGCTTGGCCCGCAGCACCTCATCGAGTGCAGCGGCATAGTTCTCCACCAGCTTGTCAGTGTCGAACGATACCTTGCCGATGATCAGGTGAAGGTTGGCCTGCTTGTCTACCCGAAAGTTGATCTTGCCGCCCTTGATCTCCGTAATGGCCTTGGCGACGTCGGGCGTGACAGTGCCGGTCTTCGGGTTGGGCATCAGACCGCGGGGACCGAGAATTCTGGCGATCCGGCCGACCTTGGCCATCTGGTCCGGCGCCGCGATGGCGGCGTCGAAGTCCAGCCAGCCGCCCTGGATGCGCTCGATGAGGTCGTCGGAGCCGACCACGTCGGCACCGGCGGCCACTGCCTCGGCAGCCCGATCGCCACTGGCGAAGACGATGACGCGGACAACCTTGCCGGTGCCATGCGGAAGGTTCACCGTGCCGCGAACCATCTGGTCGGCCTTGCGGGGGTCGACGCCCAGCCGCATGGCAACTTCGACCGTAGCGTCCATCTTGGCCGGAGACGCCTCCTTGGCCAGGGCCGCGGCCTCCAGGGGGCTGTAAAGCCGGCTGCGGTCGATCTTCTCGACGGCCTGCCGATATGCCTTGCTGCGCTTCATGTCACTGCCCTTCATAAGGATCAGTCGTGGTGCGAGCCAGCGCTGGCCCTCCCACACGTACTGAGTACCGCGCCGGTCTCAGTGTCGATGCTTCGCTCCTGCTGCCATGATGGCTCGGCCCTGCAAGCAGGCCTCGCGCAGGTCTCAGTCCACCACCGTGATGCCCATCGATCGGGCTGTGCCAGCAATGATCTTGATAGCGGCGTCGATGTCGTTGGCGTTGAGGTCTTCCCGTTTGCGCTCGGCGATGGACCGGAGCTGCTCGCGGTCGACCCTGGCCACCTTGGTTCTGTGCGGCTCTGCCGACCCCTTGGCCACCCCGGCCGCCTTGAGCAGCAGCACGGAGGCAGGCGGGCTCTTGAGTATGAAGTCGAACGAGCGGTCCTCGTACACCGAGATCACCGCAGGGAGGACCTCGCCACGGCTGTTCTGCGTCGCAGCGTTGTAGGCCTTGCAGAACTCCATGATGTTTATCCCGTGCGGACCAAGCGCCTGCCCGACCGAGGCCGGGTTTGCAGTGCCCGCCTCTAGTGCGAGCTTCACCGTGGTAGCGAGCTTCCTTCTCTTCTTGGGGGGCATGGTTCCTTCCTCGGGGCTGGTGCATACCAACCGGCGCCTCGCCGGTCAGATCTTGGCGACCTGGCTGAACGACAGCTCGACTGGAGTCTCCCGGCCGAAGATCGATACCAGCACCTTCAGCTTCTGCGCGTCGGCGTTGACCTCATTGATCGTCGCCGGGAGCGTGGCGAACGGACCATCCATGACGGTGACCGACTCGCCCACCTCGAAGTCGACCTCGATCGCAGGCCTGGCCACGCCAGAACCCGCCGCCTGCTTGCCGGCACCCGCCGCCACCTTCGGCTGATCCACCCGTGGGGCGAGGAACTTCAGCACCTCGTCGAGGGTGAGCGGCGAGGGCCGCGAGGTGGCGCCAACGAACCCGGTGACTCCCGGGGTGTTGCGCACGGCACTCCACGAGGCGTCGTTGAGGTCCATCCGGACCAGGATGTAGCCGGGCAGCACCTTACGCTGCACCTGCTTGCGCTGGCCGTTCTTGATCTCGGTGACTTCTTCGGTGGGCACCTCGACCTGGAAGATGAAGTCCTCCACATCCAGGGTCTGCACCCGGGTCTCCAGATTCGCCTTCACCTTGTTCTCGTAGCCGGCATAGGAGTGCACGACATACCACGCGCCGGGAGCGGCGGCTAGCGCGGACCGGAGCTCGTCAACGGGGTCTGCGGGCATGTCGGGCTCGATCTCGGCCGACCCGGCACCCTGGGGCGCCTCATCAGTGATCTCGGGTTCCTCGGCGCTCTCAGTGCGCTGCACCGCGTTGGCCAGCTCAGTGTCGAACACCTCCGCCTGCTCCGACCCTCCTTCGGGTGAGGCCACAGTCGATCTCGCTTCCTCTCATGCGTCATGTCGCGCTGGTGGTGGACTGCCACTGGTG
>DASYIL010000031.1:0-2859 GCA_035997545.1 Pseudonocardiaceae bacterium
AAGGCCGACGGCATGGTCAACGAGGCCAGGACCCGGGCCGAGACCATGCTCAATGACGCCCGTACCCGAGCCGAGACCCTGGACCGGCAGTCCCGGGACAAGGCCGCGTCGCTGGAGCGCGAGGTGGCGCGCAAGCACACCGAGATCATTGCTGCGCTCAGCCAGGAGAAGACCACCCTGGAGAAGAAGATCGACGACCTACGCACCTTTGAGCGTGGGTACCGTGCTCGCTTGACGACCTATCTGGCCTCTCAGATCCGAGAGCTCGATGGGCGCGGATCGGCCACCGCGCCAGCTGACCCGATGCGCACCCAGCAGACCTTGGTGGCCTCCGGGTTCGGCGCGCATGCCCAGACCCGCCGTTGACCCTAGGTGGAGGGATCCCGGCGGACATTGTGGGTGGTATAGCGGGAGTCGTGTCAGTGGCTGGGCTGCCTGGGCCTGTTCGTGGTACTGGGCTAGGGCGATGTGGCCGACCAGGCGGCGGTCAGGGCGCTTAGCGGCAGGAGTTGTTCCTCGCCGGCGGCCAGATCACCGTCGGGTAGCAGGGCCGCCCAGAACTGGCGGTGGTCGTCGCCGGTGAGCACGGCGGTGACCCGGCCATGGACGGGGTTGCGGCGGCAGGCGGCGGCGACCTGGACATAGCGGTTGGTGGAGTCCTCGGCGCGCCAGGCGCAGAGGGTCGGCTCGGGCAGCGCGTGCGCCCAGGCCAGCAGCTCGGAGGGGTTGGCGACGGTGGCGGTCACGTCGCCGATGATGTCCAGTTCGCTGCTGATGCGCAGCAGTGTCGTCAGCTGCTGCGCATCGATGGATGTCGACATGGTGGGTGTTCCTTGCCAGGAGGCGGCCTGGGTCTGCTGTCGGTTGTGGTGGTCAGTTGGCTATCCGGCCTCGGGGGACCACGCGACGTTGCAGGCCCCCCCACGCGGCCGGGGGACTTCTCGGCCGCGTGGGGGGACTGTGGTGGGGTGCCGGGTCAGGCGTTGATCACCTTGGGTCCGCCGCCCCCGGTGATTTGGATCTTGCGGGGTTTGGCTTTCTCAGCGATGGGCAGGCGCAGGGTCAACACCCCGGCGTCGTAGTGCGCCTCGATGCGGTCGGCGTCGAGGGTGTCACCCAAAAACAGTTGCCGGGAGAACCCTCCGCGGGGCCGTTCGGCGACCTGCAGCTCGACATCGTCTCCGTAGGTGGGGGCGCGCTCGGCTTTGACGGTGAGCACGTTGCGTTCGACGTCGAGGTCGATTGAGGCCGGGTCCACTCCGGGCAGGTCGAAGTGCACGACGAACTGCTCGCCGGCCCGGTAGGCGTCCATGGGCATCACCGCTGGGCGTGTGGGGGTGCCGTTGGTGCCGAATAGTTGTTGGGTCATGCGGTCAAGCTCCCGGAACGGGTCGGTACGCATCAGCATCGTGGGTTCTCTCCTTCCAAGGCGTCGGCACGACGCGACAGGTACGCACCGCGATCGCGGTACAGTCATGTTACCGCTAACGGAGACAGTCGTAAAGTTCATCCATACCCTAGATAGTTCTTGATAGGATCTCACTCCAGATGCGGCGGTGACGGGGGGGAACGCGCTGGTTGCCAGGCACCATCGGTCGAGCTCCCCGGGGTGACGCTGGGTAGTACTGGTCCGGTTTGCGCGTCGACTGGCCCAGTTAGGGTGACGCTCCATCGCTGGGCGGGTGTCCGCCATGGTCGTCCGGGGCAGATTGCGGGGCCCGTTGACCCCCGGTCGCTGGGCAGACCAGCACTGCCCGCTCCGCAGCCTGCTACCGCGGCGTGAACGTGCGGTCAGGCCCGGCCAGCATCCCCTAACCGACGAAACTCCCCGAAACAAGGGGGTAGACAACATGTGTTGCGCACTCTAGTCTCTGCCGTGCACGCAGTAGGAGGTTGTTCCTTCGCAAGGAGGTGATAGCCGCGGACTGTGACACCGGTGGCGACGGTGCGGTGCTCTTCCGCACCGCGATCACCAGGCTCGGGATCTCCCGGGCCGAGCGGCGATAACCCGTGGGGCTACCGCCGTCCAAAGAAGAGTCCACCCCGCTGAGAGGCCCTGACAGTCGTTGGTTCGTCGCGACTGTCAGGGCCCCGTTTATTTGTGACACGACCCAGGGCGGCACCACGGACAAGCTCGATGATGTTGACTACCCGGCCTACACCATGGGTACCGCCGCGGAGCTGCTCGGTGTGCAACCCGCCTTCCTGCGCAGCCTCGATGCCGCGGGGCTGCTCAGCCCGGGGCGCTCCGCGGGCGGGCAACGCCGCTACAGCCGGGCCGATCTCACGCTGGCCACCCGGGTTCGCGCACTGCTCGATCAGAACATGCCCCTGGCCGCGGCCACCCGCATCGTCAGCCTCGAACGCCAACTCGCCGCCGCCCACCGGCGTATCACCCACCTCGAACAGACCACCGGCCAGTCCAGCGGAGACGCGAGTGACCGCTAGGCCGACGATCCCCTGACACCTCAGTGCCGCCGGCCAGCCGGTGTCCTCCCGCCGCACCTGTGTCCGGCGAAGTTGATCAGGCGTGGGTGGGCCGGTTCCAAGGAGTCGGGAGCCCGGGAAATGGTAGTAGCGCTGGGGGTTGACAGCCCTGGCGGTGGATGTTACAAAATACGCCGACAACACAGTGAACAGGTCAGGAAGCGCTCGCACGAGGCAGCGCAAGGGTAGGTGCACAAGAACACGCAGGAGGTTGAGGAACGGTCACGATGGAGGTGGTCGCCGCGAATTATTGGCGTACATCGGAATCAAGACAGGTTCATTCCCTCTAGAAGGGGGCCCGGCCATTCGGTCGGGCCCCCTTTCCCTGTTCACTCCTCGACGCCGCCGAGCGGACCTGTCCGAATTCGGCGC
>DASYIL010000032.1:0-4616 GCA_035997545.1 Pseudonocardiaceae bacterium
CAATGATCTTACCGTAATTTCACCGAAATCAACTCACAGCAGAAATAAACTCACTGTAAGGGTTGACCCAATGTGTCGGGTGGGTTAAGGATCGTTACGGACGCACTAGCGGTCAGGGATGATCTCACACTTTCGGGTCAGAGCCGCGGGTCGATCACCAAATGCTGCGGCGCGTCCGTATCAATGTCCAGTGGTCAACTAACCGATTGCATCAGGGAGAAATATGACGTCACAGACCGGCCGACAGCAGTCCACCGATGAGGGAGTACAGGGCCAGCGTTACCAGGATGAGCGCGCTCTGGTTGACCTGACGGTCAGTGAGTTGCAGCGGGACTTGCAGCGAGTGGAAGACCAGACTCGCATGGCCCAGCAGGATGCCAACAACGCACGGCAGGGGGCCCAGCAGGCGAAGAGCTCGGCTCAGCAGGCGCAGATCCAGGCGCGGCAGGCCCAAAACCAGGCCCAGCAGGCCCAGGGTCAGGCCCAGCAGGCGCAGAACCAGCTGCAGCAGGCGCAGGGTCAGGCGCAGCAGGCGCAGAACGAGGCCCAGCAGGCCAACCAGCGCGCGCAGCAAGCGCAGGGCCAGGTGCAGCAGGTCCAAAGCCAGGTGCAGCAGGCGCAAAACGAGGCCCAGCAGGCCAACCAGCGGGCGCAGGGCGCCCAGGAGCGGGCCGACCAGGCCAACCAGCAGTCCCAGCAGGCCGAGGACCAGGCCCAGCAGGCGCACAACCACGCCCACCAGGCACAGACTGATGCCGGGCAGATCCGCACCACCGCCCGGCAACTTCAGCGGGCCTGACGCTCACCGGCTAACGCCGACGTTCGTCGAAAAAGTAAGGACAGCCAAGAGGTCACCCGTGCGGGTGGCCTCTCGGTGCCTGCGCCAGGCACCGCCGCTCCGCCCAGACCCGCCACACCTTGTCCAGTCCAGTTGCCTACGGCCGTACTGCTTGCTGCCGGCAGCGACGTGAAGAGCTCCGGCGAGGAGACGCCGAACACGTTTGGCACGCTGGCCGTAGACCACGACCGCGTGACAATTAACCTTGCCCCGTCGTTGTCGACAGAAACCCACACAAGACGGCCGCGGTCCAGGGCGTTGGCGAGCGTGAGCTGACGGTGCTGATGTCCGCATCCTGGTGCCGCACTGGGAATCAAGCTCGACACCAGCTTACGACGGTAGACCTGGAATGGTGGAGAACCGCTGGTAAGAGGCGGTGGCGCCGGAGAGACTCGAACTCCCAACCTTCAGATCCGTAGTTGGGACGTTCCCCTACTCATGGCCGGTATCCAGGCGTTTTGCTGGGCACCATAGTCACCAAAATAGGCGTTTCCGGTGATAGTGTGCAGCAGTTCGTGGATAGGCTCGTGGATGAAGATCATTTTGTCCACTGTGGACCTTCTGGAGACGACAAGCTCGCGGCCAAGAAGTGCCCTCAGCCGCGACCGCCCGGGTGGCGGTCCGGCAGATGATCGGCCGCTACGCGGCGGCAGCGCCGATGAACGGGGCCCGTGCGGGTCTGGGCGACCGGATCTAAGCGCAACCCACCGCGAGTTCGAACAACGATCGCGTCATCGACATCTCCACGGTGCACGTCCGTACTCGTCTGTACTTTCCACCTCACGGACCGTCTTTTCCCGGCCGAGCGCGCGGTCAGCGGCATGACAGGACATCACGCTCGGCGACAAGGCCTGCATGACTATGCGATGACCTGGAGCCGCTGAGGGCGCGCTGATCTGGCGCGCTTCCGATCGTCAAGCTCCGCCGGGATGGCCCTCAGTGGCAGCCCGTCGATGTCTCGAATACCGATCAGTGTGCGAACGCCAGGTACTCGTGGACGGAACGCACCGAGGCCGACCCTTCGCCAACGGCGGCCGCGACACGCTTGGTCGAGCCGGCGCGCACGTCGCCGGCTGCGAACAGCCCAGGATGGCTAGTCTCGTAGGGCAGCGGGAGCCGACCCAGTGCCTCCCATCGTTGGTCAAGGTCGTCGGCGACCAAGGATCGGTCGGTGAGCACAAAACCATGCTCATCGAGCGCCGCACATCCCGACAGCCAGCCTGCGGACGGGTCGGCTCCGATGAACGAGAACAGCGCGGCGCACTTCATCGTTTCGTCGCCGTCGGCGGCGGTGAGCTGAACTGAGGTAAGTGTCCGGTCGCCGTCGACTCCGGCGACCTGGGTCTTGGTTCGAACGTCGATGCGTGTGTCGGCCTCGATCCTGTCGACGAGGTAACGCGACATGTTCGCGCCCAGATCGGGGCCGCGGATGACGAAGGTGACGGGGCTGCCGGATTCGGCGAGGAACAGTCCGGCCTGGCCGGCCGAGTTGCCTCCGCCCACGACGACGACCGGCGCCGCGGCGCACAGGCGGGCCTCCATCTCGGTCGCCGCGTAGTAGACGCCGTTGCCTTCGAAGTCCGCCAGTCGGGCAGCGTCGAGCCGCCGGTAGCGCGCCCCGCTGGCGACAACGACGGCGCGACCGGCGACCTCGGTTCCGTCGGCCAGGCTGACGATCAGATGCCCGGCTTGCTCACGAAAAGCCGTTGCGGCGCAGGGGCTGGTCAGGTGGGCGCCGAACTTTTCCGCCTGCACGACGGCACGCTGGGTGAGATCTCCACCGGAGATTCCGGTCGGGAAGCCGAGATAATTCTCGATCCGGGAACTGGCCCCGGCCTGGCCGCCCGCGGCCACCATCTCGACTCCCAGCGTTCGCAACCCCTCAGAGGCGCCATAGACCGCAGCCGCCAGACCGGCCGGCCCACCACCGACGACGACGAGGTCGAAACAGCGGTCGGGCAGGTTGTCGATGGTCAGCCCCAGGTAGCTGGCCAGCTCTCCCGGGGTAGGGCGGCGCAGGACCCGCCCCGAGGCGATAACGACCGGGAGCTCCGCCGGCGTGACGCCGAACTCGCACAGCACACGTTCGACAGTGGGGTCGCGGTCGGCGTCCACCCACTCGTGCGGGATACGGCTACGGGCCAGGAACTCCCGCAGCCGCAGCGACTCGGGGGAGAACCGGGAGCCGATGACACGGTTGGCCACAGCCGCGCCGGACAGCAACACCGACCGACGGGCAAGGAAGGCCGCCAGGATCCGGTCACCGAGGCCGGGCTTGGTCGCGAGCACATGGCGCAGCGTCGCTGCCGGCACCACGAGGACCTCACCGGGCTCCACCACGCGCGCCGAGACGAACACCCGCAGACCAGTGAGCAGGTTCAGCTCGCCCAGGAACCGACCGGCACCGTGGCGGGCGACGACCCGCTCCTCGCCGTCGGAGCGGACCACGATCTCGGCCGCACCCGAAAGGACCACGTAGAAGTCGTAACTCGTGTCCCCCTCCCGATAGAGATACTCGCCCACGGCCACCGACCTGCGCGTCCCCAACACCTCGAGAACGGCAAGCTCGGACCCGTCGAGCGCCGGGAACGCCACCGGATCATCAGCCATGAACGAATAGTAGTTCCGTTGCGCGTAACCAAGAGCTCGAAAATGCTCGAGCGCACGCTTCGGATCATGAGTAACGCAACCGAGCTGGTGTCTGTCAGCGTGAACCATGGTGGCGGCAGCAGCCCTGTCCCAGGCATCACCAAGCCCGTGAACCGCCCTGCTCTCGATCTGCGGGTTACCCATGGCCTGGCGCGACGAGTCTGTGGCGACGCCTTCGATGTGCGGGTTGAAGACGTCCTGGCCCGGCCGGTAAACCTCTGCGCCACTGGAATGACGCCGGGCGCCGCCTTGCCGGTTCGGCTTCGGTCGGGCCCAGCTGTGCAGGTGGTGATGTCACCATTGCCGCAGTGGCCCTTACCGGCCCTTACCGGTTCGAGGTCGGAGTCAGTCCGCGGTCCCCGACGCGCCACTGCCGACCACGCGCGAGGTCGTTAGCCCAGTTCCCGCACGACTTGGCCCAAGAACTCGCTGTAGTCGCTGCTGGACAATTCCACGCCAGTGTCGTTCAGCACGCACACCACAGCGTCGAGCGTGGGGGAGCACTGTCAGGAAGTTGCCGCCGAAGCCGAAGGCTGAGTAGGTCCCGGTCGGCAGGCCCAGGCGCGGCAGCTCGTCCGTGGGCCCGGCGATCCACCAGAAAAGCCGTATTTGCCGAGCAGTCCTGGGACCGGAGTGGTGGCATGTGGTTGGGTGCTCCTTTCGATCCAGGTGGGGGAGATCAGCTGGGTGCCCTGCCAGCGTCCTGCTGGAGGTAGAGCTCCCCCACACGAGCTGACTCCTACCGGCCCGGGCCGATGTGGCCGGTCGACGGAATCCGGGCGCATCCCTCGACCCGACAGTGAGAAAGCGCGCAGAACCCCAATTAGACAAAGCCGTCGAACCAACATCACGGACAGCGTTAGCGGCACCAGGCGTCAGTAATCTGCTCATCAGCATTGGCAGCGTGTTGCGCCGCAGCAAGCCCGCTTCGCCGCGTAGAGCCGGCACGGTGCCGCCCGACCAGCGGCAGATGAGTGCCTTGTTGAAGCGAAAGCTGTTCTGAGGCAGGGCGCCAGGCGGCTTGGGAGGACCATTGCTACTCCGGATTGTCCGCTCATGTGCGGCGCGCGGCGTCGAGCATGTCGAGGTAGCCGTCGCTGGCCCGCCACAGCGCGTCGGCGACAGGTTC
>DASYIL010000033.1:0-5788 GCA_035997545.1 Pseudonocardiaceae bacterium
GATCGTGAAGACGAGGAAGAACGTCCCGATGAGCTCGACGGCGTACTTCCGGCCAGCGACAGCGGCGGCAGGGACCACCGCCGCGGCTACCGGGGAGCCTTCTGGAGGAGCATCTGTGTGCCTGATGACGTCCATGACGTCAAGATTCGCCTCGCAGCAGGCACATGTCGTCAGGGCCAACGCCCATCTGCGGTCTCGGCCGGCTGGAGTCTTTGCATACCCGCCAGCTGCAACATGCCTCCGTGCCGCTACCGCAGCGAGGGCCTACCCACCAGGTCCGACTCGATACGCCAGAGCGAGGCGTGCCACGTGACTGCCGACGATACGGGGATCAGTGATGAGCAGGGGCGCGCAGGCTTATCCAGTCCTGACCGGTACAACGCGGACGCGCGACGCTGTTCTGCGGGGCAGGCGTCGAGGGCGCCCACGCCGAAGTGATGGGGCTGGCCGCGAGGCTCAACAGCCCGATCGGCTACTCGCTTCGCGGCAAGGAATGGATTCAGTTCGACAACCCCTACGATGTTGGCATGAGCGGACTGCTCGGCTACGGCGCCTGCTACGACGCCACCCACGAGGCCGACCTGCTGCTCGGCGCCGACTCCCCCTATGAGACGGTCCTGCCCAAAACGCGCACAATCCAGGTCGACCACGATCCGGCACATCTGAGCCGGCGAACGTCGCTGGAGCTGGCGATCCACGGCGACGTCGCGGCGACCCTGCGGGCGGTGCTGCCGCTGGTAAAGCAGAAGACCGACCGGTCGTTCCTGGACTATATGCTCCGCAGGCACGAAAAGGCGCTCAAGCACGTGGTCACCGCCTACACCCATAACGTCGAGCAGCACGTGCCGATCCACCCCGAATACGCGGCGCGGATCCTCGACGAACTCGCCACCGATGAGGCCGTATTCACTGTCGACACCGGCATGTGCAACGTCTGGGCGCGACTCCCGAACCAAGCCAGATCGATCGAGTTGTGATCCCGATGATTAGTCCCAAAGTTCCCGGCCGGCTCGTCATTCGGGTTCTGACGTGACCGCGATCCTGGCGACTGTCAGCGGTGTGTTCGCGGTGGTCGATCAGGACTACCTGTTGCAGGCGCGGCAGATGCAGGCGCTGTCGCTTGCCGTGCACATCCCGCTGGTGTGTTTCGGGATCGCCTTTCCCGCGATGGTCCTGTTCTGCGAGTGGCGCTACCTGCGTACCGGGGACTCGCTGTTTCGCACGCTGGCCCGGCGCTGGTCGAAGGTGATGCTGGCGCTATTCGCCGTTGGTGTGGTGACGGGGACGATCCTGAGCTTCGAGCTGGGGCTGCTGTGGCCGGAGTTCATGGCGAGTTTTGGCAATGTGTTCGGGCTCGGCTTTACGCTGGAGGGCTTCTCCTTCTTCATCGAGGCGATCTTCGTTGCCATCTATGTCTACGGCTGGGACCGCCTGCCGCCGCGGCTGCATTTCCTGTCCGGCATTCCGGTTGCGATCGCCGGGGTGACGGGCTCGCTGTTCGTGATTTCCGTCAACGGTTGGATGAACCACCCCGGCGGGTTCGAGCTGCGGGACGGCCGCGCGGTCGACGCGCACCCATGGTCGGCGCTGTTTGGCAACTCCTATTTCTGGCACGAGTTCGTGCACATGTACTTCGCCGGCTACATTGTCGCTGGCTTCCTCGTCGCCGCCGCCTACGCTTGGGGCTTTTTGCGCGGCCGGTGGGGCCGTTACGAGCGGACGGCGCTGACGATCGCGCTGTCGGCCGCGGCGATCGCCGCGCCGCTGCAGGTCGTGATCGGTGACTGGGCCGCACGCGAAGTCGCCACCGCGCAACCCACGAAGCTGGCCGCCCTGGAAGGGCTCGGCCCGACCACCCGCGGCGCCCCGGAGCACCTGCTGGGCTGGTACAACGGCCACGAGGTCGTCTATGGGATCGAGATCCCGCGCCTGCTGTCGCTGCTGGCCTTCCATAACCCCAACGCGACGGTCCAAGGCCTCGACGCGGTACCCCCGCAAGACCGGCCACCGGTCAATGTCGAGCGCTTCGCCTTTCAGACGATGGTGGGAATCGGGACGCTGTTGGCGCTGCTGGGCGTGGTGTACCTCTATGTTCGCTTGCGCCATAAACGGCTGCCCAGCTCGCGTTGGTTCTACCGGGCCGTCGTGCTGGCTGGTCCCTTGTCGGTGATTGCGCTTATCGCCGGCTGGATCACCACCGAGGTCGGGCGCCAGCCCTGGATCGTCTACGGGATCATGCGCACCTCGCAAGCCGTCACCGGCGCCCGCGGGATCCCGATCGGCTATGGCACGCTGATCGTGGTCTACCTGGGCCTGGCGGGCGGGGTCGCGTGGCTGCTGCGCCGCTTTAGTCGCGTGCCGCTGGAGGTTGACCGGGATGGCTGACATCCCGATCGTGTTCATCCTCGCGGGTCTTGCCGCCTACACCGTCCTGGCCGGCGCGGACTTCGGCGCCGGTCTCTGGACGCTGCTGGCCGGCCCCGGACGAGCCGGCCGGGTGGCAACCCGGGACCACGCACGGCACGCGATGGGACCGGTCTGGGAGGCCAATCACGTCTGGCTCATCTTGGTGCTGGTCGTCTGCTGGACTGCCTACCCTGTCGCCTTCGGCTCGATCACTTCCACGCTGGCGGTGCCGCTGTTCATCGCCGCGGTCGGGATCATCCTGCGCGGGGCCTCCTACGCGCTGCGTGGCCAGCTCGACGGGGCCCGCGGCCAGCGCACGATCGAAAACCTGTTCGCGCTGTCCTCGATCCTGACTCCATTCGCGCTGGGCACGGTCGTCGGGGGGATCGCCTCCGGCCGTGTCCCCGTCGGCAATGCCGCAGGCGACCCTGTCACCAGTTGGCTTAACCCCACCTCGGTGGTCATCGGCGCGCTGGCCGTGGCCACCGGTGGCTACCTCGCCGCGGTCTACCTCGCCGCCGACGCGCACCGGCTCGGCGCGCGGACGCTAGAGCTCGACTTCCGCGCCCGTGCCCTCACCTCGGGCCTGTGCGCAGGCGCGCTCGCACTCGCTGGCCTGCTCGTCGTCCGCTATGACGCCCCAGCACTGTTCAACGGGTTGACCAGCGACGGTGGCGCCGCGATGATCGGCATCTCGGCCGCAGCAGGACTGATGACCCTGTTGCTCGTCTGGCGTAACCGTTTCGGCCCGGCCCGCGCCTCGGCAGCCCTCGCCGTCGGGGCGATGGTCGCGGGTTGGGCCCTCGCGCAAAAGCCCTACTTCCTGCCCGGACTGACGATCGATCAGGCCGCCGCCGGCCGCTCGACACTGCTCGCCGTCATCATCGCCGTCGCCGGCGGTGCGATCGTGCTGGTTCCCTCGCTGGTCCTGCTATTCCGCCTTTTCCTCCGGGGCCGCCTCGACCCGGCAGCCACCCCCGACGCGACCATCCTCACCCCGCCCCCGCTCGCCCAGAAACAGAAACCCCGACTGCTCGCAGCCTTCGCCGGCGCCACGCTCGTGATCGGCACAGGCGTGACCGTCTTCGCACCCGGCTGGGCCCGCCCCCTCGGCATCGTCTGCCTGTTCGCCGGCGCCATCTCCACCTTCGGCCTCGCCACCACACAACCCGACGACAACACGTGATCCGTCACTCGGTCTGCATCGTCGTCGCCTGCCGCGCCGGGCTCAACGACACCGCGGTGCTCCTGGCCGACAGCGTGGAGCAGCGCGGCGCTGACCACCGAGGCGACCTCGAGGGCCGGGATGCTCGCGACGGGACGGGGAGGCCTTCACCCTGAGCAAACCGCCATAGACGAACGCGCTGCAGATGCGCTGGGCACTGATCACCTCATCGGCGTGCCCAAAGGCGTACGCGACGAAGGTGATCGGGGTCAGGAAGCTGCCCGCGGGACTGCCTGGCCGCTCGCCCCTCAAGACCAGGGGCTGGCGCTACGGCGCGGGTCCGGGCGTCCCAGCGCAGCCGGCACAAGGCGATCGCCGCACAACCTCGCCGTCACGCGCCGCGTGGTTAGCTTCCGGGCAGCTGGCCCAGGGTGACCATGACGGTGCGGGTCCCGCCCTGCGGGGTGGTGAGGGTGACCGGAACAGTCTGTCCCGGATTGAGCTTTGCCAGCACCTGGGCGAGATCGGAGGCGCGGTGTACCGGAGTGTTGTTGACCGCGGTGATCACCTCGCCGGTCTGTACTCCGGCGGCTGCGGCCGGCCCTCCAGGCGCCACGCTGACTACGCCCATGCCGACCGGCTGGCCGGTCGGGTCCACGACGGTGGTCACCCGGACGCCGAGCTGGGCGCGATGAGAGTTGACCACGTGGCCGTTGTGTGCGATGAGCTGCCCGGCGATGTCGGTGACGATGTTGCTGGGAATCGCGAAACCGATGCCCGGCGCGGGGGCACTTCCACCGCCATCTCCCGACGGCTCGAGCGCGGCCAGGGTAGGTATGCCGATGACGTCGCCGGCCAGGTTGACGAGCGCGCCGCCGCTGTTTCCAGGGTTGATCGAGGCACTGGTCTGGATGGCCTCGGGCAGCGTCGCGCCTGGGGAGGAGCCTCCTGCAGGCTCGGTGATGGTACGGCCGGTGGCTGAGATGATCCCCTCGGTGACGCTGCCGGTCAGCCCCAGCGGGTTGCCCATGGCCATGACGATGTCGCCGACCTGCAGCCTGGCGGAGTCACCGAAGCGCGCTGGGTGCAGCGAGGGCGGTGGTTGGTCGAGCTTGATGACGGCGAGGTCGGCGGGTAGGTAGGTACCGACCAGGGTGGCGGGGATTGCTTGCGGGTTGTCAGCCAGAAGCACCTGGAACTTGGTCGCCTTGCCCACCACATGGGCGTTGGTGACGATGTTGCCCTGGGTGTCGAAGACAATGCCGGAGCCGAGGGCACGGTCGGTGGTGATTTGCACGACCGAGGGCAGCACTCTCTGCACCACGCTGACGTAAGCCTGTTGCAAGTTTCGCGCCCGCAGTGGAACTCGCCGCCGCCTATCATCAACGTTGGGAAATCGAGCTGTCCTTCGACGAGATCGAAACCCATCAAACAGGCCACCACCGGGTGCTGCGGTCCAAAACCCCCCAACTGGTCAAACAAGAGATCTGGTCACTGTTGCTCACCCACTATGCGATACGCCACGTCATGAAAGACGCCGCCGACACCGTCGGCACCGACCCAGATAATCTATCCTTCATGCGCAGCTACCGCGCGATCCGCCGCCAGGTCACCAACCAGGCGGGTTTTCCCCCTCACCGACTCGCCACAGCACTCAAAGAAACCACCGACGAAATCACCGAACGACCCAACCCACCACGACGACACCGCACCTACCCCAGAGTGATCAAAAGGTACCGCGCGCACAGTCACCGCATCAAACGCAGCACCGACCATGGCCAACTCCATGACGGACCACCCAAGATCCACATCTTCAAGGTTCCGTGCCTAACTTAACGTCGTCGGACGACCCGAGGCGGCCTTCGTGGATATCGCAGCCAGTCCGCCCTTGCGGTATTTATCGATCCAGGCGAAAACGGTAGAGGTGCCGACGTTCATGATCTCAGCGATCCGCGGAACGGACATCCCGTTCTCGTGCATCTGCACCGCGACCAGTCGTTCTTCGTTGGCAGCTCTTCTGCCTTTCTTCGCCATGCGCCTAGTATCGCACAACATTGATGCGGTGTCTACAAACTTACGTTCCGATTAGGTACTATCAGTAATTTACGGTGGAGGGCTGTAGCTACGGATCGCCGCCATCCGCCGAATGTCCTCACCCTCCAACCGGTAAAAAATCTTCTCCTGGTTCTTCGGGGCTCCAAGCCGCTCATAGAAACT